>CAYULH010000141.1:0-5120 GCA_964445645.1 uncultured Aureispira sp. | reverse complement strand
TGGCCGAGTCATTCTAATTCGAAACCACGAAAATTCACCCACCTACTTAGTAGAATCTCCTTTTGGCTACAGCAACCAACACTTGTCCAAAATCAATCCCAAAAAACTCTTTGACAGTGGTTATGGCAAGTACCCCCACTTGGGTGGCACTACTACAAGTATTTACAATGAGCAAACGCAGACAGTAGAACAAGTATTTTTGAGCTTGGCAGGCACTGCACGCAATTGTGCAGGAGGCATTACTCCTTGGGGTTCGTGGCTAACTTGTGAAGAATATGTCAAGAGCAAAGATGCTACCCACGCCAAAGATCACGGTTATGTTTTTGAGGTACCCGCCACTGAAAAACCTTATATTAAATATCCCATTCCATTACGGGCTATGGGGCGTTTTAATCATGAAGCCGTGGCCGTAGACCCACGAACAGGTATTGTCTATTTGACCGAAGATCGATCAGATGGCTTATTTTACAGATTTATTCCCAAAGTAAAAGGGGCCTTGCATGAAGGGGGCCAATTACAAGCTTTGGCTTTTGTTTGGAAAAATGGAATGGACACACGCAACTGGACTAAGCGCAACTTGGAAGAGGGGACAGGTTATGCCGTTAGATGGATGAATATGACCAATGTAGAAGCTCCCAAGGATGATTTGAGATACAGAGGTTTTGAAAAAGGAGCTGCCTTATTTGCTAGAGGAGAGGGGATTTGGTTTGGAAAAGACGAATTGTATTTTGCTTGTACCAATGGCGGACAACTCAAGACAGGGCAAATCTTTAAGTATGTACCTAGTCGTTATGAAGGCACCAAGCGAGAAAATGAATCCAAGCACCACGGCCGATTGTATTTGTACAGTGAACCCAATGATACCAGTGTGTTGCGTTATTGTGATAACCTGACGGTGGCCCCTTGGGGAGATGTTGTTTTTTGTGAAGATGGCATCCACCCCCGAATTTTTGGCATCACACCCCAAGGCCAATTTTACCAAATAGCAGAAAATATAGGTTATCATTCTGAATTTGCAGGGGTCTGCTTTTCGCCTTCTGGTCAAACCTTATTTGTTAATATTCAAGTTCCGGGATTGACACTGGCCATTACAGGCAACTGGAACTCCTTGCAAGGTTAGGGCAATAGGATGGAGACATTAAAAGATTTTTTGGAAAACTATCGGATAGATCAAACACAGTCCTTAGATCCCAGGCATCAAGGTAGTATTTACAAGGCTATCGAAAAAGATACAGAACAGGTATGGGCAGTAAAATGGAGCGAGCTGCACCCACGTTTTGACCAAGGATTGTTGCAAGAACGCTACCAAAATGCCCGTTCATTGAGCCACTACAACCTATTGCCCTACCATCAAAATTTTCGTTTTGAAATGGGCAATATTACCGAATTGGCACTGTTGCCCTTGGTCAGTCGCAAAAGCCTAGCACAAGCTTCGGGGCTTAATGCAGAAGAAAAACAAGCCATTGCCGAGCAGGTTTTGGATGGCTTAAACTATTTGCACGAGCATGGTGTTGTATGGCAAAACTTAGCAGCTAGTCACATATTATTAGAGGAGTCCTATGGCAATTTGGTGCCTAAGTTTATCAATTATGGCAATAAGAAAAGAATTCCTTTAGCTTTTTTTAGTGATTATGAATATCTAGCACCAGAACAATTTGATTCTGAAGCTACTGTAGATAAACGTACTGATATTTGGGCTTATGGGGTATTGTTGTACCAATTGTGGACAGGGCGTTTGCCCTTTGGCGAAAAAAGTGCCAGCTTGCCCAATGCCAAAATCCAAGCTAGAATTACAGGAAAAGAAGATTGGGTGCTTGGATTGTTGCCCAATATTCCAATGCCCTATCAATTATTGGTAGAAAAGTGTTTAAAAAAGAATCCTAAGGAGCGTTGGGAGCATTGTGGACAAATTATTGCGGAACTAAAAAAATGGGAAACTACCCCCAAAGATAGTAACACTATTGTTGAACATGTCTTGTTAGAAGAGGAGGAGACTAAGGCACGTAGATTTCTGAGACAACCAAGCCGCCCCATCAATTGGTGGCTGGTATTATTGCTATTTGTTTTGGCTGCTGTATTGGGCCGTTGGTTGGGATAGAATTGTACCAATTGTTCCTTATTATTAGAATTAGAATGATCCTTACTTCGCTGGAAATTGTATCTAATTGATTATCAATTCATTATACGAAAACAAGCAGAATTGTAAAAGATTGATAATCAATTATATACAAGGTGCTTTTTTAGTTTTTTTGTACTCGCAAAGCGATCTGACTTGCTTTGTACTGTGTACAAAGTAATCAGTAAAGTAAAAAACCGAACCGTAGGTGAGCTCACGAGCGAACCGAGCCTGCGAGCTCACGAACAACGTGAGTAACAAAGCGAGCTAATTCACGAAGTATTAAATGATAATAACTATGATAAAAAATAAACTACTACTACTATTGTTGAGTGTGAGTTTAGTCACCACACTTTATGCACAACAGCCGGCCCAGTACTCGTTGTTTATGTTGAATAAATATGCTTATAACAATGCTTACAATGGTTTGGACCAATCTCTGAGCATTACAGGTGTTTTTAGGAAACAATGGGTCAATTTTCCCGGTACTCCCTTAAATTTAAATTTTAATGCACACATGCCACTAGAAATAATTAGTAGTGGAGTGGGAATTGGGGTAGAGTATGATGTTATTGGAGCTTATAGCAATTTGGCATTGCGTGGTTCTTATAGTTATATAATAGATCTCAAAGAAGCAGGCCGTCTATCTATAGGTTTGGCTGGCCGCATGATTCAAAAAGAATTGGATGGCAGCCGTTTGCTCACCCCCAATGGTATTTACGAATTGGGCATTAATCATAATGACCCCAATGTACCCACTGCCCGTGTTACGGGCTTGTCATTTAGTGTGGATGCCGCCCTTTATTATCAGCATGAGTGGTTCGAAGTTGGCCTTTCGGCCATTAATCTTACCCAACCGAGTTTACAACTGGCCAATGATGCTTCTATTTTGTACAATCGTGCTTATTTCTTGACTGCAACAGGCAAAATACCCGTTAACAGAGACTTTACAATCAAGCCTTCTCTGTTGGTAAAAAGTGATTTTGTGAAATTTCAACCCGAATTAGCTATAATTTTGGATTGGAGAGATAATATTTTTGGAGGTGTGGCGTTTAGAGGATATAGTGATTTAAACAACGATGCTGTTGTGTTTTTGGCGGGGGTAAAATGGAATAAAAATTTTACGTTGGCGTATGCTTATGATTTGTCAATTGGCAGTTTACAGGGGTTTAATAACGGCTCTCACGAAGTAGTCCTTAATTACAATCTCAACAAAAAAATTGGCAAAGAAATCCCTTCAAAAGTTATCTATAACCCTAGATTTTTATAATTTCACAGAAAAAAATACGGAAAGTTTAACAGCACAGATAATAATAAAGGGTTTGTATGCGTTACTAATCCGATGAAGCAATCTGACTCATTAATAGAAAGTGCCTTAACTGTTAATGAAAGCTTAGATTCTTCACTAGAAATTTAGCAAATATTACACGCTACTTTCTTTATTGCTTATATAACTTCCTAATTACTACTACAGCCGGTTGCCTTGCCGTGCATTGTAGTGGACGCTTTTTTAAGAAAACGGTTTTAAACACGGGTGCGAACATGAAAAAACAAAATTTAGCTCTTTTATTTCTCTCTCTACTTATTGGAGCATGTGCCAAAGTAGACAGTGGCCAGTTAACTGGTGTATTGGAACGACCACTTTGGAGACCTATTCAACCTTATGGTATGGTATATGTTCCTTCTGGAAGCTTACATATCGGGCCAAGTGATCAAGATGTGAATCATGCGCTAGTACAACGTCCCAAACAAGTCTCTATCCAAGGCTTTTTTATGGATGATACAGAAATTACCAATAATGAATACCGCCAATTTGTAGAGTGGGTGCGTGATTCGATTGCACATACCAAGTTGGGACATACCAAAGAATACCCCGGTAATATTCAGGGAGTAGATTGGGAGCAAGAACTAAATTATGAGCCTGGAGGTGAACTAGACGATATGTTCTACCAAGGTGATGAGCAGTTTGGTAGTAGCCGCAACTTAGATATACGTCAATTGGTATTTGACTATCAATGGTATGATTGGAAAGGTGCCGCTCAAGATTATTCTTGGTCTAGTGATTACAACAGACACTCTACAGAAGTACACAACCGCTCAGATTATATCAAGAAAGATGCTACAAGAATTTATCCTGATACTTTAGTATGGATTCGCGACTTTTCTTATTCTTACAATGAGCCAATGACCCGTAATTATTTCTGGCACCCTGCTTTTGATGATTATCCAGTAGTTGGAATTGCATGGAAACAAGCCAATGCTTTCTCTTATTGGAGAACAAATTTGTGGAATAACTTTGAAGATGTAAATACAGAAGATTTCCGTTTGCCTACAGAACACGAGTGGGAATATGCTGCTAGAGGTGGCCATGACTTGGCTCCATTCCCTTGGGGGGGGTATTATGTTCGCAATGCCAAAGGCTGTCTATTAGCCAACTTCAAACCCGGCCGTGGTGATTATCCTGCCGATGGTGGTTTGTATACCGTTCGTGCCGATGCTTACTTCCCCAATGACTATGGTTTGTATAATATGTCTGGCAACGTGTCAGAGTGGACTTCATCTGCTTACTACAAAAATGCTTATGCCTTCTTACACGATTTGCAACCTGATATTCGTTTTGATGCTCAAGATGAAGACCTAACTGCTTGGAAACGTAAAGTTATTCGTGGCGGTTCTTGGAAAGACATCATGTACTACATCCAAACAGGAACACGTCACTGGGAATTCCAAGATACAACCAAATCATACATTGGTTTTAGAAATGTATTGACATTCTTGGGCCGTTCTATGAACGATTTTAACTAAGCCAGTATATTTTAAGTAGGCCAAACAGCCTTTCTAATAGCCATTCTGATACTACTTCAGAATGGCTATTTTAATTTAATTATAGGGCCCAATAGGCAGGGCTGTTAAGTTCTAAATTTTCTAGTTTTTACACAGTGGTTTTAAGAACCCCGAAGGGCAGGGCTGTTAAGTTCTAATTATTGATGATGCAAATTGTAAA
>CAYULH010000140.1:0-13182 GCA_964445645.1 uncultured Aureispira sp. | reverse complement strand
CGAATCATTGGGCTGCTCCTCGCCCTCGCCAACAATGGGGAAGGAAGCATCATCCAATACCACATAGCCTCTAGTCACCCAATAGACCATAGAGCCATAATAAGGATAGGTAAACTCATTTGGATTCTTGGTGCTTTGTCCAGCACTTGCCTTGTCCTTGTACTCGGTAGGATAAGCCCACATAATCATAGGCATTTTTTCCTTTTTCTTTTTGTCATAACCCACAGGCAAATACAGGGTACCCGAAAGTTCTACACCATCATCACGCTTGTACGTAATCACTTCTTTGTGTACATTCTGAATGCTTTTGAATGGATTTTCAAAGTGCGTAAGTTGCTTCAATTGCTTTTTCTGAACATTTCTAAAATAATAATTGGGATATTCGGTAGGCGACTCAATTCTCACCAATAACTCCTTGGTTTTGGGATCATAATTGCGAATATCTTCTACCTTGTCTGTGTACTCCGATTGGTATAGACGTTTCTTTTTTTGTGTTTTTAGATTCATCTGATCCACAAACGGGAATTGCCCCTCCTTGGTATATCCATCGCCTATTGCAAATACTTGATTATTAACAATAGTCAAGACACTGCTTCCCATTGCATTGCGTTCGGTGACAAAATTACCGGGATCGCTGTATCTATCTTGATAATTTCTATCGTGCAGCAGCACGGGTTTTTGGTCAGGGTTGGAGGGGTTGAAGATATAGGACTTTGTATTTCGGGTATTCCACCAATAATCATAAGCAATGGCTACTTCATCATTGCCCCATTCTACACTATAAGCTCTATTAATGGTTTTGAGTAGGCTTCTTCCTTCGCCCTTAAATGGTGCTTCCAATTGAAACATTTCGTCGCGATATTCCACTTCCTTTGCTGGGTCGCCCCCGTCCAGTGCCATTATATAAGTTAAGGTGGCCGCTTTGTCATTGCGCCAGCTAAAGTTGCGTTTGCCTGTTCTTACAGCCATAAAACCCTTGGGCAAATCCTCAATTAATGGCACTTCTAGTACTGTTTCTACTTTTTTGCCCTCTTTGGTATAAATCGTGGTTTTGGAAGGAAATCTTCTGTAAGGCACCAAATAAGAGAAGGGCTTTTCGACCGTCACCACCATTACATAATTGCCGTCAGGAGAGAAGCTAATGCCCGTGTAAATATCATTGCCCAACCATTTTTCTTTGGAGCCGTCCAGCGACACTTTATAGATTTCGGAAGAGGCGAGTTGTTCAAAATTATGCTCATCATTTTTGTTCTTCAACAAATCTTGATAGGTTCTATTCTGTGCTTTCTTGCCATCATTGACCGAAATAGTAGGGCCTGTAGGTACGGCTGTTTTGGTATCAATAAGTGGCTTTCTATTGGTAGCAACCATCTTTACCAACAAGGACTTTCCATCCTCAAACCAATTGATAACGCCCCCTACATTGGCATTGAGCGTGGCTGCTGTAATTTTGGTGACAGAGGCCGAATTAATATCCAGCACCCAAGCCTCTACACCCGTTGCCGTGGTATTGGTTAGGGCAATTTTGCTCTGATCGGGCGACCAGCGAAAGTTGGTCAATTTTGGATTTTTGGGCAAACCCTTGACGGCAACTAATTCTGCCTCCTTTTGGCCAAGCTTTTTGATTTTTACATTATTAAAATAAGTAACTCGGCTACCAATATTGGTTTTGGGGTCAATTCGCAAGCCGCCTAAGCGCAATTCCTCTTTCGATAATTCTTCGATAGACTTGTAAGAATTTCTGTAAAGCAGCACCATGTTTTCCTTCTTATCATCCAGCAATACACTAGGTGCTCTGGATACATCCACCAACTCCAGTATTTCTTTGGGAGGTTTTTGGTAGGCTGTATTGTCTTGGGCGTAGGTGTAGGTGATTAACAAACAAAAAACAACACTAAAAAAATAGTTCATAGCAGTAAATTGATGTGTTTGGTTTAGTAATAACAACTTTATTGTTTAAACGAGAACCACAAGATACTGTATTTGGAAGAATTGTGTGTTAATTGATGGACAGAGGGAGGTTTAATTTCGACAGATGGAATGGTGTAGGGAAGAATTATAAAAATAGCCTTGCCCAACATGGAGTTGAACAAGGCTATTAGCTCGTTTTTTATAGAATAGGGGGTTATCCCGTACTTTTTAAGCCACCAGATAGTGCATTGACCAACACCAAGAGTTGTATCAGTATATCACCTTGTTCAGAACCATTATTTTTGATAACACGCCAATTGCTAAGGGTGTCAATTTGTATATCATGCAGCACCCTTAGGGCATCCTTTCTCAATTTGATATTGGCCAGCTTGGAGATACGTCGAGTTTCTACAGGTTCTACCATAATGCTTTGGATCTCTTCGAGACAAGTTTGGTAATCCGTCAAGATTAATTCCATCAATTCCTGTCTGGTAGCGTCATCCTGCACCAAATCAGCAAACTTTTTCATAATCTCCACATCTGCTGCTAATAGATTGGATTCAATCTGAATGAGGCGATATTTTAAGAAAGGCCACTCTTTATATAAGTGTTTCAGACGTTCAAAATCTTCTGGAAATTCTTGTTCAAACTGTTTCAAGGCAGCCCCCATTCCAAACCAACCTGTAAGATTAAATCGGGATTGGCTCCAACTAAACACCCACGGAATAGCTCGAAGGTCATCCAAGGAACGTTGCCCTGTTCTACGGGCAGGTCTAGAACCAATCTTGCTTTGTTCCAATACATCAATAGGAGTAGCGGCTGTATAGAAATCAATAAACATAGGATGATCTAGTAGTTTTCGATAATTTGTTCTAGTCAAATCTACCAAATAATCCATCATCTTGTACAGGCGTTCATCTTTGGATTTTTTAACAGGAATCATAGCCTGTTTGGCCGTTCCAGCTACCAACATTTCCAAATTATAAGTAGCTGTGAGACGGTTGGCAAATTGGTTGGCAATGGTTTCGCCTTGTATGGTTACTTTCATTTGCCCACTCATAGAACCCGGCGGCATACTGTCTAAGAATCGGTGTGTTTTTCCGCCTCCACGGCTGATAGTGCCCCCACGCCCATGAAAGAAACACAATTGAACGCCCATTTCTCGGGCTACTTTGGTAAGGTTTTCTTCTGCTTTGTAAATATTCCATCTACTTGCTAATATTCCTCCATCTTTGTTACTATCACTATAGCCCAACATAATTTCTTGGGTAAAGTTAGGCAACGCCTCTCTTTGTTTTTGTATAACAGGGTGTTCCAAATAAGCTTTGAGAATTTCAGGCCCAGCAATCAAGTCGTCAATGGTTTCTAGGAGCGGCGCTACAGGTAAATGGGCATCCTGCAAGCCCACTTCTCGCAAGAGCAAAAACACCAACAACAAATCGCTCAAACTTCGGGTCATACTCACAATGACAGAACCAATCCCCGCTTTGCCATATTGGTCAATATAGGCTTTCACTTCACGCAAATAGCCCAATACATTGTCCGCTTCTGGCCCACAAGAAGTACCCGTCACCAAAAATGGACGATTGCTTTTGAGTTCCTCATTCAAAAAGGCCAATCGTTTTTCTTCCTCCCAACTGCCATAATCAAAATCTTCAGCACCCGAGGCTGCCAAAATCTGGCTAATGGTTTTTTCGTGGTAAGAACTGTTTTGTCGAATATCCAGCTTTACCAAATGAAAACCAAAACACTGCACCAGACGCTCTAGTGGGAACATCCATTGTTTGGCTATCCGTTCAGCCCCCAAATCAATCAACAACTGCCTCAATTTTCGGAGTTCTACCGCCAAACTATCAGCAGATTCAAAATAACTAGCTTTACCAAGGCTATAATCATCATTAATAGTATTGCTCAAACGAACCAAGAGTAAATTCACATACTGGCGCAAAGGCTCAGAAGGGTTTCTATCTAATGCTTTTTGTCCTGCCTCCCCAAAGAATTCTGCAGTAGCATGTACTTGGTCTACAAACTCTTGTGGAATGGTAATTCGATAACTCGAAAAGCTGAGTTTGCCTGCCAAATCATACAGTTGAGTCTGTATCATTTGGAGAGCTGCCTGACGATGTAGGCGCAAGGTAGAAGCCGTAAATGCTGGCGTAACAAAGGGATGTCCATCACGGTCGCCACCTACCCAACTGCCAAACTGGGTGAGCGGAAAATGCTCGGGCCATTCCAACAATTCGGGCGAAAAGCCAAAGGTAGTCCAAGCATCGAGCAAGCTCTGGTCGGTCAGACGCACGGCCTCTGGAAATGCTTTGACAAAGTAGTGCATCAGGTTATTTCTCTCGTCCTCCAAGCTTGGCTTTTGTAGGTAAATCTCGCCTGTACGCCACCAACGCTCCATAAAGCTGATGATTTCTTGCTTGATCATGGCCTTCTCAGAGGTAGACCAATTGGGATTTTCTTTTTTTACCAATAACAAATACACCTCTCGGTGAATGCCGATTACGGTCAATCGCTTGGCCTCGGTGGGGTGTGCTGTCAACACCGGCATCACGTTTATTTTGCGTAAGGTTTGTGCAATTTCCTGCTCATCTATTTCTGCTGTTTTCCACTGGTGCAGGGTTTCGCCCCACGATCCTCTAATGGATTCCAAACCCGACTGTGTTTTGGCTTTTCTGCGAAACTGGGTGGCGGCATTTTCCTCGGCCAAATTGAGCAATTCAAAACAAACACCAATGGCCTGTGTCAATTTGTCATTGGAGTAACTGCCTGCTTCCGACAGTTCTTGAGGGTCAAAGGGCAAGGCATTGGCTATATTTTCCTCGCCTATAGAGGTCAACATTTCTTTGAACAAGGAGATGAGGTAGTGAAAATCTACCTTTATCTTTTCCAGTTCTTGTTGTTGGAGTGCTAGTTTTGTCATTGTATTTTACTTTTGAGATGTTTGTCGTGTGGAGAATGCTATTTCAACCAGTAAGCCCACTCATTTGTGACGCAGACCAAAAGCAGGACTTACCAATTATAGTACCTCACACTATAATACAAAAAAAGCACAATATTTTTGAAAAAAGCGTGGACAACTGCATCAAATAGAGGGTACTTGAGGGTATACTTTGGGGAGGGGAGCGTGGTGTGTTGGAAGGACAAATTATTTATAGGAGTTTATTTTTTACTCCATTGCTCATACATGCGATTTGAATTTAACGAACCCGCACAGGCCGCCAAACCCCACCATAATCCTCATCCTCTGTCCCAAAACTATGCGTACAATCAATTCCCTTGGCTGCCCCCGACAAGGCTTCTACTTTGAAGCCATAAATTTCTACCCCTACCGTTAGGGAATCCAATACCGTAAAGGGTATTGCACTATTGGCTGGATTGAGCTGGCCCAATTGGTAGATAACCGAGTAAAACGGGCCTAAATCTCCATCATCTTCAGAGGCAGCCGCCCAAATAGCCCCTTGGGCATCTACATGCAGATCGGTGATGCTTCTTTTGGAAGCTGGGTTGGCCCAATGGCCCGGTGCATTTACAGGGATGCCCTTCAAGCTTGGTGGGGTCGTGCTTAGGGTATTGTTTGGGATGTTCCATACGCCCCATCTGAGAATGCCCGTGGGATTGACGGTGGAGCCGCCTCGTTCTCCTAGCAAGATGATTTTTTCATTATTATTATAATTCAAACAATGGATGGCTTCGTACTGGTCGCCCGTAAGCCCTCTATCATTTTGGTGCAGCATGGGAAATTTGAAACTACCCAACACTTCGGCTTTTAGGGTGGAAATGTCTAATTGAATATGAAAAATACGCCCTAGTTTGCCCTGCCAGTTGCCCGATTCAGCTATCAAAAATTCATTTTTTTTGTTGGGAATGCGGCATACACTTTCCAAGTCACTCGAAATGCCTTCTGCATCCCATTGGTCTACTTTTATGGGCAATACTTTTAAGCCATTTTCTGTGATGCGTATAATGGCAAGCCGAGTGCCTTGCTTAAAGTTTTTGACATCGTATACCACCAAGTAAGAACTATCCGTAAGTTGTTCCATGCCACTAGAACCACCCCCTAGCTTGGAGGGTTTTAGTGTTGGTTGTTTCGATTTTTCGATGGTTGTGGTTATGGTATTATTGGAATTACAATTGGTAAATAAACATATCCCCACAAAGGATACTAGAAGGAGTTGGAAGGCTTGGAGAGATCGCATGTTTTTCATTGAAAGAAAGTGGCAATAATCCTACTTTTTTTTGAGGAATAAACTAAAATTAATACGTAAATAATGCTTAAAATAGCTCGTGCTTTATTAATATACAAGTTTATTTTTTACTTTTAAAGCTGTTAGTAAATATTGCCAATATTATTCTAATAATTAACGGAATACGATTCCTAACAAAGTAAGGTTACAAAACAGCTTTGCTATAATTGAATATTAGGTTTATAGCAGGAGCATTGGCGAACATGCTTCAAATAAAGAGTATAAATTTTATATGAAAACTCCCCAAATTAACGATGCCACCCTAAGAGAAGGCAAACAGTCGATTCCAAGAGAATTGTTGCACAAGGATATATTGGACATTGCAGAAAAGATTATTGCTATTGGTGTGGACCAGCTGGAGGTAGGACATGCGGCTATTTCGAGTGGTGAAGTGAAGATGTTGCAAGCTATCAAAAGAAAATTTCCTGCTACCTCGCTCATGACCCATGCTAGAGCTACTGCTAATGATGTGGCAAGAGCCGTTGATGCTGGCGTGGATTGGGTGGGTATTTTTGTATCTACCAATGAGTATGCTAAGTTTCGTATCAATAACTTTTCGATTGAGAAAATCAAAGAACGGGTGCATGAGAGTATTGAATTGGCAAAAGCGAATCAATTAAAGGTTCGGTTTACAATAGAGGATTGTTCAAGAACAAACATGGATTTGATGCTAATGGTGTACGAGAACGCAATTCAATGGGGGGCGGATAGAATATGTTTTGCCGATACGCTTGGGATTCTCGAACCCAAGGAAGTGGCGAAGGTGGTTCGAGTGCTGCAACAACACACCAATACCCCTTTGGAGGTGCATTTTCATAATGATAGAGGCTTGGCTATGGCCAATACATTAGAGGCCATAGAGTTGGGGGTTCAGTGGATTTCGTCTTCTATCAATGGAATTGGCGAACGGGCTGGGATTACCGATACGTGTTTGTTATTAGCCAATCTACATTATAAAGCAATACGCTCTTTAGTTCCAACGATTACGATAAAGGAAGTCAGCGATTTTGTAGCCGCTACACTTCAATCGCCGGTAGACGAACACCGCCCCGCAACTGGCCAAAAAATCTTTTCGCATGTTGCCGATTTGCATGTCAAGGCAATGAAAAAAAATGCTTCGGCTTATAATTGGATTGACCCTGAATTGTTAGGGCACCAAACAGCCCTTATCGAACCAGTGGCTCCCAAAGAAATCATCAACCAATTTTCTAAGAAGGTGGTATAACAACGCTCTGTACACTATTTTGCATGAAAGATTTAAAAAAAATACTCCAAAATGTCCCTCATTTGGAATTGGTGGGCAAGGCGGACACGGCTATAAAGAATATACAATTTGAGGTGCAAGCCGTAGAGCAGGGCGATGTGTTTTTTGCTGTTATTGCTTATGGAATAGATGGGCATCAGTTTATTCAAGAGGCCATTGATAGAAAGGCTTCTGTGATTGTTTGTGAAGTATTGCCTGCCAAAATCGAGGGGGCAGTAGCTTATGTACAAGTAAACAATGCCTTAGATGCCTTGTCTATGATGGCCGCCAATTATTATGATAATCCTACCCAACAACTAAAGATGATAGGGGTGACGGGTACGAATGGAAAAACTTCAACGGTTTCTTTATTGCACCAACTTTTTAGAAAACTGGGCTACAAAGTGGGCTTGTTATCTACTATTGTTAATAAAGTAAATGATAGGGAGATTCCTACCACCAAAACAACGCCTCATGCCAAAGATCTTCAGGCATTGTGCCGAGAAATGGTGGAGGCCGATTGCGAGTACTGTTTTATGGAGGTTAGCTCCCACGGAATTCACCAAAGAAGATTGACAGGAATACATTTTGCTGGGGCTGTATTTACCAACATCACACACGATCATCTTGATTATCACGGCTCTTTTGAGGAATATTTTCAAGTCAAGAAATCCTTTCTGGATAGTCTCGATCCTGCTGCTTTTATCGTGTATAATCTCGATGATCCCAATAGCCCCCAAATGGTTAGGGATACCAAGGCGGTCTTAAAATCTGTGAGTGTCCAACATCCTAAAGCGGATTTTTTTATCAATATATTAGAGGATAAAATGAGCGGTTTGGTGGTTGAATTGGAAGGGCGGCCTATTTCATTGGCACTACGAGCAGCGTACAATGCCTACAATGCGCTTTCGGCTTATGCTGTTGCTCTATTGCTTGGCAAAGACCAATCTAGGCTCATGGAGGTATTGCCACAGCTACAGCCTGTAGAGGGAAGATTTGAATACCTTCGTTCAAAGGATGGAATTGTTGGTTTGGTGGATTATGCCCATACGCCCAATGCTTTTGTTGAATTGTACAAAACCTTAACCAAGCTCAAAACCAATCGACTCATTACGGTTGCAGGCTGTGGGGGCGATAAGGATAAAGAGAAACGGCCAGCAATGGCAAGGGTTACGTTTGAGAACAGTGACCTCCTTATTCTAACATCGGACAATCCACGCATGGAGGAACCCCAGCAAATTGTAGACGATATGCTAAAAGGCATTCCACCCAATGCCCCCAATGTAACGGTTATCCTAGACCGAAAAAAGGCCATCGCCTATGCTTGTTCCTTGGCAAAAAGCCAAGATATTGTCCTCGTGGCCGGCAAAGGGCATGAAAAATATCAAGAAATCAAAGGGGTTAAGCATCCATTTGATGATAAATTAGTTTTGTCGGAAATGTTGGGTATGGCTTAGGGGCTTTGTGGAAGTACGGTTGATGTCTAAACTATATTCTCAATCATAATTTTTAGATTCGTTAGAATCCCGTATATTTTGAAAATATCCGATCTAGTAGCTATATATTCCTCACTGATACAATATTTTCTGTCTTTAAGGGTTAGAAAAAACCAATTTCGCCCCATTACATAAGCTCCATATATAGGATATTTATTATTATTTAGTTCCTGTGCAGTCATCATAGCTATAATCAACTGTCCAAGTGGATCATTATCGACTCCTTTTTCTTTTTTATATTCATGCAGACAGAAATAGGGGGCTTGGGGTTCAAATATTCCAGATGCTACCATTAAATCAACTTCACCAGCAACCTGTTCACCATCTATTGCTCCCTTTAGTTTTCTATTGGCAAAGGTCTTGAAATTAGGATTGTCATAATCTACCATATCAATTAGCAAGGCAATGAATTTGATGATCAATTCCTGTTCATTCCAAACATCTACATTGCCCTTCAATTTCAATTGCAATCGTTCCAGCTCTTTTTGTTCTTCCTCTTTAATCTCAAAGGGCATGTTCAACCACTGCTCCAAATCTGTGCAGTTTTCTTTAATATCCAGCCCAAATTTATCGGCTATATCTTGTCTTGTCCAGTTTCTAAATGATTTCATATCTAGTCTTTTTTAGTTTGCTATACCTTAAATTTAAGGTAAAAGATTGGAATTTTTAGTTTAGGTGAGGTTAATGTTGCTGTGTGTAAAGAGGACTACAATCAAACCAAAATTCCCCTACAAACAATCTGCATTATACTTACTATCCGTCCTACTACTACTCTCTATAATAGACTGATAAGCTTCTTCTAAGGATAAGCCCTTGTCTGTGTTTTTTTTCAATAAATACTCAAAAGTAGGGCCATCAGGATTGCCATATTTTTGCTGATCCCGTGCTTGGAGCATTTTCACAGCCACTTTGTTGGGCATCATAAAACGAGCATTGACCCGTGCCTCATGTCTGAGGGTGTAGGCTTTGAGCGCACGAGTTTTTAGGTCTAAGCCATCTTTTATCCATTTTTCATTAATCACCCCAATAGCCACCACTTGGTAATTGTACCACAGGCGAATTTCACAATCAGTTTTGGGGATTCCTACTAAATTATTGGAGGAGCTTAGGCGAGGAAGCCAGATTTTTTGTCCAACTGTAATATCACTGGCACAGGATATAGTAGCAAAACTGCTATCTGCTGCTACTTTCTCATTGGTGGCCGCCATGATATTACGATAAAACTTAGCTTTGCCATAAGCTGTTTTGGCAATTTTTCTAAGTTTATCTCCTTTTTGGATGGTGTAATCCGTGTTGGGGGCTTGTGCAAAGGAGGAGCATGAACCCATAAAAAGGAATACAATTAGGAGTTGGATATTTAATTTCATGCGGTTAATTTTTTTTGAGTGTGATTAGAACAGGTAGCAATAATGGGCTTAGTCTTCCAATTTTAGCAGCCACTCAAACGCCCACCAAAACTCGCCCCCATCTTGCTTTATTTGTACACTTCTATCCTCCGGATCCACCAATGAAATTTCTACTTTTCGTCCAAGATACCCTTCCATATCTTCTTCAATCCAACCTATATTTGAACGGACAGAGGAGGGTTTTCTGGGAACTACTCGGACTTTCTCGCCTACACTAAATTCTGTAGAACGATTGGTGCTGCCTTGTGTCTGTATGGGGGCTGTGGTTTTTTGAACGGGTTTACCAGCTATTCTGTCTTTGAGTTCAGTGTAATATTTTTCAATATCATTGATGTCTCTTGCTAGGTATTTGGATACAGATGTAGGAATATCATTGACACCTGAATGATATAAAATTATAATGATTTTCTTTCTCAAGAAAGTGGCTCCACCCAATTCCATTAATACCCAGTCACTCTTTTTGGATTCTGGAGTCAGTAACAATAAAAAGTCATCACTACTATGAAGATGATTAATGATTTCTTCACTAATAGCTTGCCCTGTTTTAATATCTTTTTCATCTAGAAAGGTTTTACAACCTAGCGCCTCAATTTCTTTTGATAATCTTCTGGCAATCCCTTTATCTTTGCTAGAGTGACTGATAAATACTTTCATTGTTTGCTTTGCTTTTGGTGTATTGGACAAGGGGGGAGCAATTTACGGTCTAATTATATCGCTTTTTTGTCTTTGTTGTTACAATCGAATAACTTTTTTGGTGGTAGACCCTTGCTTAGTGGTTATTCTCACAAAATATATCCCAGCTTCTTGGATTTCTAGGGCATACTGTTGTAGATTCAGTACCCGTTCATTAGACCGTACTTTCCCATTCACATCCAATACCTCAATCAGCACATTTTCTTGTGGTGCTTCAAACTGAAGGGTGGTGGTGCCATTAGTAGAAGGGTTGGGATAGACAGACACATCTATTGCCTGACGGGCTTCCAAGTAGGGGATATTGGTGAAAACGGGTGCTGCAAATACGCCATGCCCCCAATGCAAACGTCCAAATTGTACACATACAAATACAATGTACTTGTAATCATTGATGGCTGTGCCTGCTGGCAAATTGAACGACCTTGGGCCAGAGGAATAATTGATGCCACTAATGGTGCCAATATTTTGTACCAACAACCAACCTGTTAGGTCGATAGGAGCGGTATAAATGCTGTCATTGGTCAAAAAAACATGCACATCGTACACATTGCTCTGTGTCAAATAATCGTTCTCAAATCGCAAGACCATAGAACTATCACTGTACAATTCTTGGTGTACCGTTCCCTGAAGGGCATAATCCCCATTGACGAGTGATGCGGTTCGGGTTTGTATAATGCTTTGTCCAAATGAAAGCTGTGCATACAATGTTATAAAAATCAATACTATCCTTGTCATAATACAACTATCTTAAACAATTTACTTAAATCCACTATCCAAACGACAACCCACCAATATAAAATCTGTAATATACTCCCAATGCCCTATATAGCTCTCTTTGTAATAAATAACCGCCACTCTGTCTTCAAAAGGATTGTTAATAACCCCTGCCACCCAGCCGGGTTCCTCATTATTGATGCTAAACAAAGGATCTTCTTGGGCCTTAAAAATCACTTTGCTCCCAGCAGCCTTTAAATTGGCCTGAATTCGGAAAGCATTGCTTGAAGTTAGCGTAGGAGTAAAGGTATAATCCTTGTACCGCTCTCCCGAAAAATAGCCACTCCATTTCTGAATGGTAATGTTGTAGGCTTTGAGTTTTGCTTGCAGATCAGGGTGTTTTTTTAGGGGAATGGAAAGCGTTGAACCACCATCATAGTTTTCTTGCTCGTCATAAACATCTTTAGACCACAATACCTTATCCAAAGCCATATCCTGTATACGAACTTCTACTCTTGGAGGGCTGCCTTCTCCATGCGAACAACACTCGGGAAAAAAATGTACATAGGCCAATTTGCCATCTTTGGACCAGCCAATAACATATAATTTGGTGGTAAAATAATGCTCTTGATCCTCTGCTGTTTGGGGAGGAATATAGGTTGCCCTAGAATTGCTTCCATAGTAGGTCACTTCTTTTAGTTCTAGGGTGTTTTGTGCCAATAGCGAGCTACCAAAGAGTACGCTTAGTGTAAAGAATAGGATTGTTTTCATGATAATTGTATTGTGTTATCTTTTTCTTTGATAATGGTTTTGAACAAGTTGATCTAAGAATACTTTGGAACTTAGGTGCTCAAATTCCATTGGCTTGGGTAAGTCCCCAAACAAGGAAAAGCCACCTCCCAATAGGATTGGAATAGTCGTGATTCTCAATTCATCAATCAAATCTGCTTGCATAAAGCCTTGAATAGTATTGCCCCCATCAATATACAATTTATAAAACCCTTTAGCATGTATTTTCTTCAATACTTCAGAGGGGGAGCCATGCAGCAACGTAACTTTTGTAGTCAAGGACTCAGGAACAGTTTTTAAGGAACGACTAAGCACAAACACCGGCTTGCTATAAGGCCATTCCCCACCAAAACCACAGACCGTCTCAAAGGTCGTTCTTCCCATCACAATGGCATCTACTTCCTCCATCAGCTCCTGAAAGCCCATGTCTATATTCTGAGGATTGGGGATAGCGTGCAACCAGTCCAATTCTCCATTTTTGCCTGCAATAAATCCATCCAAACTGGTTGCTATAAATACTATGTTCTTCTTTTGCATGTGTGAATGGTGCTAATAGCTCTTCGTATACGTTTAGGATATTATCCTAATAATAGGATTTCTCTTTGCCAATAGCAACTATTTTGCCTTTAAGTAGGTGCAAAAAAGTAACCGTACAATAAAAAATGAGAGGTTTTTTCTCA
>CAYULH010000139.1:0-13229 GCA_964445645.1 uncultured Aureispira sp. | reverse complement strand
AACTTTTGGCACTTTATTGGCCTATAATAAAGTAACTTAACAAGTAAGATATTAATGTTGGCTTTTATTGGGAAGTAAAATTCAACAACACGATAATAAATTTGGGTTTTAATTGGGGTGATTAAGGACTTGAAGAGTCGGGAAGCTTTTCAAGTCCAACTTCCAAAACCAAAAGACATACGTTTTAACAAGGAAAAATCTAGCAGTTCGGGAAAGCTGCTAGATTTTTTTTTGTGTCAAAACGAAGTCAAAACAGCTCCTACCCTGCTGAATAATAATGCGTGAGTATTACTAGTACAGCTTGTACAATCATAGTCCCGTCAATAAGTCCTGTATAGTAATAGTCATCTTCCACGACTTGTACGGTTCCTCCGTCTGTTCCTGTTCTCAAGGTATACCAAAGCAATATACCTGTCCACAAAGCTGTAGCATAAGTAGCTAAGAATAAAGGCCACGGATAGCATACGGTAACAATTAAACTCCAGCATAATAATAAGCCAAGTCCTAGATAAATCGTTCGCTGGGGCCCGAGTACGGTAGGAACTGTCTTAACAGCATGATGCTGGTCCAGTTTCCAATCACGCAAGTCAAAAGGTAAGGTAATGATAAAGATAAATAGGGCTCGTTCTAAAAATAGAGGAATGATAAGACGAGTAATGCTGTATAGTGCATCCATTTGCAAGATGATACCTGTTTCTAACAAAGGAAGTAATACCGTGACATAGCTCCAAACCCCTGCAATCAAAAATATCTTGATGAACGGCAAATCACGCAGCCGCAATTGATGCTTGCCAATAAAAGGCAGCACATAACCCAAGGATAATAAAGCAGGTAAAATAAGTGCCCCTTGTGTTCTGGGTTTTAAATAAAAAAAACAAATAGTCGCCATCAGGGCTGCAAATCCTGCATAAATTTTGATGTGGCTCTGGTAGTTGCCTATAATTTGGAAGCGTGGAATATCGAGGCGGGCATTGAGTTTGCGCCAACTCACGAGCCGGTGCAGGGCATAAATAAACCAAGTAGAAAAAAAGACAAGTCCCAATAAGGCGAGACCTGTCTTCCATTCTTGTTGCAATAAAAAGAGTGTTTGCAAAGTCATAGCTACCGCACATAGGGCAATAAAGAGATTGCTGTATAGCAACCAATTTATTAGGTGAACCCAACTGCGTTTACTGTTTTGCATACTCTAATACAGTGCTTGTATATTAGTATTTGTAGTATAATTTTTAGCTAAAATATCTAAAATCTTGCTTGTCTTCAATTTCTAAGAGTGCGTGATAAATCAATTGGATTACGTTTTCTACATCATCTTTGTGCGCCATTTCTACAGTAGTGTGCATGTACTTGAGCGGCAAGGAAATAAGCGCTGCTGGCACGCCTGCATTGGAAAAGGCAAAAGCATCGGTATCGGTACCTGTTACTCTTGAGCTGGCACTGAGTTGATAGGGAATATCGTTTTTCTGAGCCGCTTTGCGAATAAGGCTCAACAAATTGTTGTGTACAGCTGGGCCAAAGGTCAAATCGGGCCCGTTGCCTCCTTTGATGTCGCCATGTTTTTCGATATTGACCAAAGGAGTATGCGTATTGTGCGAAACATCGGTAACAATAGCAACATCGGGTTTGATGGCATTGGCTACCATGCGTGCGCCATTGAGTCCCACTTCTTCTTGTACAGCATTAACAATATACAATCCAAAAGGTAATTTTACTTCGTTTTGGTGCAATAGACGCGCTACCTCGGCAATACAGAAACCACCAATTCTATTATCCAAGGCACGGCCTACATAGTAGCGGTTGTTCAATACCTCAAATTTATCGGAATAGGTGACTACGCATCCCGGATGAATGCCCATTTCTAAGACTTCTTCTTTGCTATCGGCTCCTACATCAATAAAAATATTATTAATGGTTGGGTTTAGTTTGGAATCTTCGCCTCGGCGTGTATGAATAGCCGGCCAACCAAAAACGCCTCTTACAATCCCCTTGCCTGTATGAATATTAACACGCTTAGAAGGTGCAATGGTATGGTCTGAACCACCATTTCTAATAACTTTGATGTATCCTTCATTGCTGATATGGTGTACAAACCAAGAGATTTCATCGGCATGTGCTTCAATAACTACCTTGTATTCGGCTTCTGGATTGATAATTCCATAGGTCGTGCCATAATTATCAACTTTATAGTCATCAATATAAGGCTTGATGTACTCCAACCATAGTTTTTGGCCGGGGCTTTCAAAGCCTGTAGGAGAATAATTATTAAGGTAGGCTTCTAAAAACCGCTCTGATTTTTCTGTAATAATTGACATGGTGTTCTTACTTAAATTTTTTGTTATCCAATAAAGATACAACAGTTTTACAAACAGCAAAGCAATATACTGTTTTTGAAAAAAGGATTTATTAGTTTTAGTTTGTTAACAAAACAGCTATTTTTATTTAACTGCAAAAGTGGATGCTTAGTTTATACAATTAGCTTACAAATAGTGTTGTCAGGGATTAAAGATATTGTATTCTGTCGTTTCGTAGTGTGTTTTCATCGTATTTTAATCGAGAAGTAGAAGTTTTCTATTCTTAAAGGGAACTAAATAAGCTATTTTTGAGTAAGTGAGGGTAGTACATGGCTTCTTACTTGGAAGCTTTTTTGTATTATACAAAAATGAAAAACACTAGAAATAACCATAAGAATGGATAATAAATTATTTAAAGCCGCAAAATTTGTACATAAAATGACTAGTAATAATAATAGTGAAGATTTGAATCAAAGAGTAGAAACGGCTATTCGTAGCCATGTTTTATGGTCGATGGGTGCTGGATTTATTCCTATTCCTGTAGCTGATATTGTAGCGGTGGCTGCGGTACAATTGGATATGATTCGTACTATTAGTAGTATTTATGGCGTAGATTTTAAGGAAACAGAGGGCAAGGCACTGGTAACCTCTCTTACCGGCTCTGGGCTTTCACGCATGGGTGCCAATGCGATTGTTAAAATGATTCCCGGAGTTGGCAGTTTATTGGGCGGCGTATCGATGTCGGTGGTGTCGGGTGCCTCTACTTATGCACTGGGTCAGGTGTTCAAAACACATTTTTCGGTGGGTGGCACTTTCTTAGATTTTGATACCGATCGTTTTCAGCGTTACTATAATGAGCAATTTGAAAAAGGTAAAACGGTGGCTAAAGATATTCAGAAAGAGGAAGAAGAGAAAAAACAAACCCCGCCTACCAAGGAAGATAGCACCGTATATAGTAGCCCTACTACTACACCTGTACAAAACACAGCACCTACTCCACCGCCTGCCGCTGAAGCCCCAAAAGCAGAATCTGAAGTTGTACGCAAGCTCAAGGAATTGGCCGAATTGCGTGACATGGGGGTAATCGACGAAGAGGAATTTGCACAAATGAAAAAACAATTGATTAGCAATTATAAATAAACAATTGGGTAGGTAGATACACAAAATTTTGTGTATCTACCTACCCAATTGTTCTAATAAGGCCTTGCCTTGGGCAATGCTGTTGAGCATATCTGCGTGTACTTGCTCTATTTTTTGCTCCTCCTCCTGCAGATAAGCTTCAATTTCTGCTTCTGACAAGGTTTTATATTCCTCCTCATGCAACTCGGTGCTCCTGAATTCGTGCATCCAAGTCATCATCCCATCATCTGCTTTTTGTAGGTAAGTCAAGGCATCCAAAACGCTGGTTTTGGCAGCGCCCTCTTGTTGTGGCAACAGGGTTCTCAAGGCACGCTGGGTACGCTCTATATCGCCCATTAGCAACATAGCGGTATCGTGTTTGGCTACGACTACGGTGTAATAATCCGCCATTTTTCTGGGCAAGCGGTATTCCTCTTCTGCGGTTTCTTGTGCTTCATTAGGTGTATTAGAATCAGACTCGCAAGCTCCAATCATCATCATGATTACCATCAAAAAAACACCATGAATAGCTATTTTTTTCATTGTTTAAGTTTTAATTACTCTGTTCAATTTTGCCTTCTAAGATACATTAAGCACTGAATAAAACAAAGCTATTGTTAGTGGTAGAATTAGGGAGGGGATGAGCAAGATTCCTAAAAAAGATTAAAACAACAATTTGAAGGATTTATCTAGGTTTAAATCCTTAGTTTGGGCTTTGCTCCTGTTCTCATTTTTGGGATAGCATTTAAAAAGTGATTCTTTTTAAAACAAAAAATAAGCTATTAGGTTGTAGCAAGGTAAGTTTACTTGCAACTGCCTATTCAAAACGTTACTCTTGTATCATATTATATAACACCAATCCATACTCAAAATTAGTATTATGTCCTTCGATATTGGCGCGTCTACTGCGTTATTTTTATCAGCCGTAGCGCTGCTATGGCTGATAAAAATGCCTTGTACCCACATCCAATCTCTTTGAACCTATTATCCTAATTCTAAATATGGATTGGTATAAGAGGGCTGCTACTCACAAAATAATAGAATGCTTTGTCTGCTGCATTTTGTTTTTTGCTTTGAGGAAGATGGGTACACCAACTATTTTACGTACATTCCAACCATTCTTACAACAAAAAACAACAGCTATATGGACTTGAACTTACAAGGCAAGCGCGCCATGGTTTGTGGCAGCACACAAGGCATTGGGCAAGCAGCAGCCTTTGAATTGGCGGCATTGGGCGCTAGTGTGACCTTGGTGGCACGCAATCAGGAGCGTTTGGAGCAAACCTTGGCCCAATTGGATAAGCAACAAGGGCAAGCACACCACTTGGTTGTGGCCGATTTTTCTGAGCCTGCCCTACTGAAAGAGCAAATTGCCAACTACTTGAGTGATGATAAGATTATTCATATTCTTATTAATAATACAGGCGGCCCTCCGGGTGGCCCTATTACCGAAGCAAGTACAGAAGCTTTTTTGGCGGCTTTTAACATGCACTTGGTCTGCAATCATATTCTGACACAGGCCGTGAAAGATGGCATGCAAGAGGCTGGTTATGGGCGTATTATTAATGTTATTTCTACTTCTGTAAAGCAGCCTTTGAATGGTTTGGGCGTGTCCAATACCACGCGTGGAGCCGTAGCCAGTTGGGCCAAGACGATGGCCAATGAGCTGGGGCAGTTTGGTATTACGGTCAATAATGTATTGCCCGGAGCAACGGACACCGCACGTTTGCAGTCTATTATTGCCAACAAGGCAAAAAAGCAAAATACAAGTGTAGAGGCTGTAGAACAACAAATGAAAAGCACCGTTCCTGCCCAACGTTTTGCCGAGGCCAAAGAGGTGGCTAATGCCATTGCCTTCTTGGCCAGCCCTGCTGCTGGCTATATCAATGGTATTAATTTGCCTGTAGATGGTGGACGTACCAAGTGTTTATAAGGTGGTGTGTACATCAATGCCAAATACCCAAGGCAGGACAAAATAAACATACAGGGCAAATAAAATAATGGACAGTAGATTGAGCCAAACACCTGCCTTCATCATATCTTCAATTTTGATGTAGGAGGAACCAAATACAATAGCATTGGGGGCAGTAGCCACAGGCAACATAAAAGCACAAGAAGCAGCACAAGTTGCTCCAATCATCAATATATAAGGATGAACGCCTATGGTTACTGCCAATGCTGCTAATACGGGCAAAATCATAGAAACGGTAGCTACATTGGAGGTGATTTCTGTCAGAAAATTGACCAGTGCAATGAGCAGCAACAACAGCACAAACAAGGGCAAGGCTGCCAACAAATCAATTTGTCCGCCTATCCAATTGGCCAAGCCAGTCTTGTCAAAGGCATTAGCCAAAGAAAGCCCTCCTCCAAACAACAAAATCACACCCCAAGGAATCTTGACGGCTGTATCCCAGTCCAAAATGGTGGCAGGACTGTCATCCACATCTTCTAGCGTGGTGTCCACCACTTCTCTTTTGATGGTATTCTTAGCAGGAATAATAAACAATACAATGGCTCCTAACAGGGCTATAATGGTATCGGTAAGTTGGGGCAAAATAGGATTGAGCAAAAAACTACGGGTCATCCAAGCAAAGGCCACCATCCCAAATACTCCCAGAATGACTTTTTCCTCATAGGATATGCGCCCCAAGGCTTTTTGTTGTTGCCGAATTTGCTCCAAGCCTTTGGTAGAATCTTGTTGTTCCAAACTAGCCAAATCAAAACCTATATGAACCAAATAGTACCAGCATACCAATAAGAGAAAGAGGGCAATAGGCAGGGCAAACAACATCCAATTGGCAAAAGAGATTTCCAAACCATATTTTTCTAAAACTACGCCTGCAAAAATCACATTGGTAGGGGTGCCTATCAAGGTGGCAATGCCGCCTATAGAAGCCGCATAAGCGATACCCAATAACAAAGCTTTGGCAAATTTATTATCAGGATCAGAAGACTGGCCTGCCTCCAACTGCACTACAATGGCAATTCCAATAGGCACCATCATAATGGTAGTGGCGGTATTGGAAATCCACATGGATAAAAAAGCTGTGGCAACCATAAAACCCAAAATAATAGACTTGGGCGCACTTCCTACCTTGGTAATAATGGCTAGTGCAATACGCTGGTGCAAATTCCAACGCTCAATAGCGGTTGCAATCATAAACCCTCCCACAAATAAAAAAATAATTGGATGCCCATACAAAGCCCCTGTAGCCTTGATGTCCATCGCCCCCGAAAGCGGAAACAAGACCAAGGGCAACAAGGCTGTTACAGCAATAGGCAGGGCTTCAGTTACCCACCATACCGCCATCCACAAGGTAGCCGCTAGTACCGCCTGCCCTTGAGGCGACAGCCCTTCGAATGCCCCACTCAATGAAATAATGGCATACAATAAAGGGCCTAGCAACAATCCAATTTTTTGTCTAGTCATGTAATTTTCTTGCTTTACATTGAATGATTAGATTACGCCCAAGCGTTGCAATACTTTGCCCACAATACGTTTTCTACTAGCCATAAACGCATCATCGGGCAGCGTTCCCACCTTGCATTCTATATTGTTAACAAACACAAAACGCTCTCCATCTGGACGCTCTAAATAGCCCACTAGCCAACCAATATTTCTATCGTCTACAATAGCCCAGCCTGTTTTTCCACGCATCACCAAGCCATCTTCGCCACTAGCCATAATCATAATATCGTTCATTTTTTGATAGGTAGATGGTTTTATGGGCAATTCTTTTTGAGCAAAACGAGTCAAAAAATCCAGTTGCTCATAGGGGGTAATTCGAGAATTGCCTGTCAACCAAAAAGAAGTTAGATTTTCTGCACGAATATCCATTTTGCCATACTGCAAGCGTTGTACTTCTGCTTGCATACGCTCCACGCCAATACGTCTGGCTATTTCCTGATAATAAGGCACACTCGAAGCCTGAAAAGCCGTTTTGAGGCTATGATCTTGATTCCAAGCCTGAAACTGACGCTTAACGGAATCCCACGGAATAACTAAGTTTTCATCGGGGGCTACTCCTGTTTCCAAGGCGATCATGGCATTCACGATTTTGAAGGTAGAGGCAGGCAAAAAATGACGTTCACAACGTCTGGGATTGTAAACGTATAATTGATTGGATTGGAGTGCCCGTAATAAAAAGCAGCCTTCTACCCCCTCCTCTGTATACAATGCTTTGAGGTCCAGATTTTCTTCTACAGCAGTACTAGAAGAGCCACAGGCTGCCAAATAACAGCTTATAAACAACCACAATAGCACTTTTATCCACGTTTGTTGTAATAACATAATTAGTTTTGTATTTCAATAATTCCTCAAGTTAACAAAGAAGTCAGTAATCAAAACTAAGAAACTCAAAAAAATTTGGCTCAAGTTATTTACACCACTTATATTGACGAACACAAACAAATAATAAAAACAAAACTACATTAAAAACAAAATATCAATTTTCCATCAAAGGAAAAATCACCACAAATTTCCCAATAAAAAATAAGATAGATTTTCAATTCTACTCCAACTTTTCCAAAAAGAATTGTTTTCATTTAAAATAAAAGCATATTTACAAAAAATTTATCACTTTTTTTATAAAAAAACATTTACAATAAAAAATTATAACAAAAACAAATAAAATCAAGCATTTTAAACACATAAAATATTATAAATCAACTATTTAACAAACAAAGCCACTCATAAAACCACATTAAAAAACATTAAAAATCAATTAATTATTTTAAAAATTCTTTTTTTAATGCACATAAAATATCAAATAAAATTAGATTGGTCAGTTTTTTGATTCAATAAGTTTGTAGTATTGATGCAATGTTATTATATTCATCTGAAAAGGCTACATCCTACAAGCTCATAGCATCATTGAATTGTCTTCCCTCCCAAAATTTTTTGATGTATTTCTTTTATTATCGCCTATAGTTAAAATCACATTACATTTGTAATAGATTGGCTTTACTATGCACCAGAGATATAATATAGTACTTACAAAACGAACTGCATTGACTCTAAGAGCAACGCCTCTCCTTTTCAATATTCAGCTCTATTTGTTTAGCTACTATGATAACCTATGAATTTATTTCTTGGTATGGCATAATACTCTAGTAGATAATCCTTTGAGAAAAAATTACTGCAGCTTCTTTTGACCTTAGAAGATTTGCATATTGCGAATTGAGTTATTATACGCTTGCAAGAGGAATAATAACTTACACTAGCACCTACTACTCTATCTATGAAAACTAATTCTAAATCCTTAACAACACTACTTTCAAGTAGTGTATCAAAATTAATTTGAATTATGAAAGAAAACAAGAAAAAGAGTTTACATCCTAGATGTTACTCTGCCTCCAGCAATCAGAAAAATGACTCCAAAGACCTATCTGAAGCAGTTTTTCATTCTAATCAATTTACCATTTCTAATCTTCCAGTAGAGTGCCACCCCAAAATTGATACAATATTATCAGCTACAGGACGTTTATCCAAGGCTTTAAATATTCAGCTTGAGAAAGACTCTTATGCTGCTCATACAAATATGACAGCTTATCTATATCCCAAGTCTGAAATTTATAGAATCGTTTTAGTTAATGTATTTTACGACTTGCTATATTATATTGATGATATTTTTGGAGAGGACATTCAGGGGTTTGATCTAGCCGAACAACCCGACTTACAAGAAATTATGAGCATTTGGTTTACTGGTAATATCAATCCAGATTATTATCAAAATGTCAAAAGCCCTCGTATTAAATCTATATGTACAGCAGTGCATTGGACTCGTACAAAATTTTCTCAAAGTTGTGAGCCAGAATTTTTCCAAGTCTTGTCTAATGCTCTATTTGAGCATTTAAAAGAGCAATTGCAACCAGAACCTTATACAAATCTTAGATCCTATATTAGCTCCCGTAGAAAATTTTCAGGTATGTATATTGCTATTCATCTAATAGAGTATTGCTATAGATGCTACTTAACCAAGGATATTTTAGAAAAAGCACCTAGTCTACAAGTGGTTATTGACAAATGTGCAGATATTTCTGGTTTGGGCAATGATATTATTTCTTATCCCAAAGAAAAACACAGCAAACTTAATCTTATCAATGTATTGTTAGACCTAAAAGTAGTGCAAACCTTCAATGAGGCCATTCAAACTTCTATTGATTTAGTGAATGAATTGCATGTTGAAGTAAATGAGGCTATTGCTAAAATACAGATAGAAATACAAGTGCTCGATAATGAGGATCGTGCCAAGGTGCTGAAATTTATTGAAGGAATTAACTCCATTTTGTCAGCGAGCTATCATTGGCAATTGGTTACACAACGCTACCGCCACAAGGATCACATACTAGTAGATTTACGAGCTGATGTTGATTACAAAAGCGATGTTGCCTAAAATTTAAAAATGCTATCTCGATTAATTCGAGATAGCATTTTTTATATCTAATATATTAGACATTCCCACGACTCTATTTATAGCGAAAAAGTATCTTTTCCTCAAAACTAGCACAAAAGCAATAGCACTTGCTCCGATCAAGGCCCCATAAGCCTGCATTGGTGGTTAAGATAAGTTCCAAAACAAGCTTAATAATTCATTTTTTCAATATAACCAAAGCCATAAAACATTGAATGAGGAAAATTAAATTCTATTTTGAAGCCTTGAATTGCTTTTATAGTAAGAATAGCTTATCTTTAAGTAATATTTAATCACTGGCAATTATTATTATCATGAAAAAGCAAAGCATTATCCGCGAATACAACTTTCCAGATGCGGATTTGTATGCACAATGTCGCCAACGCATTTCTAATATTAAACGCGACCAAAAGGAATTTGAAAGCTATGCATACACCAGCGCAAAAATTCAGCAGTTTGAAGAGCTTTGCGACAATTTTGCCAACCAGCCTGATGATGATGAATTGGTTGGGACACAAATGGAGGCAACAGGCAAAAAAAATGTGGCGCGTGAACAGCTCAAAACAGCCATTCGTTCTGTCATGACTCGTGTAGCTAACAAATACAATACACGTTCTGGACACTATCGAAAGTTTGGTACAGTAAAAATGAATGATATGAGTGATGCCAAGCTGCTCTTGTGTGGGCGCAGAGTGGTACGAGTAGCCAGTAATTTGCTTGCATTCTTACAAGAAACAGGCTTGCGCCAAAATCATATTGATACCGTCCAAAAAGCTGCAGCCGCCTTCGAAAATGCCTTGCACATACAGCAAGACCGCATCTCGGATCGAGATATTTTTGTAGAAAAACGGGTAGAGTTGGGCAATGAACTCTACAGAGAATTGGTGTTGGTGTGTAATATTGGTAAGGATATTTGGGCAGAAACCAACAAGGCCAAATATGAGAATTACACCATTTACGAAAGTAATAACGAGCAAAAAAAGGCACGCAAAAAACGTTTAAAAACAACCGCCGACAAAAAATAGCAGAACGCAATGTAGGGTGCAATGCTATTGCACCCTACAAGCCCCTATTATTTTTTGTGCCGAGCCTCCAACACCTGCAAAACCTCCTCCAAAGAATGCCCTTTGGCTACCAATAACAACAAATAGTGATAAGCCAAATCTGCGGCCTCCCCCAAGAATAGTTCTTCATTATCATCCTTGGCCTCTATCACCAATTCTACAGCTTCCTCTCCTACCTTTTGGGCCACTTTATTAATGCCACGTGCCAGCAATTTGCTGCTGTAAGAATCTGGAGCAGGATTGTTTTTGCGTGCTTGCAACACCCCTTCCAAATAAGCCAAATCAAACTTGGCTGCATTCTCTTCTTTAAAACAAGTATCGGCTCCCGTGTGACAAACAGGGCCTACAGGATTGACCTTTAATAACAAGGTATCTCGATCACAATCCAATGCCCAATCTACCAATTCTAGAAAATTGCCCGAACTTTCGCCCTTGGTCCACAAACGCTGTTTGCTCCTGCTAAAAAAAGTCACCAATTGGGTTTCCAAGGTCTTTGTCCAAGAAGCTTCATTAACATAGCCCAACATCAGGACTTTTTGGGTTTTGGCATCCTGCACAATAGCCGGCACTAAACCTTCCCCTTTCTCAAAATCAATATTCACATCCGTACTCATATTCTTATAGCAATGTTTTGTTGTTTTAGATAATGTTTTAAATCGGGCAAGGTCATTTCACCAAAATGAAAGACACTAGCCGCCAAAGCAGCATCCGCCTTCCCTACTTCAAAAGCATCTTTGAAATGTTCCATAGTTCCAGCCCCACCAGAGGCAATAATTGGAATATCACAGGCATCTGATAAAATGGCCAAAGCACTATTGGCAAAGCCAGCCTTGGTGCCATCGTGGCTCATGGAGGTAAACAACAATTCGCCTGCGCCCAAACGCTCCGCCTCTTTGGCCCAGTCCAATAGTTGCCAGTCGCTCTTTTTGCGGCCGCCTTGGGTATACACCCACCACGCATCGCCTTCGTGCTGTGCATCAATGGCCACCACCAAGCACTGCCGCCCAAAACGGCTTGCCACCCCGCTAATTAATTCAGGCGTATACACGGCTGCAGAATTGATGGTCACCTTGTCGGCTCCTGCCTGCAACAACCGAGCAACATCCTCTACGGTACGAATGCCCCCCCCCACGGTAAATGGAATATTAATATGGGCGGCAATTTGCTCTACCAACTCTACTAGAGTGCCTCTTCGTTCATGACTGGCTGTAATGTCCAAAAACACCAATTCATCAGCACCCTGCTCGGCGTATACTTGTGCCAAAGCAATCGGGTCGCCTGCATCTCGCAAGCCCTTAAAGTTAATCCCCTTTACCGTTCGGCCATTCTTAATATCCAAACACGGAATAATACGTTTACTCACCATCGTTTTAATTATTTGTAGGGCTTTGTTGTAAAATAAAATCCTGCAAGGCATCCAAAGAAATATAACCCTCATACAAAGCCTTACCAATAATAACCCCATAACAGCCCATATCTTGCAAGGCCACCAATTCTTCTATAGTCTTGACCCCTCCACTAGCAATTAATTTTAAATCAGGAAATTGGGTACGCAATTGCTGATACAGCCCCAAAGCCGTTCCCTGCAATAAACCATCCTTAGATACATCTGTGCAAATGCAGTATTGTGCGCCTTTTTGGGTATAACTTTCTAAGAATTGCGCTATCTTCTGCTCGCTCTCTTCCTGCCAGCCATGAATGGCAATATTGCCATTGCGAACATCCGCCCCCAAAATAATGCGCTCGGCACCATATCGCTCTAGCCATTCGGCCACTACTTTGGGCTGCTTCACCGCTATGCTTCCTGCCGTTACTTGAGCCGCCCCTGCATCCAAGACCTTACGCAAGTCCTCTTCCGATTGCACCCCACCACCAAAATCAATGACCAAATTGGTAGCTTTGGCTATATTTTCCAACACTTGCAAATTGATTACTTTCCGTGCCTTAGCACCGTCCAAATCTACCAAGTGCAATCGGCGAATGCCTGCTGCCTCAAACTCCTGTGCCATCGCTACAGGATCACTGTTGTATACTTTTTTTTGTTGATAATCGCCTTGAGTTAGGCGCACACATTGACCATTAATCAGGTCTATAGCTGGTATTATTTCTAACATGATTGTTTTTTGTGATAATTTTATAACGCCCTTTCAGGCAGGATTGTTAAATTCTAACTATAGATATTACGAATGATGAATCCCGAAAGGCAGGGTTGTTAAGTTCTGGCAAATGAATCCGAATGCTGTTGGAAAAACCCCGAAGGGGTGATATTATTGTAATAAAACACTATGAAAAAAAAACTTAAATCCCGAAGGGATGTCATTATTACCCCTACAAGACGATAATAG
>CAYULH010000138.1:0-13484 GCA_964445645.1 uncultured Aureispira sp. | reverse complement strand
GGACGTTATAACAAAAGGCAAGGACACAGTCCTTCCGACTTCAAAAATCACCTACCATCATGGAGCAACAATTCTGGCACCGCTTTTTCAAAGGACAAGATTCCCTCCAACAAATAGAGGAAATTACGGCCGTTCTATTGCAACAAATGACGGCACAACAAGAGGCTTCTTATTGGGAATTGTGGGATTGGCTGCAAACCTGTCACGTATTCGCTACTCCCCCCCAAACCCTACAAGACTTGATTCCCCTGCTGCTCTCCTGCCAAACCCTACACCTGTCTCAACAACAACTGCAACAGCTCTCTCCACATCTGGGCTTGCTTTGGGGGCTTCAGGTGCTAGATTGCAGCCACAACCAATTGCAACATTTGCCCATTTCTATTGGTCAATTGCCCTTGCTACACAGCCTGAATGTAGCACACAATCAATTGCTGCATCTGCCCGAATCGGTGGGCCAAATTTCACGCTTACAACAGCTCCATGCTGCCCACAATCAACTGGAGGAGTTGCCCGATTCTCTAGCTTGGCTGCAACAACTCCAAATCCTTGATTTTTCCAACAACCAATTGACCGATATTCCGCCCGATGTGGCTTGGCTTCCAACACTAAAGCGGTTAAATTTATCGCACAATGCCATTGTTGAGGTAGACAAAGACAGCCTTGAAGCCTTGGCTGTTTTAGCATTGGATTTACGAGACAATCCACTTTCGGCCAGCACTAGCAATGCCTTGCGGGCTAAGGCTGCTGCCAATATTTTGTTCTAAAGGAATCATAGTGTTTAATACTTTTATTACACTACAATAACTTTATCTTCTAAAAATTACTAGTACTTTTGCGGCATCCAATAACAATTATTACAAATAACCATGACCAATAAAGAATACGCCAATCAATTTCAACTACTTGCCAAATTAATGGAATTGCACGGCGAAAACAGCTATCGTATCAAGTCTTACAACAGTGCTTACCGAATTATAAGAGGCATTACTGAACCTGTACAGGAGATGACCTTGGCAGAGGTGAAGTCTGTCAAAGGTATTGGAGATGCTATTGGTCAGAAAATTATGGAATTGCAACAAACAGGCACCATGACCATGCTCGAAGAGTATCGAAAAGGCACCCCTGTAGGTATTGTTCAATTATTGGGCATCAAGGGCTTGGGCATCAAAAAAATCAAGCAATTGTGGGAAGAGTTAGAAATTCAATCTCCGGGGGAGTTGTTGTATGCTTGTAACGAAAATCGCCTGATTACGCTCAAGGGCTTTGGAGCCAAAACACAGGCCACCTTACAACAAAAACTAGAGTATTTCTTTCAGTCTATTGATAAATTTCACTTTGCCAAGCTGGAGACAGAAGCAGAGGATTTGGTGCTGGATATTCAGGAGATTTTGGGCACAGAATTGGTACAATTGACGGGCAAAATCCGTCGCCTAGTGCCTGTGTTGGAGGCCATTACGATTTTGATTGGGCAGCATGATATTGAAGCCATTTTTGAACAGGGCATTCTCACCCTACAACAAAAAGATGAAGGTGTACCCGTGTATCGTTGCCAAACGCCCGAAGGCCAAATTCCTGTTATCCTGTGTACTTCAGATGCTGATTTTTTTGGTTATAACTTATTGCGTACCACAGGAACAGAAGCCTTCAACAAAACACTATTTGAAGACCTCCTACAACCGGCGGTAGATTGGCGGCACAATAATGCCGCTTCTATGCGTGGCTTGTCAGAACAAGCTATTTTAGAACAAGCCAACTTGCCTTTTGTACAGCCCGAAATTAGGGAGGCACCCAAAATTGCCTTGCAGCTACAAGGCAAAACAGCCCCACCATTGATTCAAGAAAAAGACATCAAAGGCGTGCTACACGCCCATACTACTTGGAGCGATGGCAGCAATAGTTTGGAGGAATTGGCGCGTTATGTCCAAGCACAAGGCTATGAGTATCTTGGTCTAACCGATCATTCCAAGTCTGCTTTTTATGCCAATGGGCTTAGTGCAGAGCGAGTGCGGCAGCAGTTTGAGGAAGTGGATAGATTGAACCAAGAATTGGCTCCTTTTAAGATTTTTAAGGGTATTGAATCGGATATTCTCTATGATGGTTCTTTGGATTATGAAGAAGATTTGCTGCAAGAATTTGATTTTATTATTGCCTCTATCCACTCTACCTTACGCATGGACAAGCAACGAGCTACCCAACGCCTAATTACGGCTATCCAAAACCCCTACACCACTATCTTGGGCCATCCCACAGGCCGTATTTTGCTCTCTCGCCAAGGCTACCCCATCGACCACCAAGCTGTTATTGATGCTTGTGCCGCTCATGGTGTGGTCATTGAACTCAATGCCAATCCGCTCCGCCTAGACCTCGATCATACTTGGATTCCTTATGCCTTGGAGCGGGGTGTTAAGATTGCCATCAATCCCGATGCCCATAACCTCAATGGGGTACACGACATTCACTATGGGGTATTGGCTGCTCGCAAAGGGCTGCTCACGGCCGAACAGTGCCTCAATACGCTTTCTGTACAAGAATTTGAGCAGTTTATCCAAAAATAAACAAGTTAGCAGGTGTTTTTTATACTTTTGAAAAGGCTATACAAAGTATTTTTTATATATTTGGCAACTTTTTAACTATTGTATATCAAATTATTACACCAATATTCAATTACAATACAACTTTACTACAAATAACTTATTATCAAAGTAAGCATCAGCTTCCTCCCTTGTTTTGAAGCTTTTCTTACCCTTTATACTGTTCTAATTTTTTGACCAAAGATACCAATCAAATGAACCAAATTTCTACACTAGTAGTAGGGCTATTTCTTATGCTCTACACCTCTTTTTCATGGGCACAATGCACTTGCACTATAGGCATTGGCGACCAAAATTCCCTAGAACTCTACTGGACAGGCAGCAGCAGTGACAATTATAATGATATTTGTAATTGGCGGCTCAATGGCCTAACTGGCACAGAAGTTCCCTGCCAAGCTCCACGCTCTAGCGATAATGTGTATTTTATGGATGCGGCTTTCTCTGCTACCAATAATAGAGTGCATATTGACCAAAATTCCAATTGCAAGAACATGACTTGGGACAACACTATTGCGGCCGCTAAGAATGTACGCCTGACAGGCGCAAGCTCTGGTACGTTGTTGGATATTTATGGCAATTTGTCGATGGCGACCAATATGACTGTAACAGGCTTTTTTGGCAAGTTGCGTTTTACGGCTACACAAGCAGGTGTTAGTACTTTTTTATCTCGTGGACACGGTTTTCGCCTATACGATTTAGAAATATCCTTGGGGGCGGGTGCAGAATTGCGTTTGCTCGATGACCTGACGGTTAATAACCGCAATAGCACCAATACCGCCCAAGATCAAGGCGGCATTACCCTCAATTCTGGGCATTTTAATACCAATGGTCAAACAGTGCGTGCCGATCGTTTTTATAGTAGAAGTGGCAATACCACACGGCAGTTGACGATTGATAACAGTACTATTATTTTGGATGGTAATCTCTATATTAATTCGGGCTGGAATATTGATTTTAACGCTACCAATAATGCTGGTTTTTCTAGTGCAGGCTCCCACATTAAGCTAGAAGGTAATTTGAGCAATAGCGCTACCAATCAACGATATTGCTTTGGCACAACCCTCACTTACGATAGTATTACCATTAGCAAGGAAATGGGTCGCCACTGGTTTTGGCCTGTCTCTAATTTTAATTGCCACTACTTTGAGGTAGATCGGGGGATGCTTCCCTTGTGGGGGCGTGGCTCTACCATCAATACCGATTATTTTAAGATTGGTGAAGGGGCATTTATCAATCAATTCAACATTATTACGGATAATTTTGAAGGGCCAACCGCTTGTGCTACGGCGATGATGGAAGATGTGCGCCTAGAGAAAAAAACGGCTGGAGGCACCCTAACCATCAACAACATTATGGCGACCAGTGTTCGGGGAACGGCTGGAAGCAGCTACAGTGCCACTATGAGCTACGAAGGAGCCAACTGTAGCCTTATTGCCTTTGCGCCTGTTACCACTTGCAATGACGATTTGCGTTTTACAGGAGCTTTGGGCAATGATTGGGAAGTAGTGGGCAATTGGGTCAACCATACGACAGGTGCGCCAGCCACACACACCCCTACTCCTTGGTCCAATGTTTATTTTACAAGCACCTCCTTTAACAATGTCAACAGCGTTATCCTCAATCAGCCCGGATTCTGTAAAGACATGCGTTGGCAAGGCGTTCCTGCTGGTTCAGATTTCCAGCTTACACGTCAGCTATTTGTCAATGGTACCTTAGAGCTGGATGCCAATATGGCCCCCATCAATGAGGGACGTTTTGGGCATGAGTATGGTCGAGGGTTTATCCTAATGAGCCCCAACAACGATAGTGTAATAACCAAGGGCGTACAAGTGAATTCCTCTTTTCATTTTATGAATTATAGCCGTTATGATATTGTGGATACGCTCTATGCTTCTATGCTTCAACAGCGTGGTGGCAACAGCTACCTAACTGTTAATAATGCGAATCTTCAAATTGCCAATTACTTGGTTTATGTCAATAGTACTTGGACTAATGCTACTGTTAATTACACAGGCGGCGGTTGGACAGGTATTTCTACTGGCGGCACCCAAAACTACACCAACAGTACCTTTTATTTCAACAACAGCAGCCGTTTGATGGTGAGCGCCAACTTACCAAATGTGGTCATCCAAGGCACTGGCAAAACCTTTGCTCACACCCTCATCAATGTTCAAGGGGATTTGCGTATCAATACGAGTTCTTTATCTAGTATGAAAGATGCCTATAATTACACCACATCAGGCAGAATTAACGTCTCGGGCGATATGTATGTGGCGGCTGGAATTGATGTCATGCTCAATAGCAATGCGGGGAGTTATGTACGGGTACAAGGCGATGTATTTACGGCAGGCAATTGTAGTGCTGGCATGACCTCTATTCGTACCGATGTGGGCGACCCTGTAGAATTTACCGTCAATGGCACGGGGAGCAATATCCAAGATGTGTACGTACAGGCACTAGATGCCTCCAATGGGCAGCCGTTGGTAGCCAACAATTCAACGGATGGCGGCAACAACAGCAATGTCACCTTCTCCTTGGGTACAGGCCGTACTTTTTATTGGGTAGCTGATAGAAGTGGAAGCCCAACTGATTTTGATGGCAATTGGTCCAATCCCGATCACTGGACAACCATTGCAAGCAATACCGTAGGCGATGGTACTTGTATTCCTAGTATCATTGATAATGTTATTTTTATGCACCCTACCTCTCGTTGTATTATTGATAATAGTGCTTATTGTAATAATCTCGAAACACAAACAGCCGTCACTTTTGGCAGTACCAATGTCAGTAACAACTGGTACATTGGCGGCGACTGGACAACAGCTACAGGCACGGTCAATAATTTTTATGGCCGTCTCAATTTTGTAGGCACAGGCAATATTACCAGCAATGGGGTACAATTCAATTGCAAGGAAATGATGTTCAACAAAGTTGGAGGAGTTTGGACATTACAAGATGATTTGACACTCAATAGAGCTATCAATGATCCTTACTACAACCATCTGATTTTAGGCGCAGGCACCATCAATTCTAATCAACACGATATTTTTGTACGTACCCGTTTCACCTCTACCAGTAATAATATCCGTGTATTGCAATTGGATAATTCCACCTTTACCATTGGGGGCTATGCCAATTACAACCGTTATCCTAGAGCACTCTGGAATACCAGCAATTCGGCCAATATGACCATCAATGGTGGCCTAATACACATCCAATCCAATCGCAATAGCAACTTTAAATCTATACATTTTGGCGATGGAAATTTGCAATATGATAGTGTGCTGGTAGAGGCCAATGACTATCAAATGGAGGTATATGGCGCTACCAATTTCAATTATGCCGAATGGGATGCCGACTTGCTCATACGTGGCAGCAATAGCTATGATACCTTGGTGTTGAACGGGGGGCATACCTACCAATTCTTGCCCAATCTTACCCAAACACTCCATGCCCCTCATGGCAAATTAAAATCTAAAAATGTAGGCCCAAGCAACTTCATCAATTTAGAGACCAGTGCAATTGGCCAAACCGCCTTTATATTCAAGGAATATGGACAAAGTTTCTGCCTCAACTACATCAAGGTCAAAGATGTACGTGCTACCAAGGCCACTACACAGCCTGCTGCTTGTACACAGCCCGATTGTTGGGATTTGCTAGAGTTTCAGACCGACCAAAATAGTGATAGTATTAGTATTGCCAATAATGACTGGGGAGTTTGGCGTTTCAAGCTCGCCCCTTTGGTCACGCCACTATCTTCAGGCGCCGATACCGTTGTTATTTGCAAAACAGGCAGCAACCTTTCTTATCCGATACAAATCACTGGTACATCGCCTTATATTATTGACTACAGTTGGCAAGATGCCACCAACCCTGCTACCAATGGGGGGCAGTCTGGTATTTTAGCTTATGATGATGATAACAATCCCAATACACCTTTCATCTACAATGTGCCGCTCAACCCCGTAGTTAGTGCCTTCAACTATACAGTAGATATTGCTACGACCCGTTGTGGAGAACGTATTTTGAGTACACCTGTGCAAACACATGTTATTGTACCCACACCGCAGCCGCTTGTACAAACCAATCGTACAGGAAGTTGTATTTTTGACAATGAAAACGATTGGTACAGCGTTTTGGATGATGTAGAGGACCGCCCAGTAGTGTCTTTGTTGGATAATATTGGGGCAGGTGATAATGATTCCTTAGGCTTAGTAGATGTAGGTGTATTCTTTGAGCCAAGTGTACAAACCCTCACCTTCAATGGAGATGTGTATCCCTATCTACAACGCCATTGGCAAATAACACCAGCCAATAACCACGGTGCCAGAGTTCGCATCTATTTTACACAAGCCGAGCTAGATGCACTAGGACTCAACTCCTTTGCCGCTACTTATAATGGTGGAGTCAATCCAGCCACAGAGCTGCTCGTACTCAAGTACAATGATGGCACTTTCCCTACAGCCACCACCGCCCCAAATGTGGTTATTGTGCCGCATACGGTAGTGGCCGCCAGTGCCGCCGATTGGGCAGCCAATACTGCTGCTGCTGCTCCTTTTTCTACTACCAATAATGTGATTGCACTAGAATTTGAAGTGAGCAGCTTCTCACATTTTGCGGTGGTATTGACACAATCAGCTTTGCTACAAATGCCCAATTTGCAGCAATTTGAAGCAGAAGCTTATCAGGATAAAAAAGCCAAAACATGGTGGTCTTTTGAGGATGTATCGGGCATGACCAACTTTACGGTACAGCACACCACCAACCACCAAATCATTCACGATAAGGGCGAGGTGGCTGTAGAAGCAGGCCAACTAGATTACAGTTTTATTGATGCTACCCCAAATTTGGGCATCAATTATTACCGACTCAAAGCCACTCATGTAGATGGGACGGTGTATTATTCGGAATGGAAAACGGTCACTTTCCAAAGCAGTATGCTGGTCAATCTGTTCCCCAACCCCACTTCGGGCAATTTGTTTGTGCAACTCAGCAGCGAACAACACTCTGATTTGTCTTGGCAAATCGTGAATAGTGTTGGACAAGTGGTGCTAGAGGGGCAGCAAAACCTCCAAACAGGCATTCAAACCTTTGAAGTGCCGACCACCAGACTAGCCAGTGGGTTTTACAGTATTCGATTGAGCCATGCCGCTACGGGTTTTGTGCAACAACACAATTTTATTAAGGATTAGTAGTGGTGTATTGAGTAGTGGTGTATTGAATACACCACTCTACTAGAACATACATACAATTTAATTTGTAAGAATGCCTACCACAAATGTCTTGCTCCTTGGAGTGAGGCATTTTTTTTAAAATTACAAGCAAATAAACGGTTTTATATGCGAATAATTGCACAAAGGAACTTCTCAAAATCTTTATTCGTTGTCAATTTTGCTTATCTTGCTTCTTTAAAACTTTTTAGGTAATAACTATGAGCAGTTTCTTTGGGAAAATCAAATCACTATTTATTCAGCCTAAACAAGAACAAACAGCAACGAATCAGGAGATGTTATTCAAAAATTTAAAATCTTTATTTATTGTTTCTAAAGACGATTCGCCCTCCAAGGATAATCCACAAGAGGGTACTAGTGATAGTCCTATGGTAACTCCCGAAGGAGAATCAGTGCAAGAAATCATAGAAGAATTCAGTATTTTGGATGATTTTGATGAGCGATTAGAAGCAGCATTGGAGGGAGAAATTATTGATAAAGATGGCATTGTAGACCATAAAATCGTAGAACAATTGCTCCAAGAAGTAGGCGAAAAAAACATAGAAGGTTTTGATTATTTTGAATACAAACAATCGCTCAAAGTGCTGGACAAAATGCCTATGAATGAGGCAACCAAATACCGTTCTGCTTTCGCCACCGCTTCCACCATGGGCGTTACCTTGCAAACCCTGCTAGAAAGTGCAGAATTCTACCTAGGAATTCTAGACCAACAAGACGAGCATTTTAGAAATGAAGCCAATGCCAAAAAACAGAAGCAAGTTGACAAAAAGGAATCCGAAGCGAGCAGATTAGAGAAGCAAATTGAGAATTACAAAGATCAAATCAAACGCCTCAAAGAAAAAATTTCCAAAAATCAACTGCGAATAGAAGAACTGGAACGAGAAGTCAAAATTGATAAAGTAAAACTAGAAAAAGACCGCAACAACTTTGTCGCCTCCTTCAACTTTTTGCGTTCCCAATTTGCCGATGACATCGCCAAAATGAAAAAATACCTTAAATAAATTTGGTGTACTGGCATATCGCATACGCCAATGCACCACACGAGACAACTTAATACACTATAAATATTTAAACCAACTATGTCAGAAACACAATTAACCCCTTTTGCCAAAATTCTAATTGCAGTAGCCGTGGCTGCTGGTTCTTATTTTGCTATTACACCGTTCTTGGGTGGCAATGATAATGGAGCAACCGACGGAAGCGGTACCACCGAACAAACTACCAAAGAAGGCTACAAAGATGTTATCAACATCGGTGTCGTAACTTGGGGCGGTTATGCTGGTGGCGAGTACTTCAATGAAGGATTTGAGGCCAATACCGAATCTAGATTTTTCAAAGACTACGGCTTCAAGGTAGATTTCAAGGTAATTGACGACTTTGATGCGTCCAGAGATGCCTTCAAAAATGGCTCTATTGATTTGATGTGGGCCACCATTGATGCCTTCCCTACCGAGGTAGAAGGACTAGCGCAATACCAGCCTCAAGTTATCTTTCAGGCCGATTGGAGCCGTGGTGGCGATGCCATTGTAGCCCGTAGAGGCATCAATAAAGTGAGTGACCTCAAAGGCAAAAAAATTGCCGTAGCACCCATGACCCCTTCGCACTCTTTCCTAATTTGGTTGCTCGAAGCAGGCGATTTGTCTACCAAAGATGTTCAAATCATAGAAGTGCCCAGCGCCATTGATGCCGCCGATGCCTTCAAATCCAAAACCGTAGATGCTGCTGTCGTATGGAGTCCAGATGATGCCGATTGTGTGCAGAAAGTAGCTGGTGCCCGAGTGCTCGAAAGCACCAAAAACGCTACCCACATCATTGCCGATGTATTTGTAGCCAAAAAAGAATTTGTAGAAAACCACAAAGACCAACTCAAGGATTTGTACGAGGGCTGGATGAAAGGAGCCGCCGAACTCAATGCTTCGGAATCCAACAAACAAAAAGCAGCCAAAATCCTCGCCAAAGGCTTGTCTCAACCCGAAGATTTCTGCTTAGGTGCCATCAACAATGTGCGCCTAGCTACCCACGAGGACAACAAAGATTTCTTTGGTCTCAACCCCGATTACAAAGGCGTAACAGGCGAAGACCTTTACAACAGCATGAAAGTAAAATATGCTGAACTGGGCTACAATACCGCCAATGCCAAAAGCTGGCGTTTGCTTTCTACCAAAGACCTAGTTTCCAATACGGCTCTTGCTGGCAACCAACACAAAGCCGAAGAGAAAAAAGAATTTACCTCAGTCAATGAGGAGGTAAAAACCAAAGAAGCCATCTCTACCAAAAAAGTGAGCATCAGTTTCCGCACAGGCGAATTCAAAATTGACGACAATGCCAAGCAATTGATCGACCTTCAATTTACGCCTATTGCCAAGGCTTTTGCCAATGCTCGTATTCGTATTGAGGGCAATACCGATAATGTGGGTTCCAAATCGTCCAACATTACCCTTTCAGAAAAAAGAGCGCAATCCGTAGCCAATTACCTCATCAATGAATACGGCATGTCGCCCAATCGCTTTATCATTATTGGCAATGGCCCCAACAAGCCTGTACCCGGCTGCGAAGGCAACCAAAATGCAGACTGCAAAGCCAAAAACAGACGAACTGATTTTGAATTAGTAGCCGATTAATTTTTTTGTGGTCGTCGTCGTAGCGTCACAAAATCTTGTGACGCTACGACGACGACCGCAAAATACCCCAACACAATATGAATACAAAAAAACTATTTACATTAAGAGGAACATTAGACACCAGCGACCGCTTTATCCTCTCTATTATAGGCGTTGTTTTGTTGTTGGTAGTGTGGTTTTTGGCTGCCGAATTATTGGCCGAAGCGGTTATCACACAAGATGATAATATTGACATCCAAACACTCTCCGAAGCCGACCGCCGTTACTATGAGAACGATTCTTTGCTCGTAGCAGAGTATGACCAACTAGAGCAAATGACTGCCGAAAAATTGAAACAATACGGCCTGCTCAAAAACAAAGTTTACCCACTGCTCCCCGCTCCCGTTCAAGTCATCCAAGCATTTCCAGACCTGTACAACAATGACGAATTGGGCGACAACACCATTTATTCTATCCAGCTCAATCTATTGGGCTATCTACTCGCCATTCTCATTTCTATTCCTATAGGATTCCTATTGGGGCTCATTCCTTTGTTTAGGGGCTTATTTAGTCAAATTATCAATTCCTATCGTTTTATTCCCCTCACTGCTGTTACAGGTATTTTTATCATGTGGCTGGGTTTGGGCAGTCCAATGAAGGTAAGTTTTTTGGCGTTTGGCATCATCGTTTACCTCATTCCCGTTATTATTCAGCGCATTGATGAGGTGCAAAAAGTCTATCTCAATACGGTCTTTACCTTGGGAGCTACCGCTTGGCAAACCGTCCGAACCGTTTATATCCCTTATGTCTTTTCCAAAATTATTGATGATATACGTGTCCTCACCGCTATTTCTTGGACCTACATTACCATTGTAGAAATGCTCAACAAAGGGGGTGGAATCGGGGAACTAATCTGGACCGCAAAACGACAAAGCCGCATCGACAAAGCCTTTGCTATTCTGATTATTATCGTACTCATAGGCATTGTACAAGATTGGTTATTTAAGATAATAGACCAACAACTATTTCCTCACAAACACATCAACAAAGCCAAGAAATAAGGCAATAACAAGGGCGTGCCCCTTCGGGTCGTTACGTCCGCCAGCTCGCTATTCGCTCGGCTGCCCTTGATCGGGCATCTGCCCTTAGCAGGGCACTAGCTACCATCACTCACGCAAAAAAAAGAAGTATGGGATTAGAATTTAAAGACAGCACACAAGAAAACATCATAGAACTACGTGGTGTATGCCAATCTTATGACAACGGCAAGGTAGAAATTATCAAAGATTTGGATTTGTTGATTGAAGACAAACCCATGCAAGGCCAATTTGCTTGTATCTTGGGTATGTCAGGTTGTGGCAAATCTACCATCTTGCGCTATATTGCAGGGCTGCAACAGCCCACTTCTGGCACTGTACTGGTCAAGGGCAAACCCGTTGGCCCTCAAAATCGGGTCAGCATGGTGTTTCAACAATATTCCTCGCTCCCTTGGATGACCGTCCTAGACAATGTAAGCCTTGGGTTGCGTTTTCAGGGCGTTTCCAAAAAAGAACGAGACGAAAAGGCCATGGAAATGATCCAATTGGTAGGCTTAGAAGGCCACCACACCAAGTATGCCCAGTACCCGAGCCTATCGGGCGGCCAATTGCAACGGGTAGCCATTGCCCGCAGCCTTATGTCCAATCCAGAAATCCTGCTCATGGATGAGCCATTTGGTGCCTTAGACATCAAAACACGCTTACAAATGCAGGATTTGCTCATTGGCATCTGGGAAAAATTTAGCCCCACCATTCTTTTTGTGACCCACGATATTCAAGAGGCGGTTTACTTGGGCGATGAAATTTATATCATGAAACATGCCCCTTCTCGATTTGTCAAAAAAATTGATGTGGATCTAGCCCTCAACCGCAATCGCACCACCAAACGCCTACCCCGTTTTAATGAATTGGTACACGAAGTAGAGGATGCTATGATGCAGATTGATCAATTTAAATAAAATAATTTGGCTGATAGAGACACAAAATATTGTGTCTCTATCAGCCAAAATCGATCACCCAATACGGCAAGACACCGCATCCAAAGAAGTGCCATAGGCAAAGGTCAAATCCACCTGCACCAAATCCCCTGCCTTCACCTGCAATTCATGGTCTGTACGCAATACCGTGGGCGGCATCAAGCTATCTGTACCCGTAAAATTGGCCCCTTCGGCCACCTCCACATACGATTCCAAAAACAAGGCATTAATCGTTCCACTCAACAACACAGGCATTTTGAAACTCAATTGGACCGTTCGGCTCACCTCCTCCAATAAGTTGATTTCATGCACCAAACACTGCTGGCTCAAAAACATAGGCAAATGCCTTGTAAAATTGATGGGATAATGCTTCCTGCCCTCCTCAAAATCAGCCGTGCAAAGGCGTGCAAAATTGATAATCCGATTGGGAAACAATTTGCCCTCAGGCTTCAAAAACTGCCGCATGTACTCAAAAATCTGCACCTGCCATTCATTCGCACAGTAAATACTCATCAACTCGCCAATGATAAAATCCACTGGTTCAGGCAGTTTCACCGTAAGGGCATCGGCATAAAACACCTCCACCTTATCCGCCCAATCATGTTGGGCAATTTCGGCTTGGATAAAAGGAATTAGCTCGGGATTATTCTCTATCAGATAGGCTTTCTTGACATAGGGCATATACAATTTGGTCAAGGGCAAGGTGCCTATTCCTACCTCACAAACCACCGCATCCCTCAAATTATCATTCAACTCAAACGCCTGCCTAAAGGCATTCACACGCTGCCTATCCGTCTCCATTATTTTGTAATAAATGGGCAAAAAACCAAAATGCGAAGGATCAAACTCCTGTACCTTTAGCAATTCATACTTCAGTAAATGATAATTGTCTACCAACTGCTCAAACAGCTTACTCATGCGCTTATGATTTTTTATACCCAATAGAATACTGGTCTTTTTTAGTTGGTCATTCCAATTATAAGTAGGTGCAAAAAAGTAACCGTACAATGAAAAAGAGGAGATTTTTTCCTAGATCGAGGCGAAAAAC
>CAYULH010000137.1:0-13557 GCA_964445645.1 uncultured Aureispira sp. | reverse complement strand
AAGAAAAGGGAATAGAGTTAGTTGCTCAGGATAGTATTTTATCTAGCTATGCTGTATATCGTTATGTTCTTGACCTAACCTTAGACTACAACGTGAATTATATTACAAAGGGGTATACACTTTGGTAGTACCATACTCCGTAAGTATAAACATGAAAAAAAGTATAATTATAGGTAGCATATTGCTCTTATTATTAGGTATACTCCCCTACAGTATGCAGTTGTATGGCCGAAAGCAGTTGGCCATTAGTTTGGAGCTGCCTGTTGATATAATAGGCTACCAAAAGGGCTGGAATTGCTTAGAATATGTCCAATATTTTCCTTTTTGGCAATCAGAAACCCAAAAATATCAAAGATGTGGACTCTTAAAAGCTAAAATGCGTTTTTTTGAAGATTGGATTGATTGCCAGATAGAAGCTGATACTATGCTTGAGGTTTGGGCGGACAAGCGTAGACCTTACATTTCTTCTTTTGATGCTGTATCTATTACTGAGCAATCGTTTTCGCGGCAACTACTCTATTGGGAAGTTGGTGAGGTATCTTTAGATAGTTTGTCAGAACGGTTACAAGAACGAATCGTAATTTTCAGTGACCATTATTGTGTAGACAATAGAAAAAAATGGAAACCCTTTGTGGATTGGACAAAAGAAAAGGGAATAGAGTTAGTTGCTCAGGATAGTATTTTGCCTATTCATGCCCTATACGATCATTTCATTAAACTAAATTTAGACTACAATGTGAACTATATTACTAAGGGGTATGCGCTTTAGTAGCACAGTATTTGGGGAGTTAGCACCCTATGTACTAACTCCTTTTTATTTACGTCTTTTTAAGTTCAAACAAGGTAATCTCTGGAAAAACGCCTACTCTACCAGCAAAACCTAGAAACCCAAAGCCTCTATTTACGTACAAGTATTGTCCAGCTTCTTCATATAGCCCTGCCCAATGCTTGTACACATATTTGATAGGACTCCACTTAAAGAACGGCAAATCTACGCCCAACTGACAACCGTGGGTGTGTCCACTCATGGTCAAGTGTACTTTTTTGGAATGGCGTTTTACTTTTTCTTCCCAATGGGTAGGATCATGAGATAGTAGTACGGTAAAGTCATCTTGCTGCACGCCATTGAATGCTTGATCTAGGTCGCCCTTTTTGGGGAAATAAGGGCTTTTGCCCCAGTTTTCTACCCCTGCCAAACAGATGTACGAGCCATCTTTTTCAATTTTTTGATGTTCATTGAGCAACAATCTGAAATTCATGGTTTGGTGATGCTCCTTAACAGCCGCCAAATTCTTTTGTTTGTCCTCTTCATTCTTAAAATTGCGTCCATACAAAGGATAATCGTGATTGCCCAAGATAGAATACTTGCCAAAAGGTGCTTCCAATTGCTTAAAATCGTCTAGGTAAGGCTCTATTTCGGTGGCATAAGAATTGACCAAATCTCCTGTAAATACAATAACATCTGCGCCTTGCTCTTGCAGTATGCTCAGTCCTTTGCGTACAGCCTCAGGGCTGTCAAAACTCCCTGCATGAACATCCGATATTTGAGCAATTTTGAAGCCGTCAAAGGCATCGGGTAAGTCATCAAAGCCCAATTGCTCTCTATGTACCTTAAAATTGTATTTGCCAATGGTAATGCCATGCAAAAAAGAAACAAAGGGCAAGGTGGCTAACACTATTCCTGCTCGCTTGATAAAATGCCGCCTATCTTCCTGCACGCCTTCGGTGGAAACCAACTTGTGATAGAGGGTTTGCACGCCTCCCCACAAGTCATCCAACAAAAAGAAACTGCCAAGTATCATGTCCAATACCAAGAAGGAAACAAACAAGCCTATCGCATAATTGACAGCAGGGCTTGGTTGTGCGCCACTATTGGCAAAACGCATGGACATGGCATAAATTCCTACTAAGGTACTTACAATAGAAGTAATTACTAATGCAATGGCCAAACCCTTATACAAGGGCCGTTCAAAAAATCGAATCAACTGAATGGATAAATATATCTTAAAGGCCAGTACCAACCCCCAAAAGGTAAAAAATCTTGTCATAGTAGTATGGTATAATCGCTTTGCGTGTTCAAATAAAATTGCATTGAATTGATTAGTAATGTGCAAAGCATTGGTTGAGCTTGTTTAAATGTACACTTTTATTCAATACCCCTTAAACATCTATCCACCCTTAAGAGTTTTATAAGAATTGTTATACTATTCGTAAAAATGGTATCTTCCTCGCCCATTTTATAACTTCATTTTTTTTTGAAACGCAAAAGTAGATTTCAGCGATATTCCCCCGTTATTTCCTGTATGGCTCTTCTAAGTAGTCTGCTTTGATTTTTTATACCATTTTTAAACTAATTTAAATTATGACTATTTTTAGATTATTTGCAGTGGCCTGTTTTGCTTTGTTAATAGCTTGCACCCCTGCCGAAAACACCAATAATCAGCCTACTACAACAGATGAAATCCCACAAAAATCTGAACCGGCAACTCTTGTAGAAACACCTTCAGTAAATGCCAACCCCTATGTAGCAGCGGTAGAAGAAGCACATCAACGTACCGCATTTTTGGCGCAAGAAGCCATCCAATTTGATATTGTACTCACTTTTGGGGGAAAGGAGCGGGTCAATGGTACCATTACTGCCTTGACCAATTCTACCAAGGCCCGCATTGATTATAAAGATGGTCGAGTATTAATTTATGATGGCGAAAAGGTTTATGCTGCTGATGCAGAAAATGCGGCCAACAAACGTTTTGCGGCTTATACTTGGCCTTACTTTTTCTTATTTCCTTACAAATTAAGCGATAAGGGTACTATCTGGAATCCTTATGAGAAAAACATGCTCAACGAGCATACTTATCGTGCCCAAAAATTGACCTTTGAGGCTGGAACGGGCGATGATCCCAACGACTGGTACATCACTTATGCCAATCCAGAAAACAACCTTATTGAAGCAGCAGCTTATATTGTTACGGCTGGTGGTGCTTCACAAGCAGAAGCAGAACGGGACCCACATGCTATTGTTTATAGTAATTATCAGGAAGTAGATGGCATTCCGATAGCGCACCAATGGGCATTCTGGGGATGGCGGGTAGAACTAGGCTTGACCCGTCAACTGGGCGCAGCTACCTTGAGCAACTTTCAATTTGTCAAAGAAAAGGCAGCACGCTTTGCACGCCCCGAAGGTTATGTAGAACTATAAGCCGATTCTGTTGTTTTAGTTCTAATTTTGAGAATTATAAACCCCCTGTAATGCCCTCACGACTATACAGGGGTTTTATTTTAAGTACTATACATACAGATTCTCTCCATTCATGGAACATCTTTACTTAGCACATTTGTTATTGGTTATCATCCTGTTTTTTTTTCCTAAAAAAATAGCAAATGCTCTATTGGGAGGACAACATATATGCCTAATGGCTTTGTTGTGGTGGGACTTACTCAGTCGCCTTTACAGACTGATGAGCAATCAAATTTATTTTTGGGAATTGTGTGCTTTTTATGAGCGTACTTTTTTGGTAGAAGGCATGTTTTGGATGCTGTTCTTGTACCACCATATTGCCGCCTTTGCAGGCTTATTATTGATGGTTGATTATTTGCGTAAAAGTCGGATTTTTATTTTATTTTGGACAGGCTTGGCGGCCTATCCTTTGTTGTTAAACTGGCTAAACAGCAAACGTCAATTGGACTTAGAGGGGAATGTATTCTATGAATTGCCTGAATTATCCACCATAAACAGGGATATTACTGATTTGATTGTAGTATTTAATTGGCCGCTTACTAGTGCTTACCTACTTGGTCTTTTTCTTTTTTTGGGACTCAATTATTTATTTTGGATGCAACGAAAACAGCGTTTTAAGTCCTCTTCATGAGGGCATGTTGATGCTAGATACTGGTAAGCTGGTTCCGCTTTTGAATATTGTAAATTTTTAAAGCTGATTGAAACACAAGTTTTTTGAGAAAAGTCTATAAAAACACGCTATAATCTGCTTATATTACTACAATCAATTGTTCTTACCGTTTTATATATTGAAACATACCAAATGCGTATTTTATTTATTTTGTTTTTTGTAACTATCGTCTTTGCCTGTGAAACATCTACTGTTCCTATGACTCTTGAGGAGAGTAATAATGAAAAACAAACCACAGACACCACTTCCATACCAACTATACCAGCTCCTCAACTCCATTTAAAAGAGGCAAATCGATTGGTTCGATTGCCTTTGGAATGTATGGATACAGAATATCCCAATAAACTGAACCAAGTTCTCAACGAACGCAAAGATTTACTTACTCCCAAGCAGCTTCATCCTGCTTTTTATGGCTGTTTTGATTGGCATTCGGCCGTACACGGGCACTGGTCATTGGTGCGTTTGCTCAAAACCTTTCCCAACTTGGAGAATGCGGCAACCATTCGCAAAAAAATAGATGCACATCTTACCGCAAAAAATATTCAGCAAGAGTTGGCCTATTTTGAACGCCGCCACAACAAGGAATTTGAGCGTACGTATGGTTGGGCATGGTTGCTGAAACTAGCCGAAGAATTGCACGATTGGGAAGACCCTCAAGGCCAGCAATGGAAAGCCAACTTGCAGCCTCTTACTGATTTTATTATTCAAAAATACATCACCTTCTTGCCCAAATTGAGCTATCCTGTTCGAGAAGGCACGCACAAAAATACTGCTTTTGGGTTGGCTTTTGCCTATGACTATGCCCAAACAACAGAAAATCAAGCCTTAAAAACAGCTATAGAAAGCCGTGCAAAAGCCTTCTTTAGTCAAGATACTCAATGCCGCCTATCATGGGAACCCAGTGGTTATGATTTTTTATCCCCCTGTTTAGAGGAAGCCAACATCATGCGCCGAATTCTTCCACCCAATGAATTCAAGCAGTGGATTAAAGAATTCTTACCCGAATTATTGGACAAAAATTTCACCTTGGAGCCAGCTATTGTTAGCGACCGAGAAGACAAGTATCTTATACATTTAGATGGGGTCAACTTCAGTCGTGCTTGGTGTTTGTATGGCTTGACTCAAACCTTGGATGATTGCGACCATTTGCTCCACATAGCCCACCAGCATATCCACCACTCTTTACCCGTTATTACCGATAACAATTATGGAGGAGAACACTGGTTGGCTAGTTTTGCTTTGTATGCGCTTGCTGAAGTACGTCAATAACTACTCTGCTTGAGCAAGGTAATGTTCCTTAATAGCTTCAAACAGTTCTTCCACACTCATATTATCCTCATCTTCTATATCTACTGTTGTATCTATTTCTTCTACTACAGGCAAGATAGATTGAATCAAATCCCAAAAATCAGGTGATTTTGAAACGGCCTCGGGCAAATAAAACCAGTCTGCATAATCAAGGCTGATTTCCTCTTCCTCTGATTCCACAATTTTCTTCCAAGTAGCTAAGTACTGCTCTTCATCTCCTAGCATACCATAAGCTTGTGCCAATCGCCGCAGCTCTTCGCTATCCAAATACCCATCTTCCTCCTCCAATGCTAAGGCAATGTCTACAACCTCCTGAGCACGCTCTTCTCCAAGCAACTCTCCCCATTGCCAGTACTTATTATCCTCTGTTAGATAAGCCTCTGTATCATAATTGATACTGTCGTTAATATCGGCTACCGTATCCATCAAGTCTTCATCATCGGGGGTAAACTCCAAGGCTTTGTTGATAAATTCCAACGCTTTTTGGTATTCACCAACCGAATCATACATCTGCCCCAACTCACGATAAGCACCGTCCACCTCATCATCGTACTCTAGTACTTTTTTATACGCTTTTATGGCCAAGAGCGGCATGACATTAAAATCATACACATCGCCTACCAAATACCAAGATTCAGCAATTAATTCTAACTCATCGGGCAAAAGCTCATCCGCCAAATGCAAGCGTGGCAAATAATAACTCTTAAACCATTGGTATCCCTTATTGTGTAAATACGCTACTCCTTCCTCTTCTACCTCTTCCAAAAAACTTTTTAATGATGCACTATCCATATCTGTATATTTTTTAAAATTTTATTTTTTATCACAACAATAAATATAATTCACTGATAAACAAACTATTAACAAATAATTTATCACAAAGCCTTTTTCCAATTGGCAACTCCATCCAATCTATTCGATATTTGTAACGGTACGTATTTATTCTGTAGAATAAGTTCTAAGCAAAGCATATTATACCATAAACGAAAAATATTTAAGCCAAGGTAACTTAATCTTTATAATAAATTTGAAACTAAACTTACATTTTTAGATTTTTGCTCTATAATAATTATGCTCTATAAATACAGCAAAAATCGACCTCTCAAAAGGTAAATATTGACAAAAATTAAGCCTTGTTAGAAACAACAACTAGAACTAAAATTCGGCTATAGAAATCAATAAAAGCTCCCAAAATAACGCATTAATGCTCCAATACAAGAATTTCCAAACCCACGGTTACTTTACAAAGCAAGAGAACAAAAACACTTATGAAAAATAAAAAGAAAAATTAAAAACAGTCACAAAACAATTAAAAAAAATAAAAAAAATAAAATAAAAATTAGCACTCAAAAATGACAAACACAACCACAATCCAACAATTGATGAATAATAACCTTGAGGCCAACTACCAGAGGCTGCTCCCAGTAGAGTAGCCTCTTTGTATAGAACGTTGATTGTTTATCCTCTATTCAAAATACTTTTATTCGGAAGGAAAAACCAAATCAAAGGCTACTTTTTCTACCACTCGACCATTTATTTGTAACTGTATTTGATGCTCACCTGCATACAAACGACGGGTACTAAAATGCTTAAACCAATGCTTCTTATCCAAATGCACCCGCTCCTTTGCCCCAAGGGTTATAGTTTTGAGTTTAAAAACCTTAGGCTTTTGTACGCCATTGGCCTTCATAAAATAAACCGTGTAATCCAAGAGCAGTTCCTGCATTTTATCGCTAGTAGAAACCAAATCAAAAGACAAAACTTGTTGTTGCCCCAGAGGCAAAAAAGTGTGTGCCAGTTCAAAATTTTCAACCGTTACTGCTGGCTTTTTTCCATAGCCTATCAAGGCCAAGGCGGCCCGATCACCTGCCTTTATCAAGGTTCGCAAACTGTGCTTAAGCACCCAGTCCAATTCTTTAGAACTGCCCTCTTGTTGCCATTGTTGCAATAATTGAATAACCATTGCAGGTCTATCCTTGGTCAAATCATTGAGATGATTGGCCACAGAACGACGCACATACAAATCGGGATCCGTATACAATTGGCTCAATAAATCCAAAATGGGCTGATAATTAGCATCAAATACTGTTACACGCTCCCCCCAAGGCAGACGTGGCCGAGTGCCCTCCGACACCAAACGCCGAACATGCACGTTCTCATCCTTAACCCACTGTTGTAAATAAACCAATAATTGCTGCGGATACTTTTTGAGAAATGGACGAATGGCAAACTCTGCTGTAAAGCGTGAAGTTAGCTCATACATCAATTGTACCGCCAATTCCAAATCCTCCTCGCCCAAACCATACTGGCTCACATAAGCCCCGTAGGGCATATACCGAAAGGCACTGGTATGTTCTCCTGTTGTGTTAGTTAAAGGCGGGCCTAGTGCTTCCATCAATATTTTTCCTGCTTTCGCAAATGGTTGGGGCAAGTATTGATACAACTGCTCGGCCACCCATTGCGCCCGCTCTTTGATGGCCTTGCCCTCTAAGTCTGTTGCTGTAGCCTGACCAAATGCTTGTGCCTCAAAAGATGGCCATACCGCTTTGATTTCTTGCGCCAATTCTTGCACAACACTTGCATTGAGTACAGCACTAAACTCGTATTGTTTTTTGGGTAGTTGATTGGTTTCGTTCATATTATTACTATAAATAAAGGTTTAACCTTCTTAAAGCAGGTATATTTTTTGTAAACTTCTGAGCCAACAGTGAACTATTATAGGCGTTGTTGCCTTATTGAAATGGATGTTTATTTTTAAGACTACTTACTTCCTTTGGAAGAACATTTTACTGGCATTACGACCATTTTTACAGATTGAGTGATTGACTATGAGATTAGCACCAAGAGATTTATACCAAGTATTAGAGTTTGACAAAGTATTGGCCCTAACCGAGCAATTTTGTTATGGCGAATTAGGCCGTTCTTACTTTGAAGCATTACAACCTAGCAGCAATGCTTCTCAAATTGAGCGTTGGCTACTAGAAGTACACGAATATACCCAAACCTACGACAACAACCACCATTTTCCAATCAGCAATTACACAAGCATAGGCGAACCCCTTCGGATGCTGGCCATAGATGGCTATGTACTATCGGTAGAAGGGCTACGTGCCATTGCCAAAACCCTGCTGGTCTGTTATGATATTTATGGCTTCTTTAATAAACGAAAAAGCACCAAGGGACTTTATCCCACCTTGTATGATGTAATCAAAGTGGCCGATTTTGATAAGGATTTGCTCCAAGAAATTCAGCGTGTTATAGATCCAGAAGGCAATATTCGCCCTGATGCTTCGCCCGAATTGCTGCGAATTGCCCGCCTGCAAGGCAGCAAACGCCAAGAATTGGACAAGCGTTTCCGCCAAATTATTGTGCATTATCAAGCACAGGGAATGCTCAAGGACAACAAGGAGAGCTTTAGAAATGGCCGCCGTGTACTAGCCGTGCCTGCCGAACGCAAACGCCAAGTGCGGGGCATCATTCACGATGAATCTGCTTCGGGCAAAACGGTATTTATAGAGCCAGAAGGGGTGATTGATGTAAACAATGACATCTTTGACTTGGAGCGTGATTATCAACGAGAAATTTACCGCATCTTGCGTGATTTGAGTGCCTTGTTGCGCCCTTATGTGGAGCAATTGCACTTGTACGAGTCTATTATTGTGCGTTTTGATACCATTCAGGCCAAGGCACAATTGGCCTTGCAATTGGAGGCTACCAAGCCCAAATTATTGGAAGTGCCGCATTACAAAATGCGTAATGTGGTACACCCATTATTAGCACTCAAAAACAAAACAACAGGCAGTAAAACCGTGCCTTTTCACTTGCACTTTCGCAAGGGTACACGCATTCTAGTATTGAGTGGACCCAATGCTGGAGGCAAATCTATTTGTATGAAGGCCATTGGATTGCTGCAATTGATGGTGCAGGCAGGTTTACTCATTCCTGCTAGTGAAGGCGCAGAAATTGGTATTTTTGAACAAATATTTGCCGATATTGGCGACCAGCAATCCCTAGAGGATGAATTGAGTACTTATAGCTCAAGGCTTCAAAATGCCAAGGAGTTTATGGAGTATGCCGATGCCAAAACCTTGGTTTTGATTGATGAGTTTGGTTCGGGTACGGATCCCAAAATGGGCGGTGCCATTGCAGAGGCTGTATTGAGAGATTTGAATCGAAAAAAGGTCTATGGTGTTATTACTACCCACTATTCCAATCTCAAGGTTTTTGCTTTTGAGAACAAAGGTTTGGTGAATGGCTCTATGATTTTTGACCAAGAAACCCTCTCGCCTACCTACCAAATGAAAATGGGCAAACCGGGAAGTTCTTATGCTTTTGAAATTGCGACCAAAAGCGGCCTGCCCAATCATGTCATTGGCTACGCTCGGCGCAAGGTTGGCAAGCAAACTCACAATTTGGATGAAATCCTAGTGGATTTGCAGCGCGAACGCCAAAAGGCACTTGAAGCTAGAGAACAGGTATTGGAGCACCAAAAACGCCTAGATGGCCTTATCAAAAACTATGAATCTGCTTTCAAAGAACTGGAATTCTCCCGCAAAAAACTCAAATTGCAAATCAAAGAGCAAGAATTGGTAGAGCAAGAAAACACCACCAAGGAGCTTCAAAAAGTGCTCAAGGAATTGAGAACTGCTCAAAACAAAGAAAAGGCAGCCAAAAAAGCCAAGAATTTGTTGGAGCAAGCTCAAAAAACACGCAAAAATCTACAAGAAAAAGTCCAAACTGCTCAAGATAAGGTGTATGAGGTCTATGAGGAACAAGATAATGGTGTGATTGAGGAAGGTTCTTATGTGCGTTTGCGCTCGGGCGGTGGCATGGGCATTGTAAAAGAAATCAAACGCAAGGAAGCCAAAGTAGAATTGGGCAATATGGTCTTGACCGTCAAATTAAGAGATTTGCAGGCCGTCAAAAATCCTATTCTCACCAATTCTACCAAGAGCATTCAGACCGATACGCTTAGTAAGTCCTCCCACTTTGAACCCAAAATTGATATTCGGGGAATGCGTTATGAGGATGCCCTAGAGCGTATACAGGAATTCATGGACAATGCCCTAATGGCTAGTGCCAACGAGGTGCGTATCATTCATGGCAAGGGTTCGGGGGCATTGCGTAAAGTGGTGCAACGCAAACTAAGAGAATACCGAGGCATTGAACGCAGTTATCATCCCGAGCCGCATCAGGGAGGCGATGGCATTACTATTGTGGAGTTTGAATAGGGCTTCTATTCCAATAACAATATTCAAAAATATAATGCCTACTTTTTGTAAGAGTTAACTAGATCTAGCTTACAAAAAGTAGTTTTTTATTCTATTGCTTGGAACTGTATTAAACTTATTGGGAATTTACAAAAAAGCGTTTTGTATTGGACTCTGAGGGTATTAATAGCAATGATAATCTATCTCTTATGGTAAAATTTCCCCTTTAGGATGTAATATTTTATATTTTTTTACTAATTTATTGAATTTTATTACTATTGTATTTTTAATGCAAAAATTCAATTTCTTTTTTTCAACTCAATTGTTGTTATAACCTTTAGGCATGAATAAATTTATAAAACCTTATTTTTTTCTGTTGTTGAGTATTTTAATGACCTTTTTGGCTTGTCGCAAAGAACAAGCTCCAACTCCAGAACCATTACCATTAGCCACTAGTAGCACCTCCTTTTCTTTGGTGGAAAGTGATACTGGTCATTTTATTCCTTTTCGTTTGGGCAGCACTTGGAGTTATACCGTTCAGAGCTATGACACATTCAATAACACTGCAAGTTATACGATGGATACCACTTATTATAATTGTCGAGCAGAAGTAATTATTGGTCGTTACATTTACTATGATTTTGGTAATAAACTTATTCGACTCAAAAATGGTGTTTACTACCAATATCTAGATGCTCGAAATGGTGATACCCCTATTATGTTGGAGCATCCTACAGTGGGCGCTACTTGGCAAGATAGTATAATAGCGGATGCTTATGGCTATTATTATCTTACCCATACTTATGAAGTCATAGCAGATAGTCAGCAATTGGTTACACCTGCTGGTACATTTAATGATGTAGTAGTAGTACGCAACCAATCTAGTGGGTATTTTAGTGCCACCAATAAAATTCATTATTACAAAAAAGGTATTGGGTTGCTCAAAGAAGAAGTCGAGGCTATCCATTATCAGCATAGAGTAATACAAGAACTAAATAGTTATATGATACAGTAGTCCTTCTCTCTAAAACGCATACACATAACCAAAATGCACTTTGCCATTATTAAACAAAACAGGATTGCCCTGCTGGCTGCCGAGTGCATAACTCAAGGCAAAAACCCCTATTTGGGTCTCCAAAGCCACCCCTACGCCAAAACCATAGGGCAAATCTTCCTGTTGGGTAGATATGGTTTGGCGTTGGGTATAAGCCAAATCACCAAAGGCATAGGCATAAGAATTGCGCCCAAACAAAAAACGCCATTCTAAGGTAAATACATTGTACCAAGTGGCAAAAATAGATTCTTCGTCAAAACCTCTCAGGATTCGATTGCCCCCTATCCTAAAGGTTTCATTGTCATAAATAGCAGCTCCAGACAACAACAAGCCGCCTCTATATCGGCCCATAAGAGTACTCCAAGGCAAAATTTGCACAAACTGGCTGTATTCTAACAAAAAACGATACTGAAAGGTATTGGTAACAATGGTATCGTACAAAGTGGCAAAATTAAAATTGGCATCCAGCGGGTCTTCCAGCTCTTGTATGCTGTTGTTGGGGCGCACTTGCTTGAGGGCAAAACTAGCGGTAGCCAACAGTTCAAAACCCTTGCGAGGATTGTATTTATAATCCAAATTATCATAATACAATTCCAATCCAAAAGAGCTATTGGTCAAATCCAGCATACTGGGCAAACGCCTCGTTTGCAACACTCTATCCACATCCACATTGATAAGATTGGTGGTTGTATTAATCAAAAATGCCTTGATATAGCTGTTGCCATTGAATAGGTATTGTATGCCAATATCACCAATAATATCAATAAAAGAAGAATCGCGCCGATACAGCTTAAACGCCACATCCACCCCCAAGGGTGTTCTAAACAAATAAGGCCAATTGAAACGCAATAACAAATCGGAAGTGCCCAAGGTCAATTGTTGGTATTTGAACTGTATGCGCTTGCCCGTTCCAAAAGGATTGAGCAAATCAATGTCAATATTGCCCGTAAAATCAAATCGCTGCTGCCGTGTAACAGGGTCTTGGCTCGGCAACAAACCCAAGAGCAAGTCAATCTTGCTCGAAGGCCGATCATTCACAAACAAATGCAAGGCTGCTTTATCCTCCTTGAACACCACATAAGGTTTCTGATAAGTGCTCAAATAACGCAAAGCATCCATTCTATTCTGTGCCTTCTTGACCAGTTTTTCATTGTATAATTTGTTGGGTCGAATGCCCAAATAGCTCGACAAAAAACCAGCCTTGATGCGTACTTTATTGTTGCCACCTGCCTTTCTATTGGGGCGACTTTTGCCCTCTATCACCAATTTATCAAAGCTAATCAAAGGGCCTTTCTCATAATACAAACGGGCTGTAATGGATTGCTCAGATATACGAATACTGTCCAAATACACTTGTGCAAAAGGATAGCCATGCTCCTCCAAGTAAGCCAACAATTTTTCTTGTACCCGTGTTACTTCCTTGTAATAAAAAGGCGTTTGCTCATAAAAACGCTCCCTAAAACCAATAGCCGATAAAAAATCAGGCGCAACATTCCCATTTTTCAATTCCGCCCATTCATAACGCTCCCCCACCATCACATAAGCTGTGCAGAAACTATCTTCTACAAATAAGGTATCTACAGAGGCCGCCAAGTAGGCTTTTTGTTGCAATTGAGTAATGATTTGTTGCAAGGCGACTTGCAGTGCTGCACTGTCTAATTGGCTGTACTGCAAGGTCAATTGCTGCTTCTTGGCAAAACGGGGCTCTTGGTCGAGCAATTTCACCTCCAATTGGTAGAATACAGGGTCTACCTTGCTGCTGTCTTGCGCCAACAAGGGCTGGAGCCACACACTGCTCCAAAGAATCCCGATTGCTATTATCCATTTTTCCATCCTTATAATAAACGGCAATTCCCCCACCAAACCGCCCCTTAGAACGTTAAAATTCATAAAAAACAGGAGTTATCCTCTAAGTACATAAATATTATGAGATACACTCATTAAATTTTGATGAGCGGTTTATTAGCTGTCTAACTGTGTGCAGTTTTGGGCATATGAATTCTAAGGGTAAGCAAATTGTCTTTTCAGGAGCTGTTTTTTGCTGGCAAAAAACAAAACTTTTATTGTTTGAGCGTCA
>CAYULH010000136.1:0-13681 GCA_964445645.1 uncultured Aureispira sp. | reverse complement strand
GAACAAAGTTCGGAGAGACCCACACTATAAGAACACCCAATTAAAACCTTTATTTGCTTTTATAGTAGTCAATTGCTGTACCAAAATCGAAAAATATCCTTTATTAAAAGGACTTTGAGATTTTAATAACACCTTGATAATAGTTTATTAGGATTTTTAAGCCCAAAGCACTATTTTTTTGTACTTTTTGATAGAAACATTGTCATTGTTGTACGAAGTGTATTTTGTCATCTGTTATATATGAGCAAAAAAATGTTATCTAGCTTTGGCTAGTACTTGTGTCCAATAGCTTCCACTTTTGGCAACAGCCATTTCTGTAAAATTAGCACTCATAATATTCTGACAATGCCCATCACTAGCTAACCAACCATTAATTACAGCTTCTTCATCGGGATAGCCACGAGCTATGTTTTCTCCATACCTGCTCCAGTTGTAACCTGCTCTTGTGATTCTATCGCCAGCAGTAGACCCGTCACTTCCTTGGTGACTAAAATTGCTATTATCATTCATATCATCACTGTGAGCTTTAGCTGCATCCTCTAACAAATCATTCCAAGTAAGAGCGGGAACAGGTGGATAAGGTGTATTGCCACAATTACAGCCTGTGGCTCTGGCATCATTGACCAATTTCAAAAGAATTTCTTCTGGTGTTGGTTCAGCAGGTTCAGAAGGATTCAAGTCATTGTCTTCAGATTTAGTGCAACCTGTAATAAACAATAGCAAAAGACTAAAAGAGATTAACCATATTTTCATTGGAAGATGTTTTTGGAAGTAGAATAATAAAATGTAACAGTGTAATCCTTATAAATTTAAAATTTTTGTTCCTTAAAGAAAAGTTTTATTTGAAATTAAGGAACTTTAATTTTAAGGTTAGCATTGTTAGTTTATAAATTAAACAAACTATAAAAATAAAAGGGTATGAAATATAACTTGGACTGGTTGCTTCAAAAAGCAGCACTAGAGGAGCGTGTGAAATATTTATTTTTTTGGGGACATCAGCCCTCAAAAGATGGGAGTGTTCAAGCGAGTTGTTTTAGCCAATGGTGGGCGGAACACCCGTTTGAAGAAGATGGTGTAGTCTATGCCACAGCAGAGCATTATATGATGGCTGGCAAAGCAAAACTGTTTGAAGATAACGCAATTTTGGAACAAATTATTGCTTGTGAAACAGCCGCAGAGGCCAAAAAACTAGGGCGTAAAGTCCACAATTTTGAGAGCCATATTTGGGAGCAACATCGTTGTGCCATTGTTACTAGAGGAAACGAGCTGAAATTTGGGCAGCATGAGGAACTCAAAGCCTTCTTGCTGGGAACAGGGGAGCGTGTAATTGTAGAAGCGAGTCCTGAGGATCGAATTTGGGGTATTGGTCTGGCTAAGAATAATCCTAGTGCTAGTCAGCCTACACAATGGAAAGGACAGAATTTATTGGGCTTTTGTTTGATGGAGGTGCGAGACTTGTTGAGTAGTGAGTAGCTTATTTATTTTGTGTTTTTCTTTTACTTTGATAAGGTAGGAGGGAATGTTTGTTCAATAATAGCTGTATCTTTATGTTACAGTATTAATCATATCCATTTCATTGCTAGTTATTGATTATGTTGCCAAGCTTAAGAATAGTTAATTTTAAGAATATAAAATATTTAGACATACCTAAATTGGGTCAGGTCAATTTATTTACAGGTAAAAATAATATCGGTAAATCTAGTTTGTTGGAAGCTGTTTATGTTTTGGTTAATGAAAGAAGATGGAATGTTCTGACAAAACTGCTCAAGCAACGAACACAGGGAAATACAGAAAACGTAGGAATAGAGAAATATTCTTTATTTGATACTTTCTTTTATAATAAAAACACATCTAAAAATATAATTATTGCCACTAGAAATGAAGTAAATACCATAGCTATTGTTTTACAAATAGAGAAATCTGAGCATGATCCTCTTAGAGCCTCTTATAATAGAAATGATATTAACTATGACTCAATACCCTTAAATGATGGTACTGGCTACGGAGCAATTTCCTTTAAAACAGTCATTAAAGAAGTCGAAAAACAAAACCTCTACATACAATCTGAAAATAGTTCCTTAAACGAAAACATCCACTTGTGGGACAAAATTGTACTTACCGACAAAGAAGATCAAGTTGTTAGAGCCCTTCAAATTATTGAGCCTAGAATACAACGTTTGGCGTTTATAGAGCGCAATAGAGAGCGTGTAGCATTGGTCCGTTTGGAAGGAGGAACAGAAGCCGTAGAACTGCAAAGCATGGGGGACGGAATTAACAGAATTTTGTCTATTGCACTGGCGGCTGTAAATGTTACGGATGGTTATTTATTGATTGATGAGTTTGAGAATGGTTTGCATTATAGTGTACAGGAGCAACTTTGGAGAGTCTTGTTTCAGATGGCTAAGGAGCTGAATATACAATTATTCGTTACCACTCATAGTAGTGATTGTATCAATAGTTTTGAAACAATATTGAACGAGCAAGCAACTATTTCTGGAAAGTTATTCCGTCTGGAAAGGAATAAAAATGGCAATGTTAGACCTATTGCTTATGATAAAGAAGAATTGCAAATTGCTACGGACAATGATATAGAAACAAGATAATGGCTAAGAAAAAGAACTTCTCCAAAGTCTTATTAGTAGAAGGTAAGAACGATCAGCATGTAGTTTGGGCATTTTGTGCCCACCAAAATCTTCCAGAGACTTTTTTCGTAAAGGACTGTAAAGGAATAGATGACTTAATAAAAGTACTACCTGTATATCTTAAAGGGCCTTATGACACAGTAGGTGTTTTGGTAGATGCAGACCAAAATTTGGAGAGCCGTTGGCAGTCTATTCAGCACGCCTCTTCGACAATTTTTCCTGACTTCCCCCCTACACTTCCCAAGAATGGTTTGGTACACCACAATGCAGAGGGTAAGCAAATTGGTGTTTGGGTAATGCCTAATAATGAACTAACAGGAATGTTGGAAGATTTTTTGGCCTTGCTTGTTCCTGATGGTGATGTATTGCTCAACAGAGTAGAGGAGTTTTTAGTAAGAATAGAAGAGGAAGAATTGAATAGGTATAGAGACGTACACAGAATCAAAGCTAAAATTCATACTTGGTTGAGTCTTCAAGAAAACCCAGAGGTAACATTAGGACAGAGTATTACCAATCATTATCTCAGTTTAGATACACCTATTGCTGTTGTTTTTGAAAAATGGTTGAGAGATTTGTTTAACCAAAACCCAACTACCCCCCTCTAAGCCTCCAATAAACAGGAACATAACTCAAGGCATTGCACAACATAAATAAAGTAAGCAGCCAGCCCCCTGTATAGGTCAATAATTCCTCTACTGTTGCTATAAGAAGTAGAGTGCTAATACAGAAATCTCCAATCATATTGGCCAATAATACTTTTTTCTGAATGGGAATAGAAGCTATAGAGCGAATAAAAAATAGTACCAAGCACAGAATTATAATAAAAAGCCCCAAGATTCTAAATAAAAGGATAGTAATGCTGTTATAATCAAGAATTATAAAGTCCAAAATGAACTTGGGCAAGAGCAAGAATAGGAATCCAGAAAAGATTCCAAGTATTCCTTGTAACGTCATGGAGTGCTTAAAGGTCATTGTCTAAAGGCTTGATGTTTTAAAAATTAACGGCAGCAAGATGACACCGACAACCAAAACACATAATAAGCTGTTATGCTTACTTAAACAACAAGAAGACATTATTATTATGAGAAAACTACAACTGCTTGTATTTATACTCGTTCCGCTAGTCAATTTTGGTATACAACCTTTTACGGATTCGCCTTTTGAGGATGACCCTGAGGTGCTCATTCAACCTGCAGGCTATGCTTTTGCTATTTGGGGGCCTATTTTTTTGGGGATGCTTATTTATAGCTTTTTTCAAGCTAAGGAGGAGCGGGTGGAATCACCACATTTGGATTTGGCTACCAAGGCAGGTATTTCGGCAGGGATTGCCTCTATTGTTTTTGTGCCGATTTCCTTTACCGATTTGCAATGGTTGGGCTGGCTAAACATTATTTGGCATTTGGTTTCCCTAATTATTTTATTTAGAGCATTGTCTCAACAGGTAGCCTTGGAAAAGAATAAGAATATTCATTGGTATTATTTGCCGACACAGCTGTATTTGGGGTGGATTTCGGCGGCTACAGCGGTTGCCACAGGCTTGATGTTGCGTGATACCTTTGGGGTGGCCTTTGACCAAAGCATAGAAGTTTATCTTACGGTAGCTATTATTATGGCATTGATTGCGGTTGCCATCTGGATTACTCGACAAGGAGGGCAGTTTATTGGTGTAACCATTGTCTGGGCATTGGGGGGATTGATAGTGGAGCATGGCAATTTTGCGCCTATATTGTATGCCTGTATAGTTGGTATGGGGTTGATTCTAAGTTTTGTGTTGTATAGTGCTATCAAGGGAGAGCGTGTTTATCAACAGCATTTGTATAAGAATACTTAATCTCTTTATAAATTGATAAGAGCTTCACCTAAAATCAATTGGATGAAGCTCTTATTTTTTGAGACTGCTCAATTATTTTCGGCCAATCAAAGGCCAAAAGCGTGGCACAGTGGCTTGATAATTTTTGTATTCGGGATATTTTTCGGCAGTAATGGACTCTGAAAAATCTGAACTGCTCTTGAATAGAATCAAGAGCAAGAGACAGCCAGCAATACTCCAATTGATCCACTGCCCAGTTGCAAGCACACTAAAGAGATAGAATACAATCCAAACAGATTGCTCGGCCATATAGTTGGGATGTCTAACTATGCCCCACAAACCTGTGCGAACAAAACCATGTTGATACTCCCCCAAATCTTCATTGGCATTAATTCTACGATATTTTTCTTTTTGAAAATCCCATTGCTGTTGGTCGGCTAGGGTTTCTATGATAACAAAAATAACAAAGGCTGCGGCTAGTACATAATCAGCCCAAATTAATCCCTCAGGAGCTGCTTCATTGAGTCCTGTTAGAATAGGAATAGTAAACAAGTAAATTAAGGTCATCTGATAACCACAAATAAAGAACAGATTAAACAACGACCAAACCCACGCTTTTTCAAACCCCGGTTTTTGTTGCAATATCGACCAGCGATAATCTTCTTCTCCTGTCCAGAATTTCCAAGAATAACCACCACGACGAGCAAAGTTGAGCGTAAGACGAATGCCCCAAATACTCACCAAAATCGCCATCAATACCATACGAGGATCTGAACCGCCCTCAATGGCAATATACCAAGCATAGGCCAAGGGAGCCAAACTCCACACTTTGTCTACCTGACTGTAGTTTTTGGTCAATTCGCCCAAAACAAAGCAAGTAGAAGCCAATCCAAGCAAAATATAACCACTTTCTTGTAGCAATTCCCACTGAAGGGCAGTGAGATCCGTACCATAATAAAAAGAAACATAAGGAACTACAATAAGGGTAAAAACGAGTATTGCTGCTGTTAGTAACATAATATATTGAATCAGTTAAAAATCTTATCACACTAAAGATACCAACTATTTGACCAAAGAAAAGCCACCTCAATGTAAGATTGAGATGGCAAGCTTTATTTTTTATCATTCCTTCTTAGAATATATCTAAAAGACTCTTACTTCTGCCTAAAGAAAAACGCAATAGGCGAGCCTGTAAAGTTAAAACGTTCTCTAAAACGATTCTCCAGATAGTTTCTGTAAGGTTCTTTGATATGCTTGGGATAATTACAAAACATAGCAAACGAAGGATAGGGGGTATGAATTTGTGTGGCGTATTTGATGGTGATAAAATGCCCACGGTGGGGTGGAGGTGGATGTGCGGCCACAATTTCTTGCACAAATTCATTGAGCTTGGAAGTAGAAATGCGTTGAGAACGATTGTCATAGACCTCCAAAGCCACCTCAATAGCCTTGAAAATACGTTGTTTTTCCAATACAGAAATGAACAGAATTGGAACATCCGAAAACGGAGCAATGCGCTCACGAATTTTATCCTCTATATCTCGGGCGGTATTGGTTTCCTTGTTTTCTACCAAATCCCATTTGTTGACTAAGATTACAACACCCTTGTTGTTCTTAATAGCGAGGCGAAAGATATTCAAATCCTGCCCTTCAATCCCCTTGGTTGCATCTAGCATCAATATACACACGTCTGCATTCTCTATAGAACGAACCGCTCGCATCACGGAGTAGAACTCCAAATCTTCTTGAACGTTCTTTTTCTTGCGTAGACCTGCGGTATCAATGAGCAAAAACTCCTTACCAAACTTACTGTACTTGGCGTGAACACTATCCCTAGTTGTACCCGCTATATCGGTTACAATACTGCGTTCTTCCTCCAATAGTGCATTGGTAAAGGACGATTTTCCAGCATTGGGACGACCCACAATAACAAACTTAGGCAACTCTTCTTCTATCAATTCGTTTTTGGGTAGGGAGTTGACTACTTCATCCAATAAATCGCCTGTTCCGCTTCCAGAATTGGCAGAAATAGGAAACATTTGCTCAAAACCTAGCGACCAAAATTCATGTGCATCCAAATGGCGTGCGCTGTTATCCACCTTATTGACCACCAACAAGACCTTTTTATCGCAGCGATGTAAAATCTCGGCCAGATACTCGTCTAAGTCCGTTACACCAGTACCCACATCTACCAAAAACAAAATAAGATTGGCCTCTTCGATAGCTAGGTGAACCTGCCCACGTATCGCCGCAGCAAAATCATCGTCTGAGTCGCCAATAAATCCACCTGTATCTACTAGCATAAACGATTGGCCATTCCATTCAGAAGCACCATATTGGCGATCGCGGGTTACGCCACTGACATTGTCCACAATGGCCTTACGCATACCAATCATTCTATTAAAAAAAGTCGATTTACCGACATTGGGCCGGCCTACAATTGCGACTACGTTACCCATAGTTGTAAAATTTAAAACGTGTAATTAAAATTAAGACTAGTTGGTATTGATCCACTAGTCACTGAGGGCAATAAAAAAAGCCATTCTATTTCGAAGCTCGAAACAAAATGGCTTTTGGAGTATTCAGAGTACAATTACACGATGTGTACGAATGTACGGTTTTTGTAACCTTTCTTGAATTCTACTGTGCCATCTTTAAGAGCAAAGATAGTATGATCTTTGCCAAGACCTACGCCATTTCCGGGGTGGAATTTAGTTCCACGTTGGCGTATAATGATGTTTCCAGCGATAGCGGATTGCCCACCGAACAATTTAACACCTAAGCGTTTGCTTTTACTGTCGCGTCCGTTGTCCGTACTACCTACACCTTTCTTATGAGCCATAATTTTACTTGTTTAATAAGTTCTTGACTTAAATGAATTAATAAGCGTGGGCATTAGGAAATGCTGTCCACTTTAATTTTTGTGAATTGCTGACGGTGACCGTTCTTGCGGCGGTATCCTTTGCGGCGTTTTTTCTTGAACACGATGACTTTGTCACCTTTTACTTGCTCAAGGACAGTTGTATTAACTGTAGCAGCCACAGTTGGACTACCAACTTGGAAGTCTCCTTCCTTCGCTACGAGGAGTACTTTATCAAAAGCAACTTTGTCACCCTCAGCAGCTTCTAAGCGATGTACGAAGATCTCTTGTCCTTCGCTCACTTTGAACTGTTGTCCTTTAATTTCTACTATTGCGTACATTTTGGTTAATTTGATTGTTGTCTACAAATCACAAATTCGGTTGGCGAAGATAAGCATATTCTTATTGCTACACAACTAAGTAGTTGATAAATATTGTTTTTTTTGGAAAAAACTTGTTGGAGTATGAAATGCAATAGTTTGTTTAGGATATAGTAGGTCTAAATTGTCGTAGACATCTAATAGTTTCGTTTGTCCATACGAGTATCATAAAAAGTAACAATTCTAATAGCTTCCTTAAATACTCGATAGAAAAAAGCCCCATATTTGCTAAATAGACCTCTTCTTAAATGCGGATTGTGAGTAGATTTTGCAAACATTTCTGGATTTTTTTGAACCAATCCAATGGTGTGGTTAAAATCTTCTACAAATTTCTTAGCAGCTTTTGGGGATTGATGTTCAGATATATTATCGTGTAATTCTTGAAATCTTTGTTGTGCTTTTTTAGTAAAATCAACTCTTCTCACTAATTGTTATATTTTTTCATTACTTCTTCCATTGGAATCAAATTTCCATTTTCTATATCCAAAAGTCCTTCTTCAATATCTTGTTTCACAGATTCTGGTAATTCGGCCCACCAGTCGTATTCTTTTTCACTAACTGCATCTGATAGTCCTTTGATGTAGTCGGTTGCACGTTGTAATAGATTACTATCCAAGTTTTGAAGAAGCAAGATTAGCTTTCTTAATTGAAGCTCTTTTTGTGTCATAATTTAGATAGATTAGTATTGATTAATGAATACTTTCTTTGCAAAAATTGTACGAAGTAGTACAACATTATAACTATTGGCTAATAAAAATAGTTTTTAATTGGGGCTTTAGGATACTTTTATGGTGTTTTATTGTAGAAATAACTAGTCTTTAGACTTTATATCTTTCAACACTTTCTGTTTTTTGTAAGGTAATTGTAATTTTGTTAGATAGCAATTCTCTCATTATCAAATCAAGGATTATGAAACAAGTTTACAGCTTTATAGGTTTTTTTATAGTAATTATAAGTAGCGTTCAAGCTCAAATCACGTATACCTCCAATAGTTTTCCAGTAGCAGGAGATGTACTGGTCACTGCTACCACTCAAGATTCTGCTGTGGTGGTAACACCAGCAAGTGCTACAGCCACTGCTTGGGATTTCTCCCAATTGGTAGCCATCAATACCCGTAGAGACACGGTACAGGCGGCCTCTAGTGGGGCTAATTTTGCAGATTTTCCGAATACGGATATACTCTTGCCCGCTGTTGGAAATATAGGCGTAGCGTATACCGAAGTATCTACCACCGCCATAACCAGTGTAGGAGGTGGAATAGAGGTACTTGGTTTGTCATTTATCAATTCTTATCTAGATCCTCAGGTGCGCCAAACGGCTCCACTGACGTACAACAGTTCGGACAATGATGCTTATGCCTTTCGTTTTTCACAACATATAGATAGTGTACCATTCTTGCGTCAGCTTATTGATTCATTGGCAGGGGGCATACAATTAAGTCCAGATTCTATTCGTATAACCTTGGATGGCACCGATGATCGTTTGGTGGATGCTTGGGGAACTTGTGCCTTGGCAGACAGTACCTATGACGTGTTGCGCCAAAAAGTAACCAGCACCTTTTCGTTGGGCTTGGAGGTGAGTATAGATTTAGGGCCTTTTGGTGGGGTTCAGTGGATTGATTTGACGGCATTTATCACCTTGCCATTTCCTACTTCGGGGACGGTTGTTCGCTATGATTTCTTGGCAGAAAATATTAAACAGCCAATTGTAAGTTTGACGATGGACAGTGCCCAGACCAATGTAGTGAATATTGAATACTTAGATACAGTGTATGCCGTTAATAATTCTATTCATTACGTAGCTAATAGTATAGAGGCACAGGTTTACCCCAATCCAGCTCAAGGCCAATTCTCTGTGCAAGTAGAGTGGGCAAACATTCCTGCCGAGGGATATACTTTGTGTTTGATGGATGCTTTGGGGCGTATTGTTAAGCAAGAAGTAGCAATTAGAGAAGAAATATACCAAGTATCTACCCATGATTTGCCTGTTGGCAATTATTTGCTCACTTTGCAAGACCCCAAGGGCCGATTGATGTATCGTCAGAAGCTTTCTGTGCAATAAGGTCCAGCATTATTTGAAAGTAATCATACATACAAAAAGCCATTTTTAGTGCTTGTCACTAAAAATGGCTTCTTTGATAAAAACCTTAATTGTTGTGTTCTAGTTGGCGTTCTCCGACAAAACCGATAAACGAATTAGTGCTACTTCCTCTAGCGAGACATCATCGTCTTCCAGTTCTTTGAGTGCTTTATCTAACGAATCTGAAGAAGCATTCATAAAGTAATCATAAATGTCCTCTTGTACTTCTTCGTCCATGGTTTCTTCCAGATGGTAAGAAATATCCAGTTTAGTACCCGAATTAACAATCATATACATTTCATGCAGCAAGTCCTCCATAGAAAGCCCCAAGGTAGAAGCAATATCATCAAAGGGAATCTTTTTGTCAATACTCTGAATGATACTGACTTTATTTTTTGATTTTTTGGCTACAGATTTAATGACAAAATCCACAGGACGTTCAATTTCGTTTTCATCTACATATTCTTTGATGACCTTGATAAAATCTCGGCCATATCGGCGAGCTTTACCTTCGCTCACCCCATCAATATTTTTCATTTCCTCAATAGACATAGGATAGCGTGTTGCCATACCTCTGATAGAGGCTTCTTGAAAAACAATATAGGGCGGAACATTTTTTTGTTTGCCTACTTGTCTGCGTAAGCGCATTAATATATCAAACAAGGGCTGATCTAATACGTCTGCAGCAGTGTGGGCTGCCTCTGCAGCTACCTCGGCGGCTTCTGCTTCTTTGATGAAATCATGATTGAGTGCAATTTTGAAAGAATGAGGTTCTTGTATAAACGCTTGTCCTTCATCGGTAAGTTTGATAATCCCATACGTTTCAATATCCTTAACTAAGAGGTCATTGAGCAGTGCTTGTCGCAAAATAGAATTCCAATAATGGTTGTCTTTATCCTTGCCCATTCCAAATAGCGATAGTTTATCGTATTTAAAATCGAGTATGTTTTTGGTTTTGTTGCCCAAGATAAAAGCAACAATTTCTTTGATGTGACAATTTTCTAATAATTGTTTGGTAGCCTTTAATACTAATAATACATCTTGTTTGGCCTCTATCATAGGGCGAGGCGACTTACAATTGTCGCACATTTTATTATCAGAGCAGCTCGTATCGGTATAATCCTCTCCAAAATAATGCAACAAAAAACGTCGTCTACAAGAGGAGGTTTCCGAATAAGCAATAATTTCAGATAATAATTGAGAACCCATTTCTCGTTCAGAAACCGATTTATCACGCAAAAACTTTTCTAAGCGCAAAATATCTTTGTGGGAGTAGTAGGCAATACATTTACCACCCAGCCCGTCTCTTCCAGCCCGTCCAGTTTCTTGATAATAATTCTCAATACTCTTGGGTATATCATAGTGAATAACAAAACGCACGTCTGGTTTGTCAATACCCATCCCAAAAGCAATAGTAGCCACAATAACATCCACTTCTTCCATGAGGAATTTGTCTTGTGTACTGCTCCGAACTTTGGCTTCTAAGCCAGCATGATAAGGTGCAGCATTGATGTCATTGACACATAGCAATTTTGCGATTTGCTCGGTTGCTTTACGGCTCTGTACATAAATAATACCCGACTTGCCATTCATGTTTTTGACCACTTGGACAATATTTTTGAGTACTTCCTCTTCTTTGGTCTTGGGGCGTACTTCATAGTACAAGTTATCTCTATTAAAGGAAGAAACAAACTCATTATGGTTCTTCATACGGAGCGTCTTGACTATATCAAGCCGCACCTTGGGAGTTGCTGTTGCCGTGAGTGCTATGAGTGGAATTTGTTTATTCATGCTCTCAATCATAGAGCGAATACGGCGATATTCTGGCCTAAAATCATGCCCCCATTCCGAAATACAGTGTGCTTCGTCAATCGCAATAAACGAAATCTGTGTCTCTGAAAAGAAATTGATGTTTTCGGGTTTGGTTAAGGTTTCGGGGGCAACGTACAACAACTTGGTTTTGCCTTCGCGAATATCTTGGCGTACAGTTTTGATTTGTGTACGAGTAAGGGAGGAGTTGAGGAAATGTGCAATAGAATCTGAATTGGCAAAGGAGCGAATAGAGTCTACTTGGTTTTTCATTAAGGCAATGAGCGGAGAAATCACCAAGGCTGTTCCATCGACCATTAGGGCGGGCAATTGATAACAGAGTGATTTGCCTCCTCCTGTTGGCATTATAACAAAGGTGTCATTTCCTTCTAAAATACTGGTGATAACTTCGCGTTGTGTTCCCTTAAATTGGTCAAAACCAAAGAACTTCTTTAGCGAATCTTCCAGACTGATATTATATGTTTCCATACTATTGGTAGTATTACTTTTGATGAGAGTAGAAATGTAATTAGGATGTGGTAAGACCAATCCATACAAAATGTGTTAATTACTTTCTAGTGATAGTCTGCTTGAGACTATAGTAGTATTGTATTGTGATAAATAATTTAAGTGGAGTGATAATCGTAGGATTTTTAAGATACAACAAAATAACAGATGATTATACTATTCTGTTGTTTTTATAATTAACTATTATAATTTTATATTTGTTTTAATTGCTAAAATAGCATTGATGCGTTTAAAACAACTCTGCTAGTTAGCTTTATAACTGTATAACTTCAACAGCCAAACAAGAATTTATTTGTTGTAACCAGTTTTTAATTTTGTTGTTTGAAATTACTAAAAAAAGGTTACAAATTCAAAAATAAATTCTATACCTTTCACTGATACAAATTGTACAATTAAAGAAGGTGTACTTTCAAGTAAGGTTTAAGAACAAATAGATTTTTTTTGCAAAAATTGCTATTGGATGTCCAAAAATTGTTCCGAATTAACCATTTGGTTAAAATTGTCGAAACTATTCTTATAGATAGCAAATTTGATTATTCAAGTCATACATTACCATAAATTATGATTATTAGGTGGGTCAAAATGACATTTCATGAGCATGAAGTTGTGCCTTTTTTGGAGATGCTTGAGGGGAGGCAGCAAAGGATTAGAGCGTTTCCGGGCTGTTTGTATTTGGAGGTAGTGCAGGATGTGCGTTATCCTAATATTATTTTTTCGCACAGCCATTGGGAAAGCGAGGAGGCATTAAACGCCTATCGGCATTCTGATTTTTTTAAGAAAACTTGGTCTATGACCAAGCCGAGATTTGCCGCACCAGCACAGGCGTGGACAGTACAACGGTTGCACGAATTGAAATAATACTTGGAAGGAGACAGCTTGCAGATGGGCATAAAAAAAGAAAGCAATGTTGCTTTCTGATGATTCAAAATTCTTAATTGTAGAATTTTTGCTGGATTTATTTCTTTTGATTGTACGAACTGATAAACATCAAAACCAATAAAAAGGTTCACGGAAGTTCCTGTTTTTTGAAATTTTTATTTTTATAATAAATCCTTACTTCGCTGGAAATCGTATCTAATTGATTATTAGTTTATTACAGACAAACAAGTAAAATTATAAAAGACTGATAATCAGTTAGATACAAAATAATTTTTTAGCTTTTTTGTACTCGCAAAGCGATCTGACTTCCTTTGTACACTGTACAAAGGAATCAGTAAAGTAAAAAACCGAACCGTAGGTGAGCTCATAAGCGAACCGAGCCTGCGAGCTCACGAACAACGTGAGTAACAAAGCGCACTAACCCAGCTTGCTGGCTCACGAGCGAACCGAGCCTGCGAGCTCACGAACAACGTGAGTAACAAAGCGAGCTAATCCACGAAGTATTAATAAGTGATGTTACGCAGGTGATAAAATTTACTTCGCCCTTTCAGGGTTTATACGTTCACTGTGTTTCTTTCCGTCCTTTCAGGCAGGGCTGTTAAGTTCTAAATTTAGATTGGGATTGACGCTAAGTTTATAAATCCCGAAGGGATGAAATGATTGTAGCTTTGTTTGCAAAGCGTATTTTTGAACC
>CAYULH010000135.1:0-13702 GCA_964445645.1 uncultured Aureispira sp. | reverse complement strand
GCAAAGAAACCACATAAATGCCTGTATCTAACAATTCTAAATTTAATTGTTCCACGTCCTCTAGTTCTTTTTTGTATACCAATTGGCCTGTAGTCGTGTATACTTCTAACAAACCTGTATAAGACTGCTCCAATTGGATAATTCCTGTGCTTGGGTTGGGGTGAATACTCAAGGTAGAGTAGTCTTCTACAAATAAATTATTAGAATAAATAACTTCTTCAAAATAACGCCACACGTTACTTGCTGGGCGAAAAATTATTTCTGGTCTGCCGTCATTTGTTAAATCCTCTGCTAATGCTAATCCCCGAATAGGTAAGGAATAATTTGACTCAATAGAGTCTATAGGTGTTGTTGTAGACAAGGTAAATATAGGTGCACCTGCTACACCTGTATTTTTAAAATAATAGATAGATTTCTGACCACTACTTCCTAACGCTGATAAAAGCACATCAATTCTACCATCTCTTCTAAAATCCCCATCAAAGAAAAATAGAGGTTTGTAAAGAACTGTTCCAGGAGGAAATATAGTATTAATAGTATCTAATGGATTATCTGCTGCACTTTGCAACTGAAAGTTAGGTGTATTAACATTCCCTTCATTTTTATAATATAATATTCTGTCTGCATTATTAGTGGTTGGAAAAGTAGTAGTACTATACCCTACACCAACAAAACAATCTTGGTCCCCATCGCCATCTACATCCGTAAAATGCGTGTATAATTTTGGAGGATCAGGTAAATTCAATCCATTATAATAATCGGCTGCTTTTTGGAGCGGATTATTAGCGGTATCCATTAAAGTAAAATCTGGACTAGATGCACTACCTTCATTTTTGTAATAATTGACTTTAGTTACTGTACTACCTGAATAATAGGCATAATCTGCCGTAAATAAATCTAAGTCATTATCACCATCTATATCGACAAACGTTAACATTGTTGAATACTCATCTAAACTATCAGTTATACTATTATTAGCTTGTTGAAAGCTAGGAGCTGTAGGTGTACCTACATTCTGATAATAAGTGAATTCAAAACTGTAAGTACTGTACAAAAACTCTTGTCGAATAAGGTCTTTATCCCCATCTCCATCTAAATCTGCAAAATATATATTCAGTCCCCTCCCTAAGCTATCCAAAGGATTATCCACCCCCACTTTCTCCTCGTAACTCAATGGTATCGTATTCTGCCCCAAGGCAGGTGCTGCCCAGCCCAAAGCCGTCACTACAGCTACGCCTGCGCCGAGTTGTCGGAGTTGTATAGCACAACGCTGGATTCTGCTCAGGAGCAACTCCTGAAACGATTTGGAACGGCCTTTGCTTTGGGCTTTTTGTAGCCGTGCTTGCAGCTTTTGGTAATGTTTTTTTAATTGTTCTTGAATGGTAATACTGTCCATTTTTATAAGGTTTTAAAGATTAAAAAACACCTAAATTTTAGATAATTGCCTCAAATATAAAAAATAAACAAATAAGCAACATGCTTACGCAAAAAAAAACAAAATTCTTGTTTTTGAAATAAAAAAAACAAAAAACAAAAATAAGATTGCAAAATAACTCTAAGTATCAAACAAAAAAAACAACACCTCCAACTAGCAGAGGTGTTGTAATTCATCTAATTAGCATATCAGTTGCTTAAGAAGAAAACTTATACTATGTGTAATAGATGTACTCCTTAAGGTTTTTTCACGATAACTTTTCGCTGTATGTATACATTTTTGTTTCGGATAATAAAGCAGTAGAAACCTGCTGGCAAATCATCGGTATCTACTTGTATGGTTTGAGTACCTGCCCCAGCATTTCCTTGGCGGAGCGGCTGCCCTAGTGCATTGACCACATACCAGTCGTAGTCATCCTCCAGTGGCTTTTCAAATTCAACTTGGAATTGTTGTACCGCAGGATTGGGGAATAACTTCAGGCTCATGGCCTCCATCCCCGGAATCTTATCCACACTCACATCCACGCTGTCTACAGAGCCGCTAAATATGCTCAAATCACGTGTAGTTTGTACTTGATAAATTGGTTTATCTCCTTGCGGCCCTGACAAATCTTGAACAAAAGCAATCAATTGGAGCAAACTTGTATTGGGGTGCAAACTCGGATTTACATCAGGTATCTGCACTTGCACATCAATAAAGTCTCCTTTGACCATAGGGGTCAAAATCGGTGTTCCAATATTGCTAGGATAGGTTGCTAGTAATAAAGAACGGGTGACATGCCCCCCCAATGTTGCCATCGAATCCTTAGTAATCGTCACCATGATAGAGTAATTGGTAGTAGGAATATCCTCCAAAGCTGTTACCCGAACCGTAGCTTCTAAACCAATCCCATTGAATTGTATATTGGGGAAGGTCAAGAATTCGATTTTGAACTTAGGATCCATCAATGCCTGTCTGTCCAAAACATCCAATTCTGGATAATTAAGCAAATCACTCGTTTGGTTGGCTCCTAATGTTCCGTCTACTCTTACCTCATTGGCACCATTCACATTATAAATAAACACACGCTGTCTATTATCAATTGGGTTGAGTAAGTGCAATGGTTCATTGGGAACATATTCATTGGATTGATATTGAATTAAGTTGACATCCCGACCATATAAATTATTATAAATGGTTCGATACAGTTCATTCTCAATGGGTTCAATCCCCGGATAACCTACTGCTGAGAAGTGTTCTACCAATACATTGCGTGTACGATTGCCCACCATTACATTATCAAAGGCAAATCCATCATTACGCCCTAGTAGTGTTTGAGGATCAGAAGCAAAAGCTATTCTAAAGCGAATATTATCTCTATTTCTCAAGTCTGCATCTTTGCTATCTAGTCGATAACGGGCATCTTCCCAAGCGGTATTGGTGCCTGTCCATCCTTTGGGCACACCTGTTTGGTTTCCGGGCGAACTCACTACAAATTCATCCTGATACCAACCAATCCCCTTTCCGTGCTGACCTAATACCAACCATGATTGAGTCGAATCATCAAAATATTGCAAGACAGCTCCATCAAATCGCTCTTGAGTAGCACGCCAAATATCCATCTTAATCATTGGACGATCCAAATTGGTTAGGTCAAAACAAGGACTGTATACCCAGCCATCTTCGCCCTGTCCATAAGTTTGTGTCAGGCGAGTAGCCCATGCCGTATTCCCACTCAAAACGGTATTAATAGTATTACCATCTATAACACCCCACTCCCACAAGGAATCCAGCACCACTCCATTTACACTCAAGGTATCAGATGCCTCTTGGAACCAACCGTTTGCAGCAATATCAAATGCCTGTATGTATGGTGTAGAATCTGTAGGCACAATCTTAGGCGAAATAACAATGCGTCGAACAAATGTACTATCACAAACACCCTGATTGACAACGGTTAAAGAAGGATAAAACACCCCAAATGAAGTATAAGTATGCGTATCAATAGGCACCGACAAGGCACTATCAAACGTTGTAAAGGTATCAATAACACCATCTCCAAAATTCCAAATAACTTGTGTGATACTATCAATCGCTACGCCATTGTACTGCAAACCATAAGGTGCTGTACGAGGCGATAAAGACACCAACTGTCCAGAACAACCACCCGATAAATCAAAATTGATTTGAGGTTTGGTATACACATAAATGGTATGCTGAATGGTATCATCACAACCAGAAGTAGTATCGAGGTAGTAATAATAAATATCGCGCTTACCTGCCTGTGCCGAAGGGTTAAACAAAGAATCCTCTACAATACCGGCTACCACTTGGAAATTATTAGTAGCATCCACAAAATCGCCACCATAAGGTGTAGCAGACAATGGAATTCGCTGGGAGCTATCGCTCATACAGAAATCTGAAGGCGCATTGACCCAAGCCATCTGGGGCGAAGGACGAATTTGTATGGTATCTAAGAGCGAGTCTCTACAAACAGCACCACTCCGATATATCTGCCCGATATAGTCATAACGCAGCGCATAATCCATATACACTCCTGGTACAGCTAAGGTGTCGGGTCGCAAATCAAAGGGCGTTGAAAGAATAGTTTGCCCATTGAAGAAGGTTGTTGTGCCATTTACTCCTGATGGTGCAGGCAAAATACTTGGCGGATTCGGCTCTGATTCACAATAGACATAGCGCATAATCGTGCTGTCGAAATTGGATAAACCTGCAAATGATAACACTGGTAAGCTATCTACCATAATATAATATTCAACAGAATCAATACACCCCCTTCTATCTTGATACACATAACGAATAGTGTCTAAACCAAAACCTGCTTGTGATGATTTATAAGCATAAGCGATGTTGGTACCACCATTATTACTCACTACTCCTCGTCCTAATGTTCCTCTATTAACATACTGCCCTGTATCTGACGAAATGTGATCGGGCAAGAACAAGGATATACCTCCTGTAAATGGATCATAAAACCCTGTTGTATTGTAGGCATAAATGGGAACGTCCTGTGCTGTTTCACAGATATGATAAAAAGTGTCAGAACGTGGAGAGACCAGTTTGGAGCCAATAGGATCCATAGCTGCAAGACTAGAGACCAATTGCTCTGACAAGGTCAAATAGGGCAATGCCAGTACTCGGAGCGTATCCGAAATACTATTAAAACAGACACGAGCGGTATCCGTATAATTAAACGTCAGCACTACATTTCTATCGGCAAACACAATACCTGCCGAATCTGGATAGAAGAATATAGAAGCAGTAAATGCGGTATCCGTCAATTGAGAAAATGCTTGTGTAAAACTACTAGTAAACCACCCTAAGGAATCCAAATCAAAGCCTCCATTTGGATCTGCCATTACAAGAACATTGGTATCAGAAGCACAGAGCGTTCCTGTAGCATTATCAAACCCAGTAATAATAGGATCAGTTGTAAAGTTTCTAATCCTAACTTCATAGAAGGCCGTATCTCTACATCCATTTCTATCTTCATAATAATAATACAACCACTCTCGTACAATCCCCGGTGTAAATCCAGCTACAAAAGGCTCAAATGCCTTATCAACCGAATCCAAACTAGAAGGAATTCCGGGCGTTGTTACAGAATCTACATACGATCCATATCCACTATTGAAGGCTGTTCCAACAGGCGCACCAAACAAAGGAATAGAATCGTTCTCACAATAATAAGGCTCTAGCGGTCGCAAATTAGTGGTCGTCATCGAAACTTGTGGCAATGCCAGCACTTCAATATCAAAGTTGATAGAATCCATACAGTTATTGGTGTCCTCGTATACATAACGAATAGGATGCACGCCTACCCCTGCAACTAATGGGGAGAAATAAGGCCGACCGGGACTGGCTGCTGTCATCTGTCCACCATCTACAATCCCTGCTCCATCAAATGTGACGGTATGTCCAGCAGGTACACCAACTCCTGTAGGCCAAGTGGTGATATTCACAGGCGGAATCAAGGTGTCACTGGCTTCGTATAACTGTATTTGTACAGTATCATCATTAAGACAGAAAACACTATCTATAGTAGACAAACTCAATATTGGTATAGGGAATACTTCAAAAATATCTGTGGCCGATTCAGAACACCCATAAATATCTGATACCACATAGCGCACATTGTACAAACCCGGAGGCCCCACTTGTGAAGGCGAGAATATGGTTCCTGCCTGAATGCCCCTGATAAAGAACTGTGCAGAGTTGGTATCAATGACCGTATTTGTACCATAAGGCAAGGTAAATAGAACAGTATCATTGGGTGAAGTAGCACAATAATCGCCTGTCAAATTATTGGGTTGTACCGCTATAGAGAAGGTATCTGGAACATATATCCCCGTAGCTGCCGAATCTACACAAGCTCGTCCCTCATAAACATACGTCAACTGATAAGACGAATTGATAGGATAACGCATGGGGTTATAAATATTATTGGCCAAACGCTGATAAGGCACAGAACCGCCACTCAAGTAGTAAGCCCCTCCTGCTGGTGTTCCCAACAATTGAGTATTAATACTATCGGGACAGAAGATGGTATCTGCCAAAATAGTAGGATTGATAGACACTACAGATGGGTCTTCAATCTGGAAGGTCTTGGAAACTTCTGCAATGGTATAACTAACCGTATCTTTTAGCTGGAATACACTATTAAAGAAGTAATTGGAAATCCGTGTGTATTTGAATTTGATATTTATTGTAGTAGAATTCCCATTTACCTGTGAAGGAATAAAATAAAAACGCTCGTTGGGAGGAAAGAAATTGATAGAATCAACACCACCATTAGAACTTCTAACTTCCATTGAGTTGATAAATTCGCTGTAGCGTACATCATAAAGACCATCAACCACATTGACATTAAAACGCTGTTGGTAAGCATACTGGCTATCAAAAATTACTTGGTTTCTGTAGCGTACAGTCACCCCTGTAGGATCACGCTGTATAAATACGGTATCATCTTGACTACACAAGAAAACAGGCACAGAATCCAATACATTAGGAGCTGGCCATAAATCTACAGGATCCACAGATGAACTTACACAGCCCCCATTATTAATTTGATAAGTAATACTATCTTGTACAATTTGTGTAGGAGGAGCAGGCAAGTTGGTTAATAAGTTATTGGGCAATAAATTATTGGCCAATACATAAGTCCCCGTATAACTACTAGGGTACTCCCCTGCCGAAAGTGGATAAATAAACTGCGTTAAATTAGACAAAGGTTCACTTGCCTGTGTCACAGATATAGGTGTATAAATAACACTATCTAATTGTGCATCTCTAATATCCAATTGTAGAGAATCCAGAATAGCAGGACAAGTAGAATCACTAGCTGTGTAATTAGGTGTATAATTGTAATATACCATTACCTGCTGCAAACCACTAGTAGTATACCCTGTTACATTGTTCAACAATAAAGCACTATCTGCCATCAAGGTGGGATCAATTGGCCCGCCCAAATAAGCAGCACTGAGTGTTCCCCCGGTGGGCACACCACGCAAAATGGCTGTATCTAAATTAGAACAAATAGGCTGTATGGTAGAAATCAAATCAATGGTTACAGCAGGATTTTGGATAACAAAGAAATTGGGCGATTCAAAACTATTGCTCGCATCTCTCAAGGTAATTTTGCCCGTTCTCGCTCCTGCAGGTACTTGTACCGTAAAACTACCCGAAAATACGGCTGCAAATTGTGTTAGATTAGGACTTACTGCTACCGAAATAGTATTGCCTCCACCTGCTACAAAAGTTACCGTGTCTGGAATAAAGGTAAAATTGGTCAATGTAATTTCTAAAATATCCCCAATACAGGCTTCGGAGGGCGGCACACCACTCTTTGTATTCGCAATAGCTATATCTACCGAACCTAAAACTTCTATGGTATCAAACGTAGAAAAATCACAGCTTCCCTGTGCATTGCTCTGTGTATAAGTATAGGTAATAAAATGATAGCCAGAGCCTGCCAGTCCTACATTCAACGAATCATTGAGCGGATTGATGGCGGCTTGAGCCGTCAAGGATGTATACCTGCCCTGCGAACGCAAACTTGCAGGTTGTAAGTAATCATCTATCAAAAAACTACCAAAAGTAACCGCTACGACTCCATTCGTCCCAAGCGTAGCAAAATCCAAGGCCAATGCAGGGTCGGGTAAAAATTGATCAACTGTAATGGTATCGGACAGTACTAAACATCTATTCGTATCTATAGTCTGTACATAATAAGTACCCGGTGTATCTACTTGGAAGGATTCAAAATTAGATCCAATTAAGGTATCAGTCAAGGAGAACCATTGATAAACATAATCATTGTTAATGATACAAGTATCGCACTGATCTACTAATACTACACGAGAACCATCGCATATAATAGGCGTTCTCGAAACATTGGTATCTACCCCTATATTTACAAACCTTTCGGGTACAGTATCTAGTACCACTGTATCTCTAATCTCGCAACCAGCTTTACTCACTCCTATCGAGTAGGTATTGGCAGCTGCATAACCATAAGCCCGATAAAACGTATCTCTACTTGTAATCAAGCGTGTTGTATTCAAGTACCATTGGTAAGTACAATCCACACAAGAATCCACTTCCATAAGAACTTCAGAGGTAGGACTACAAATTTTATCAGAGGATTTTCTGATTGTTGTATTGATATTGATTTCTTCAGAAAGAAAAACAGTAGATGTATCGGAGCAACCTTGAGCATTTGTCACCACTACTTGATAATTACCTCCTATGGTCAATTGTTGTTGATCTCTAGGAGGGCCCGTACTTTGCATGGCTACGCTATCTCTTAAAAAGGTATAGGTACACCCCGGACAAGTTGTGGGACCAAATCTAGGCAGTGCCGTTACCGTAATAGGCTCTCCATTACAAATATTACTAACGGGTGGTGTTCGAATATTGGCACTTATATTCTTGAAACTAATCTCTATTGTGTTAGATAAGCCTGTTCGACAACCATTGGCATACAAAATTCTTACACGATATTGTCCAGAAGTTGCCGTTTGGAAAGTAGATTGTGAGGTAGTATCTAAAATACTAAAATTAGACCCCGTACCAGAAATATCTCTCCACCACTCAAATTGACAATTGGCACACGAAGAAGTACTTAAGGTAATAGGATCTGTACTACACACTGTTGTTCCAGAAGCAGCAATAATAGGTGGTGGATAGGTTGTATCTCTAATTTCAACAATATTAGAACTATAAGAACAACCCGACTGTGCATCTGTCACCACCACAAAATAACCTCTAGAGGTTGGTCTCCTAGTTGCATTGTATACCGCCTGATCACGAGGTGTATTGTTGGCTAATGGATTGGGGGTTGTATTCGTTACAGGTGCAGGGTTCCCGTTTTCTGTTCGCCATTCATAAGAGCAGCCCGTACAAGTAGAAGTGGCCAAAGTGGCAATATATTCATCCGAGCACAAATACAAATCAGAAGCCGAAATGGGGGGATTGGAACCATTGGAAGATGAAACGACCGTAATAATATTGGTAGCCACAATACAACCATCAGCATTCTTAACCTCCAAAAAGTACTGACCGGGTAGATAAGTTCTATACCTAAATCCATTATTGCCCACTAGAGGTTGAGCATTTCGATACCACTGATAATCCCATAGAGGAGGCAGCTTATAGTCCCCTGTCATAAATAAATCCACATAACTTCCACTACACAAATAAACCGTATCAGCAAAAACAGTATCACTAGCTACCCCCACGGTAGTACCAGAAAGCGCAGCCATTCTAGGTGTAAAGACACTGGTATCTAACAACAACAACTCAGAGGTACTCACACAAGAATTGGGGTATTGTACTTGCACCGTGTAAAATCCTGTAATCTTCGTTTGATAAACCGAAGAATCTACCAAAGGTATAGTTTGTTGAATATCTCCTGTATCTACAGCTGTAAATGTTCCCACAGGCATAGCATTTGCTCCAAAGGTAGCATTGGTAGGCGAAAAAGCATTCACATTCAAATCCCAATCTGTAATAGCAAAAGCTGCATTTCTGTTGACGGTACCATCTCGTCTATACACCCAACCATAGGGATAAAACCAAGGAAGTGTTCCTGAATAAGAAAAATCACCCAAACGGTCAATAGGAATCCCCGCTCTTCTCAACTCAATATAATCGTTCCCATCCATTGATTCCAAACAAGTACCTCCTGCCGGTGTCGTCACACCATCTGGAGCAATCAATGTAAAGCTTTGAAAGCCTGGACCATTGGATGTAATGTAGATGTATTCACCTGCTGTTGCTGAACGTTGGGGCAAATTATACGCATTACAAAATGTACCCGAACCATCAAGTGCTACCCTAATACTATAAGCACTAAGATCCTGAATATCACTCAGCACTTTTAGCTCTATTGCATTACCATCTGCGGCTTGATTCGAGCCTATAAAAACACCTGTAATAATCAAACTATCATTATTGGCACCCAATGGTGTAGTAGCATTTTCAACAAAGGTTCGACTCGGAAAAGAATCCAACTGCCAAAAGTCATTTCTATTATTTACCGCAAAATTGCCTTCAAATATATTCCAAGCCGCTAAATTAAACGTAGTACTAGGCAAACTATCCCGTTTTCGATAAGCCCAGCCATCTCGATAGCCCCAAGGCAAGGCTGTACAAGTGTCATTAACACCACAACCAAAAGCCGCAGGATTGTAGTTCTCCTCTCCAAATACATCCACGGCAGTTGTACCATTAAAAAATAATTTGATAGGATCGTTTCCATTTATCTGTAATGACGAAGAAACATAACTTGGTGGAAAACCAAAAAATCCTGCAAAATCTGCTGAATTTTCTGCTACATAAAAATAATTGCCCGAAGCCAATGCCACAGCAGGCAAGTTAATATTGCCCGATGTCATTACAGGAGCACTTCCATTAACAACCCCCAAACTATAGGCACTCAAGTCAGGAATGTTACCAATAGCATACAATTCAATTCCTTTTGGAGCCTCTCGTCTTGTACCATCATAGACCCCCGAAATAATCAATTTGCCCTCTGGCGGAAAATCGTAATATTGCCATACATAATTACAACCATTACAATCAATAGTACTTAGAGTAGCTATATTGCTATCACACAAATTAACAGTATTGGAGGCCAATACTGGTTGTGAAACAAAACCTGTATCAATATTTAATACATTAGACATTTTTACACACCCAGAACCATCGGTCACCTCTACATAATAATTGCCTCGTGCTGTAATATTTGTTTCTGTCACCAGAGAAGGCCCACTAATAGGAGTGGTTGGCGCAGCTAGTTCATACCAAGAGTAAGAACACCCTACACAAGCATTGGTAACACTAAGTGTAGCAGGCTGAACAGAACCAGCCGCATCATAACATATTGTATAGGGATTGCCCTGAATAACAGGCACTGACAAAGAGCCTATTGTTACGGAAACAGTAGCTGCTACCCCCACACAAGGGCTGCCACTCGAATAGTCGGTTACAGTCAATGAATACGCTCCAGATGTTGGAATAAAAGTCGTGTAACTCGTATCTCCTGTACTCCACAAATAAGTACAACTAGGACAATCTGTAGGAGAAATAGTAGACATGATGAGAGGTGTACCATCACAGCTCAAAGTAGAAGGAACACCTTGTATGTTCAAGGTGGTTATAGTAGGAGCAAAATTACAAGGTTGAGCATATACTGTTGTTTGAATACACAAAAGTACAAGACTCACCAGAGTCAGTTTAATAGAGGTCGTCAGTTTCATTCCATAGTTTTTTAAAATAAAGCTGTTGTCAGGGCAACTTTATGGTTTCACGTAGGCAGATCGTTGGTAGGTGTAGTTTTTAGTATTAAAAAAATTCACAGCCTTAAGAGAATGGTCTACTATGAACTTTTCAAAAAGTATAGCTAATATAACACCTTAGGAATAGAAATTGGAGTGTATCTAGCGTTTTATTTGCTCACACTACAATTAATCCCTAAATTTAAACTTGCTTTACCTATCTGTAAAGCTTTATGGATGTTCAGATAATTATGTAACCCTTACGACCAAACGAAATTGTATAATATGCCAAAATATATCCCGACCATACTCCTTTATCTCAGCTTTTTAGCCTGCGGCACCTGCCAAAACCAACCCTTATTTGAATTATTGCCTGCCTCCAAAACCAATGTCCATTTTTCTAATAACCTCCATGAAGATGAGGTGTTTAATGTATACATCAACCCGTATTTTTACAATGGTGGGGGCGTAGCTATTGGCGATATTAATAATGATGGACTTGCCGATATTTTTTTTACTGGCAATATGGTTCCCAACAAACTTTATCTCAACCAAGGAAACTTCCAATTTCAAGATATTACAGCCACAGCCCTTCCAGAACAAAATCAAGACTGGTCTACTGGCGTAACTATGGTGGATATTAATGCCGATGGCTATCTCGATATTTATGTGTGTCGATCTGCCAATAAATTTACCAACAAAAGAGACAAAAACACGCTCTATATCAACAACCAAGACCTTACCTTTACAGAAAGTGCTGTTGTCTACCAACTACAAGATTCGCTCTCCTCGACCCAAGCGGCCTTCTTTGATGCCGACTTAGATGGAGACTTGGATGCTTATGTCATGAACATTCCTACCTTGGAAATTGCTTATGATAATTATTACAAAATTTACAAAGACCAAAAATTTATTCCACAATCTGATCAGTACTATGAGAATATAAATGGGGTATTTGTTAACAAATCTAAAGAAGCAGGTATTAACAACAACACCTTTGGCTTGGGATTGAGTATAAGCGATGTCGATAATAATGGCACCCCCGATATTTATGTCTCCAATGATTATGATGGTAGAGACTATTTCTATTTTAATCAGAAAGGGAAATTTGACGATAGAGCATTAACCGCTACAAAACACAGTGCCAATTTTGGTATGGGTACCGACTTTGCCGATTTTAATAATGATGGCTACACGGATCTCATCCAAATGGATATGGCCTACACCAAGCATATACGCTCCAAAACCAATATGCAGTCCATGAATACCGAACTATTCTGGTCCAAAGTCAACAAAGGATTGCATTATCAATATATGAACAACACCATGCAATTTAATAATGGTAATGGTACGTTTAGTGATATTGGGTACTTGGCTGGCGTAGCCAAAACCAACTGGAGCTGGGGCGCATTGTTTGCCGATTTTGATAATGATGGTTACAAAGATTTGGTGATTACCAATGGCTACCGCAATGATGTCAACAATAGAGATGCCCTAGCCAAAGTAGACACCATCTTGGCACAAAAAAAAGGAGATTTTACCTTTGAAACCATTATCAAAGCCAATCACACTTACACCCCCCGCAACAAAGAACACAATTTTGTATTCAGAAACAAGGGCAACCTCACCTTTGAGGACAAATCTATAGACTGGGGCTTGGATTGGGCGGTCAACTCCAATGGTGTAGCTTATGGAGATTTGGACAATGATGGAGATTTGGATCTGGTTATTAATAATTTAGATACTCTTGCTTCTATTTATGAGAACAAACAAGGCAACCAAAACAACTACCTGACCATTCAACTCAAAGGAAGTGGACAAAATACCTTTGCCATTGGTGCCAAAGTCACGATTTATACCCCACAAGGCACACAAATACAAGAGTTATTCCCCACACGTGGTTTTCAATCATCCGTTGATTACAAATTGCACTTTGGCGTAGGTGCTGCTCGCAAAATAGACCGTGTAGAAATTCGCTGGCCCGACCTCAAAACCACCCTTCTCAAAAATATCAAAGCCAATCAACACTTAACTATAGATTACACAAAAGCCAAGTTTTCCACTCCTCCTCCTAAGCCCAGCCCTCCAACCATATTACGTGATGTTTCCAAGGAATTTTTCCAAGAATACAGCCACCAAGAAAACAAATTTAGCGACTTCGAGCAGCAAGTATTACTCCCCCACATGCTCTCTCGTCAAGGGCCCTGTATAGCTGTGGCGGATGTTGACAAAGATGGCTTGGAAGATGTATTTGTTGGGGGTTCCAAGGACAATTTGCCCAGTGTATTCTTACAACAAAAAAGAGGAGAATTGGTACTGGCTCCCACCCACGATTTTGATGCAAGCCTAGAGCAAGAAGACTTAGGGGCCATCTTCTTGGACGTAGATGGCGATGGCGACACGCGCGAGGCCCTGCCCTTCGATCTCGATGGCAACGCGCGCGTGCGTGACGCGAGCGTGGAGCGCGGGGCCTACGAAAAGGCCTTCA
>CAYULH010000134.1:1594-13747 GCA_964445645.1 uncultured Aureispira sp. | reverse complement strand
ACGAAGTAAAAAGAATCGTTTTTTAGCCCGTTTACTTTTTTAAGACTACTTAAAGTGCTTATTGTAGCCAATTATTAAACGGATAACAGTTATAATAAAAATGGATTGTCTTTAGAATCAGATTTTCTGGGAGGAGGAGTTGGTTTATTTTTAGAACTAGGTTTTCTGGGAGGAGGAGTTGGTTTATTTTTAGAACTAGGTTTTTTGGGAGGAGGAGTTCGTCTATTTTGGCCAAATCTATTGGGGGGAGTTGAGCTATTTTTTTGAGAATTATCCCCATCAAAAGGGTTGCTAGGCGCTGTATTTTGATCCATAGTGGTGATTTGCTCCAAGTGCTTCAATAAGCCAAATGCCCAATCCAAATTTTCTTCTAATTGGTCAATAAATACGGTACTGAGCAAAGAGCGTTTGTAGTCAACATCCAAAAATTTGCCCCCCTTTACTCCAAGATAACAAGCATTATCTACAAAGGACAAATAGAGATTGCCCTTGGCGTATTCTTTGAATTGCAAGAGTTGTTGTATCAATTCAGGAGTGAGCAAACGACGCGCCACTAGTTCTTCATTGCTCATAACTTTAAAAGCACGCTCAAAATCAGGATGGTTATCAAAACGTACAATTGGATCTTGTACAGACATGGCACTCATGGCCTTATTGACCACACCTTGCATAAATTTCCCTACATCCCCAAAAACGCCTTCCCCTATATCGGGTACAATTTTAACACGAGCATTTATATTCTTAGGCAATTGTACCTCATAAAATAAACCCTTAAATACAGTAGTGGTGCTGTTGTTGCTATTTCTATTCCTTCTATTACCCTGGTAGCTTTTTTGTTTGTAATAGACTTCTAATTCTGAAAACTGAAACGAGCGTCCATCTGCTAAATTACCTCTACACAAATCATCTCCCTTGTAATTGGTATGCCGACCAAATAACTTGGCTCTATCAAAAAGAGCCACCGCAATGAACTGATTGGGATGATAAGTAACGGTACTATTGTATGCTTCTAGTGCTTTGCTGTAGATTTTGTCTTTGATAGTGTTTTTATATATCTTTTTGGGTTTGCTGGTTGATACCAAATAAGCCACTCCCCCAATAATGGATACAACTATAGCGGCAATAAACAAAGGTACAAACACCATACTGGCAGGCAATCCATTGCCCAATTGAGACAAACCATACAATAGGGCTATGCCAAATAAACCCAAACATACCAGTGTTATGGTTCTTATTTTCTTACTAATTTGACTAGCAATTTCGAGTCGTTCCTTTTCTAAGGCAGATAAATGCGATTTTAATGTTTTTTCTAGGTTTACTGCTTTGGACATAATACAAAGTGATTAGCGAGTTATTGGTAGATGGTTATTACAACAAAAATGGATTGTCTTTAGATTTGGACTTATTATAAGAGACACTTCCCTTGGACGGTTTTTTTTGAATGGATGTAGGAATAGCTACTTTTTGAGCTGCTGTTCCCTTGTTATTGGTGGTAGAATTCGATAATTGCTCCAATCCCTGTACTAATTGCAACGAATAATTTAAATCCTCGACAAGCTGGTTCCATAGTTTATCACTATTTAATGGGTGCTTGAGATCCACCTCCAAAAACGCTTGCTTGCTACTTACAGCTACATACAATTGTTTTTCGGAAAAGCTCAAAGCAATGCTTTCTGTTAAAGATAACAATTTCATCAATACTTTCACCAAAGAATGCGTCACAAATTGGCGAGCTATTGTTTCATCTTGGCTATAAACAACAAATGCTTTTTCAAAAATCGGGAATTCTTCAAAATAAACTAATTGGCTTCCCTTGTGTCTTAATTTGCCTAATTTTTCTTGCAAAAACACCCCTAATTTTCCCATCCCTTTTTCGGCTGAGTCGGGCAAAATCCTAATAGTAGTGGCGATATTGTTGGTCAATTCTACTGCAAAAAATAACCCTTTAAAAACGGTAAACTCTCCATTATCCCCACCGTCTGATTTAACATCTAGTTCAGAAAATGAAATTTCTTGTCCATTAGACAATTGGCCTACTAAGTAATCATCTCCCTTATAAATATCATACGTACCAAAAAAATTAGCCGCTTTATAAGTAGATTCGGCCATAAATTGTTGGGGATAATACGTCAATTGGGGATACCACCGTGCAATCACCTGCCTATAGACCGTTTCTTTAACCCGATTCTTGAATGCTTCCTTAATCTTTCCCGTTTTTCTATAATAATACCCCACCATTATCACAGTAACAAGGATAGCCATTAACATAAACGGACCCAGCATCCCTATTTCCACGATTCCACTGTTGATACCCAACATTAGGGTTCCAAACAACAAGAGCAGAACGAGACTTAGTATACGTGCATAATGCTGTCGCAATTGTCCAAAATCTTTCTGCTGTTGCAAACGTTCTTGTTCTAGTGCTACCAAATTGGTATACACCTCTTTTCGCACCTCTTGTATATCTATCATAAGCAAGTCATTATCATTTATTGGAGTTCTGTAGTTCTTAACATTTTATTAAAAACCTTCTACAACACAAAAACGTTCCTATCTGCCCCAAAAAGCAATTGTTCTAATTGGTCTTGCAACGATCCAAGGTAGCTTGCACCTTATCTAAGGGGATATAATCACGCTCATTGCCCCAAGCATTGTGAATATAATTGAGCAAATTGGCAATTTCTACCCCCGAAAGTTGAGGCATAGGCGGCATTTCCATATCATACTGCACCCCATTGACCGTCATTGGCCCCTGCAAGCCATTTCTAATAACACAAGCTGCTGCAATATCCATACTTTGGAGCATATCCGACCCAGCCAAGGGAGGGTACAAGGCCTCCAAGCCACTTCCATCTTCCATGTGGCAGTTTTCGCAATGCTTTTTGTACAGCACCGCCCCTTCCTTGTAGGGCTGCTCTCCATTGCCACAAGCGGCCACTACAGCCAGCACAAAACTAAGCACCAACACCCCTTTTATTCCTTGCAAAACTGTTATCATAAACTCTTTATTCTTTTTCCATTAACAAAGCAATATCTGCCTCCAATTGTTTCATTTTATCAGGATCAGTACCATCATACAAGCCCCTAATTCTACGCTGACGATCAACCAATGCCACGGCTCCACTGTGGTCAAATCCACCGGGGGCATCAGGAGCTTCCAAAGCAGTGATGTAATACTCGTAGGACAAATTGTAAATTGCCTGCTTTTCGCCTGTTAGTAAATGCCAAGTGCTCGCTTCAATGTTGAACTTATCGGCATACCAAGCCAAACGCCCTACGGTATCATATTTGGTATCAATAGAATGGGAAAGAATCTGAAAATCTGGACGATCTTTGTACACTTTGTAAATCTTTTTCATGTTCTTCTTCACCTTGGGGCAAATAGTAGGACAAGAAGTAAAAAAGAAATCTGCCAAGTATACCTTTCCCTCTACGGTCTTCTCTGTAATCGTATTTCCCTCTTGGTCAATAAGTGTAAAAGGCGGCACTACATGGTCTATAGAGTCTACCACCTTTTGGCCATTTACTTCTTTTTCTACCAAGGTTTTAAATCCAATAATGGGTAAGCCTGAAGGTGTGGCAGAACTGGTTCTCCACCATTCAAACCCCCAAAAAGCTCCTAGTAAAATAACTAAGCCTATTATTATACTGATAAATAAATTACGTTGCATATTATCTTTTTTTCAAGTACTTAAATTGATTTAAACACGGCCGTCCGAACCCGTTTGGTAGCTTGGCCTTCTATTTCCTCTTCTAGAATCATTCCTTGCAATGCAGGCTGTTCCCACACGGCTTTCATATCCCTAACCAGACCAATAGGCACCTGCTGGGCATGGCAACGCTCCAACAAGGGGGCAGCTTCTTGTTGGGCAAAAGCCAGCTCTAAGGCTTGTGCCAATATTGCCCGATTCTCGACCCGCAATACATTGCTCTGGTACAATGGATTTTCTGCCAATTCGGGACAGTCCAAACAACTGCACAACTGCCGAAATTGACGATTGGAGCCAACAGCCAGCACCAATTGCTTCCCATCCTTGCTGGTAAATAATTCTCCGTAAGGAGCAATATTGGGGTGCAAGGAACCCATTCTCTGTGGAATATGTCCAGCCATTAACCAATTGGTGGCTTGGTTGGCCAACGCCGCCACAGCCGCCTCTAGCAGTGACACGGCTACATGCTGCCCCTTGCCTGTTTTGTAGCGTTCCAATAAGGCCACCAAAATACCTTGTTTGAGTTGGTGAGCGGCCAAAATATCAATTAGGGCAACAGGCATTTTGGTGGGTGCCCCATCAGGCGGGCCATTCATGTACATGAAACCCGATTCTGCCTGCAATACTACATCAAAAGCCACTCGTTCGCTCGCTGCCCCAAAACCATTGATGCTGCCATAAATGAGCTGCTCATTGTACTGTTTTAGGGTCTTGTAATCCATCTGCAAGGCCACCGCTCCTCCTGCCTTAAAATTGGCCAATACTACATCCGCCACCTTCACCAATTCATACACTTGTTGCCTATCGGCCTCTTGGCTCAAATCTAAGAACAATACCTGCTTGTTCCAATTGATGGCACAATAATAGGCCGAAACAGGAGCATCGGCATCCTCACTAGGCAATCGCCAGCTTCGGGTAACATCCCCACCTGTTTTTTTATTTTCTATTTTGATAACGGTAGCCCCCAATTCGGCAAAAAACAACCCAACAGCCGGCCCAGCCAATACAGCCGCCAACTCTATCACTTTTAAATCCTCAAAAACTTTGTTCATGTTCTTTAGCTTTTTACCATTAATAACCCCAAAAATACCTTATAGTTATGGTTTACGTAGAAATCTAGGTAAAATTTACAAAGTAGTGGGAAGTCGGCATATTTTTGTTAAATTTGATACCTATGCAAACCTGACCACTATGAGAAATTTAAATCACTACAAGGAAAAATTTTGGGATTATAGCAATGATGAACTCAAGGACATTGTTGCAGGCCGATTCAGTACTCCTTCTGATGAAGAAGTAGCGGCGGCTGTTGCACTGCTAAGGGAGCGCAGAAACACCCCTCAGAATAATTTATCTATTGCTCAACTTCCAGATGCTACCATGTCTGTTTTGTTAGAAGTAATTAAAAACCCTCATATTTGGGGCGAAGAAATGGTAGTGGCAGCAGAGCAAGAAATTCTTTATAGAGAACAACAGCCCAGTAAAGATTCGAACAATAATTCAACGAAGAAAACTTTTTTTCAAGTTATTTTGGCCATTTTGGGTGTTATTGCCTCTGTTATTATTATCAAAACCATTGCTGCTGTATTTTTAATAATTTTCTTAATCTATTCTTTGCGTTCTTGCATAGACAGTTTATAAGCCTGTATTCATCTTTTATGATTCTTGCAAAAAATATCCAAAAAGCCTATCAAAACCTCAAAGTTCTCAAAGGAGTAGACTTGTCTATTGAGCGAGGAGAGATTGTTTCTATTGTTGGTAAATCGGGGGCGGGCAAAAGTACACTCCTGCACATTTTGGGCACTTTAGATACTCCAGATTCGGGCAGCCTGATTATCAATGGCACTGATATTCAACAGCTAAAAGACAAAGAATTGGCCGCCTTTAGAAACAAAGAAATTGGCTTTGTATTTCAGTTTCATCACTTATTGCCCGAGTTTACCGCCCTCGAAAATGTTTGTATTCCTGCTTACATCCAACAAATATCCGAAAAGCAGGCCACTGCCAGAGCCAAGCAATTATTGGCCGATTTGGGCTTGGAAAAACGATTTGCACACAAGCCGAGCCAATTGTCGGGTGGGGAACAACAACGTGTGGCTGTTGCCAGAGCCATGATGAATGCCCCTTCGGTCATCTTGGCCGATGAGCCTTCGGGCAATTTAGATACAGAAACCTCTCAGCAATTGCATGAGTTGTTCTTTGATTTGCGCCAACAACACCAACAAACCTTTATTATTGTCACCCATAACAATGAGTTGGCAGCAATGAGTGATCGCACCCTAGTTATGAAAGATGGTGCCATTATCAATTAACCCTGCCCTACTCGCCTATATTTATGGATTTGAACTTTGATGAATTACGGGAAGAACAGGCTTGGATGGCCAAACAAGTGTATATCCCCACTCGCAACCACCCTTTTGCGCCCAGTGATTATCTATTTGGAATTGATGTACAATATGTAGGCGAAAAGGCTTATTGTGCTGTGGCTGTTTATACCATAGAGGGGCAGCCTGTACAGAATTATGTATTGCGTACAGAGGCGGGCATGCCTTACCAATCAGGATTTTTTTGCTTTAGGGAGGGACCTGCTATTTTGCGTATTCTCAGACGCATTTTGCAGCGCAAAAATCTATTGCCTAGTTTACTGGTTATTGATGGACACGGAATTGCACATCCAAGAGGTTTGGGAATTGCTTGTTGGGTGGGGCTAAAAACTAACTTGCCTAGTATTGGGATTGCCAAGCGGCCACTATTGCACTATGCTGGTGATTTGGAAGAGAATCGTGGCGCACAATTGCCTATTTGGCACAACAATAAAATAGTGGGTCATGCACTTAGAACTCAAGATTCTATTAAGCCCATTTACATTAGTCCGGGTTATAGGGTATCTATCCAACAAGCTACAGATATTGCCTTAGCACTCTCGCCCAATTATAGATTGGCAGAACCCATCCGAACAGCCGACCACATTGCCCGAGCTTTTGCCAAAGGGGAAGCTGTAAATGCAGTGGTTTTATAAACCGTTGGCCATGCCTACACTTGCTCCAAATAACTACTAGCAGCCGTCATCCAACCTTTGATTTGGTCAATAGGTACTTCTAATACTTGAGATAACAATTCTTGATTTTCTTGGGATAAACTGGCTAAAGCTGCAAAAGTGTGTACACCAAAGTCTTCTAATGTCTGTACGGTACTCTTGTCAATACCTGCAATGGTTTGTAAGTCATCTTTGCTGACATGCTCGCCCTGTTCGCCTAGTTTTTGCTCCAATTGAGCAATGCGCTCTTGATAAGAAGCGGCCCTGTGTTGCACCTGTTGCAATTGCTCCTGTTGCGCTGCTACATTCTTACGCAAGCGAGTAATAATTTTGATTAATTTGGCTTGATCGGGAGTACTTCCTCCTTCAAAATTTTCCAACTGCTCAATACGCTCTAAGAGCGCTTGTTTTTCTTGTTCTGCCACCCGTCGCTCTGCTTTGGCATTGTTTAGAGCCATTGCCAAGCTTTTGTTCTCATTTCTAATCAACTGCAATTCGCCTCTTACTTGCTCTTGGAAATGTTCGTGTTGGTGGCTAATGCGTTCTTTTTCGAGTTGAGTAGAGGACAGTTCTTTGTTTACTTGAAAATACTTGTCCTTCAAGCCTTCAAAGGTTTCGTTGAGTGCCTCTAACTCGCCTCCTGATAGAGTAAGTTCTTTTTTGTAACGTTTTTTGGTTTTCTCCAATTCTAAGACCAATTGTTTTTTGTTGGCCTCTAATTCTTCGGCCATTTCCTTGTGTTGAGACAACTCTACACTGTATGATTCCAATTTTTCTAACCATTCTTTGGCATCTGCTTCTAGCTTTTTGTACTCTTCCTTGGCAGAGACTTTGTAGGCTTGATATGCTTCTTCCAAGTTTTGTTTTTCCTCTACAGTATTATGATAAGCATCTTCCAAATCATTGTGCTTATGCTGCAAAGAGTTAAAACGTTCATCCAGCAAATTTTCTCTTTGTTGAATGGCTTCATAATCCTTCTCCAAATCCTTGAAATACTCCTGAATTTTTGCCAGTTCTTCGGCTGCTTTGCGCTTGCGCTCTTCCAATTCTGCGGCAACTTCTTTGTGGTTGTGTTCTAAGGCATTGTAAGCCTCGGCATAATCTATTTTTTGCTGATTGGATTGTTCGAGTTGTTTTTGCAGCGATTGCAAATGCGAACTCAGTTTTTCTATTTCTGTACTGGTGCTGGCTTGGTGCGATTCATAAGCCTTGACCAATTGCTCTTTTTCGGCTTGATTATTTTCGTAAGATAAGTTAAGACTCTGGTACTTTTCCTGCCAAGCAGCCAATTGATTATTGTAATCTTCTGCTTTGCTTTTTATATCAGAATAATCTGTTTTTAGCTCTGCCATAGAAGCATTGACCACTTCCATTTCTTCCTTGGCCTCCTCCAACTCCATAGATAAGTTGGTATTTTCCTCTTTGAGCTGTACTAAACTCTCTTGTAGCTTTTCGTTGATGCGATTGGACTTAGCAAGCTTGAACTTGACATTTTCATAATTATCAGTAGCTTTTTTAGTTTTTAGACGCAATTCTTTGATTTCGTCTTCTTTCTTATTCTTGTACTTATCAAAATTTTCCTGTAATTCTTTGTTGCGATTATTATTACCTGACAAATCTCTCTCTAGGCGTTCATAATCCATTTTAAGCCCTTCCAAGGTGCTTTCGGCCGCCATCAAAGCTGTATCTACATTCAACTTGCTATCATACAACTCATCATAGCGTTTTTTGATTTTTTCTAATTCGCGTTTTGTTTTTTCGGATTGTGCTTTGTTAGAGGCACCATTACCCTTGCCTCCGGGGCTGCTTGCTGGAGAAGCATCAGTGGGGATTGGGCGCAAGAAATAAGCTATTAGATAACCTAAAACTGCGGCACCTGCTGTAAACACCAACATAATGAGAGCACAAGTCATAGTCTATTTTTTTACTTCATCTCTTTTTAGAGGATTATTCAATTAATTTTATTGGAACTTTTGAGTAGAGTCTTGTTCTGTCATTGTTTCCTCTTCCTCTTTTGGCTCCTCTACTGCTGTTTCTGCTTTTGGCTCTACTGTCGAAGCTTCTATTATTTTAGCTGTATCTGTTTTTTCTATAGCAGTAACAGTTCTTTTTTCTGTAGTAGTACTTTTTTCTTTGGGTTGCTCTACCTCTGTTTCCTCTTCTGTAGAAACAGGAGGCAAAATATAGAGTTGCGGCTCTTCGCCATTATAAGAAACAAAAACATCTACTCGCCTGTTAATTTGTTGTCCATAGCGTGTTTCACGCTTGCCCAAAGGATGCGAATCGCCTGCTGTTGTGGCCTTTATTCTTGCAGGAGCAATTCCTTGTTCTATCAAAAAATTTCGCACATAATCTGCCCGTTCTTTGCCTTTCAGCGCACTTTCCTCCTTGGTTGCTAGTTGGTTGCTATGTCCTACAATATAAACCATTGATTTTGGTCTACTACCAAGATACAAAATTAATTCATTTAGATAAATTTTTAATTCATCATCAACAACTATTTTTGCCTCCTCTACGCCAAAATCCTTAAATCGGAAAACACCCCGTTTTTTGAGTGCTTCTTCTGTGCGTTTCACCTTTTGCTCCCATTTATTAACCCGTTGTTTAGACAAGGCATCAAATCTAAAACCTAAGGCATTGGGCAAAAACTTATCGTATAATTCTGATGGCAATACCGCCAATCGCTCCTCAGCAATGCCGTCAATTATCAATTGAAAAGCAGGTGCGCCTGCCTCTAAGAACAAATTGCGAACAGTATTGGCTCTAGCCAAGCCCAAATTGGCCAAGGCTCCATAGTGTGTTTCATCAGGATGGTTGTACCCTGTTATTTTGAGTTGACGATCAGGATGTTCTTGAAGATACTGGGCTACGGTAGCCACTTGTTCTTTCATCGTTTTAGACAGTGGCATCAAGAATTGTGAACTGTTGTAATCAAATACAAAATTGTCTATCACTTTTGTCGAAAAACGATAAGCAGGGTCACTAAGCTCAAAGGGATCTAAACAATCAAATGCAAAATCAATGCCTCCCAATAACACTTCTCCTGACTCGTTCAGTGCCAAATCATCTCGTCTTCCAATAGCAGTATGAATTTGATACTCTGGCGTTCCTGCTTCTATAAACACATTTCTCAAAGCCTCTGCACGTGCCTTTCCTAGATCTGGGCCACCTGACTCCTTGCCCAAAAACAAGCCTATAATGGTTAAACTTTTGACGGGATTGGATTTGATGTAACGCACTACCTTAAATAGCTCTTCACTTACTTGTTCTGACAAAATAAGTTGGTCGCTGTTGTAGGGGAACGCAATTACTTCATTATGCTCTACTCTAAAATGATTGCCATCTTGAATAAGTAATTGCCCCCCATAAGACTCATTCCCAAGCGGTGTACAGCATTGATTGGAGTACAGTAAACTCCCAGCAGCCATCCAAGCTACCAGAGCAATGCCTGCAAAAAGGGCGTATGTAGTATTTTTTCGCTGCATGGGGTGTTTATTTATTGTAGGAATATTTGGGTGTATTTTTTTGTATTTTTAATTGATAATTTACCTTACTTCGGTGGAAATCGTATCTAACTGATTATCAATTTATTGCAGAAAGACAAGCAAAGCTGTAAAAGGTTGATAATCAATTATATACAAGATTTTTTTTAGCTTACTGATTCGTTTGTACACTGTACAAACTCATTCAGATCGCTTTCCGAGTGTAAAAAAAGTAAAAACCGAGGCAACGCCAAGCTCACGAGCGAAGCGAGCTAAACCGAACCGTAGGTGAGCTCATAAGCAAAGCGCACTAATCCAGGAAGTATTATAATTTATTTAAGTTGTTTTGATTACTCAAAACGCTGCTGGAACACTATTCGATCTGCTTTATCCGTTTCATCCTTCATAAATAATAAGGTATAATAATTACCTTTTGACCATTTTTCTATCATATTCTTGTAATAAAAACTACCTGGATTTTCTGATTGCCCACCGGGATAAATACCATAAGCCTCTACTTCTGGCCCCAATGCCACCACCATACGCCACGAAGGCCCAGGACGGTCGCCTAAAGCATTCAGTGTCGAAGGATGACCGTCCGAAGGGATGTCTTGAACTCCAAATATAGGTACTTTGGCCAGATGCTTAATAGTTGAACTACGCCTTGCCCCCCAAGTTAATATATTCCCCTTTTCATCTTTAGGGATTTCTCCAACAATTTGCTGAAAAGCCAATGTAATAATATCGGCTACTGTTTCGCGCTTATTGGGTGTTCTTTTGTAATCAATATACACATTGCCTGTATCACGCTTCAATAATTGCAACAAATTGAACTCATCTGGAAAGAGATGATGCTTGCCACTAGCACTATCGGTCAACCAAAACTCATCATATACCAACACTTCCAAGCTGTCAAACCATTGCTCAAAAATAGTTGGTGCTATTTGCTCCCGACTAAACCTATAATCCCAATCCTTGAGCAAATGCCATATTTCCAACGCTTCCTTGTCTAATTGCCCTTTTTGCAAATGTTCTTTGAGCAAAGCCATAAAATCTTCAGCCTTGACACTATAAGCATCATACTGTAATGCCTTCATGTCCGCAACTGTGATGCTGTCCATTTCGGCCAAGCGGCGATTGAGATAACGCCCTCTGTACTCTTCAAAATAGCCATAATAATCATAAGGATAATTACTCGGATGGACAGAATGCTGATTAGCAGAGGCTACAAATTTTTTCTCTGGATTGTACTCGTGTGGAATATGTTCTTGAGGAATAAATCCCGACCACAGTTCACTGCTTCGAGTTCCTTGCTGCACAAAACGGCCTTGACGCTCTTTTCTAAGGGGTAATTTGCCCTGTGTCCAAAGCGCAATATCTCCATCCTTGGCCGCAAAAACAAAATTTTGAGCAGGACAAGCAAAATGCCGAATAGCATCCTTATAATCCTTATAATTGGTTGCACGCATCAATTTCAAAAACGTCAATGCCTCCTCTGAAGGATCGTGCAATGTCCAACGAAGTGCAAAATCACGTTCCTCTGTCTCCTTGGTTACAGGCCCTATATGTGTCATATAAATGGTATCAAGCAGTGGTTCTGCATCTCGTATTTTTATTGTTTCTATACGCATACTGGCTGCTCTGTAGCTGCTATCAAACCAATATTCTGCTTTGCTATCGTCTTTCCACTGTATAGCATACCAATCTTTTACGTCATGGCTTACATTAGTTACGCCCCAAGCAATATGCTCATTAAATCCAGAAATAACCCCCGGAGCACCGGGCAAAGTTGCTCCATAGCTGTTGTATTCTGGGGTTTTTATTTGAATTTCAAACCAAATAGCTGGCAAATTAAGCTTTAGGTGGGGATCATTGCATAAAATAGGATAACCAGAGGCTGTTTTGGCACCAGCAACTGCCCAGTTAT
>CAYULH010000134.1:0-1584 GCA_964445645.1 uncultured Aureispira sp. | reverse complement strand
TCCTCCGATTGAGCGTTGCCGACATTGATGCGGATGAACGTCCGGAGCAAGTCGCTGAACGCATAAATCGCATCATTGAAATCCATGCTTTCTGAGAATGCGAAGCCTATTCCTGCATAAAATAGGATAACCAGAGGCTGTTTTGGCACCAGCAACTGCCCAGTTATTACTCCCAATGCCCTTGGGCGAAAGATCACGTGTAAGACTATCTAACCCTATATTCCCCAAGTACAACCGAATAGGATCATCTTGGGCAATTACTTGGGGTTGCTCAATAGCAACTGTGTCTAAGATAATGGGAGATTGCTCCTCAAAATACTCTCCATACAGCCGATCAAATTCCTCTAAACCAATTTCTTGCAAAACAGCCGTTAGCTCAAAATCGTGATTTTTGTTGGTGAGCATAAGCCCCATATTTTTTAGGAGCAGAGCCGACTTAAGGGGAGTCCATTCCTCTGGCCAATAATCTTGTAATTTGTAAAACAAGGGCAAATCATCATAGGACAAAGAAGCGATATAAGCATTAACTCCATCAGCATAGGCTTGCAAAGCCTCCATTTGTTGGGGGTCTTTTGCTGCCTTTTCCATATAACGCTCTGCAGCCCAAGGCAAACCCAAACGACGTGTTTCTTTGTCACGAGCCGACAAAATTTGGCGTATTTGTTGAGTTGTTCCCAAAATTTCGGCCAAGCGGCCTGCCGCTGAATGGGTTTGCAATTCCATTTGCCACAAGCGCAAGGATGCCGTGACATATCCCTGAGCAAAAAGCGCATCTTTGGTATTTTGAGCAAAAATATGAGGCACCAAACGATCATCATAATAAACATTAACAGGTGCAGATAGCGTAGAGTGCTCCAAACTCGTTTCTAAATCAGGAAAACTGCCCTCTGCATTTTGCCAAAATCCATGTGCAGGACTCAAGAGTTTGCCCAGTGGTGGAATCAAAACCTCTGTACTAGGTACTACTTGCTCTTTTCCATTCTCGTCTGTAATAACATGCTCTGCTTCTCCACTAAGTCGAGCATTCCCCAATAGCCAAATAAGTAGAATAGTACAAGTTAGTGATAAAAGTAACTTTAATAAGCTCATAAATAGTCCCTTCTGTTGCTTTTTTAATAGGTCACTAGGAGCATAATTTTGTATCTAGTACCTTGATAAATAGAATGCAAGATACTAAAAATACTCTGAATACTCAAAACGGAAGATGACAACTTATAGCTTATTGAATGGCTATATGTCAGGTGTACTTGGTGTTTTTTATTAGAAAAGAAGATTTTAGAATAAAATAAATTTGGGTATTTCCTCTTACAATCACTGTTTCCCAAAATCAATAATTACTGATAATAGACTAATTATGTTTTTAAACGTATATTTACAACAACAAAGACTCCCCCCTCCTTGTCCCCACAGCAAGCATCGGGGCTTTTTTCCCAAACCAACCAACCAAACACACTGTAATTCATGTACAAATTACTACAGGGGACACTATGCCTATTTCTAAGCATCGTATGGAATACTCCCTCAGCTTTCGCCCAATTCCAACTCCATCCCGATTCCTCTTTTTACACCTTCCTCGATTCTTTT
>CAYULH010000133.1:0-13972 GCA_964445645.1 uncultured Aureispira sp. | reverse complement strand
TAGCTGGGGAAAAAGAATCGTTTTTTAGCCCGTTTACTTTTTTAAGACTACTTAAAAGCCAGTATCAATAATTATTTTCCACCAAACACTATTAGTACAAGCAGCATTTTAAAAGTGTAACCACTATATATTTTCATACAAAAGTCTACAACTTTTAAGCCAGCTTACCACCAGCAAAAGCATTCGTTCTTTTTGAACAAAAAATGCAATACTTTTCTTAAACCTTACTTGAAACAACTTCAATTAAAAATTTTCCTTTTTTAGAAATATTATCTACCTTTCTTTGCAGGTAGTTGTAATGCAACTTTTTCGCTGTATTATTGTTAATAATATTGTGCGTTTTTTTCTTTGTCAAAATAGAAAAAATATTGCATATAGATTAATTAACAAGTAATTGTACTTTTTACAATAAACTGCATAAAAAACTAACCGTTAACCACTTATAATTTGTGAATAGTATTTTTAAGAATAAGTAGTCTACCAAGGATGATTATTGCTCTCTTGAAGTACCAACATGTATTTTTACAGGGCAAAAACAACGGCCAATTGGCCCTTATTAAACCATCTCTAACAATAAAATTATTTACCAAATCTTAGCAGATTTGGCAATCCATAAAACATCACTATGCCTAACAACAGATTCTCTCCAAAAGTCAAGGAGATCATCTCTCACAGCAGAGAAGAAGCACTTAAGTTTGGTCATGATTACATAGGTACAGAGCATCTCTTATTGGGTGTCCTCAAAGAACCCAATAGCTTGGCTGTACGTGTTTTGGAATCACTCAACGTTGATCCTAAACATTTAAAGTCTGCAATGGAAGATTCTATTAACCAAAACACAGACAATCTACCTACTGCTTACAACATTGGCAACTTGCCATTGACCAGACAAGCAGAAAAGGTATTAAAAGTGACCTTTTTAGAGGCTAAACTGCTAAAAAGCGAACTTATTGGTACGGAACACATTTTACTATCTGTTCTCAAACATAAAGATAATCTAGCTGCTCGTGTACTCTTGCAGTTTGATGTGACGTATGATGTATTCAAAACGGAACTAGAATACGTGGGAACAGAAATTAACCCAGATATTACTTCTGATATGCCAGAATTTGATGATGAAGACGAAGGGCGTGGAGATAGCGGAGACGGCGGTAGTTCCTCTAGAGGAAGCCGTAGCAAAGGTAAATCTCACACCCCTGTATTAGACAACTTTGGACGCGATATTTCTAAATTAGCCGAAGAAGACAAATTAGATCCAATTATTGGCCGAGAGGTAGAAATTGAGCGCGTTTCTCAAATTTTATCTCGACGCAAAAAGAACAACCCCATTCTCATTGGAGAACCCGGAGTGGGTAAAACAGCCGTTGTAGAAGGCTTGGCGCTTCGCATTCACCAGCGCAAGGTTTCCAGAACGCTTTTCAACAAACGTATTGTGATGTTGGATTTGGCTGCTTTGGTAGCCGGTACCAAATATCGTGGTCAGTTTGAAGAGCGCATGAAGGCCATCATGACCGAATTGGAAAAATCAAGAGACGTGATTTTGTTTATTGATGAAATTCATACGATTGTAGGTGCAGGTGGCGCAACAGGCTCTTTGGATGCTTCCAATATATTTAAACCAGCCTTGGCACGTGGCGAGTTGCAGTGCATTGGTGCCTCAACACTAGATGAATACCGCCAATACATTGAAAAAGATGGTGCATTGGATCGTCGTTTCCAGAAAGTGGTTATTGATCCGCCAACACCAGAGGAAGCTGTACACATCTTACGCAACATCAAAGAAAAATACGAAGATTTTCACCATGTCAATTACTCAGATGAGGCCATTGAAGCTTGTGTAAAGTTGAGTGATCGTTATATTTCTGATCGTTTCTTGCCTGACAAAGCTATTGATGTAATGGATGAAGTTGGTGCCCGTGTACACCTCAAAAACATCCACGTACCCAAGCATATTGTAGAGTTGGAGGATAGCATTGAACAAACCAAAGAGCACAAAAATCAAGCGGTTCGTGACCAAGAATATGAAAAAGCTGCCAATTTCCGCGATAAAGAGTCCAAATTGATTCGTCAATTGGAGCAAGCCAAAAAGCAATGGGACGAAGAGGCCAAAACTAAACGTTATCCTGTAGAAGAAGAGGATATTGCCGAGGTGGTTTCTATGATGACAGGTATTCCTGTAAGCAGTGTAGCCGAGAAAGAAAATCGCAAATTGCTCAACATGACCGCTGACCTTCAAGGTGAAGTTATTGGTCAGGATGATGCCATTCTCAAAGTAACCAAAGCCATACAACGCAATCGTGTAGGACTCAAAGATCCAAACAAACCTATTGGTACTTTTATTTTCTTAGGGCCTACAGGGGTTGGTAAAACGGAATTGGCCAAGGTACTTGCTCGCCAATTATTTACTTCCGAAGATTCTTTGATTAGAATTGACATGAGTGAATACATGGAAAAATTTGCAGTGAGCCGTTTGATTGGTGCGCCTCCGGGTTATGTAGGCTATGAGGAAGGTGGACAATTGACTGAAAAAGTACGCCGCAAGCCTTATTCTGTTATCCTATTGGATGAAATTGAAAAAGCACACCCCGATATTTTTAATATTTTATTGCAAGTATTGGATGATGGTCAATTGACGGACGGTTTGGGCCGCAAGGTAGACTTTAAGAATACACTCATCATCATGACCTCCAATGTGGGTGCGCGTCGCCTCAAGGATTTTGGTCAGGGTGTTGGATTTGCTACCAAAGCCCGACAAGAAAATTCGGACGAAAACACAAAAAGTGTTATTCAAAATGCTCTAAAACGCACCTTCTCTCCTGAATTCTTGAACAGAATTGACGATGTTGTAGTCTTTAATAGTCTAAACCAAGATGATATTTTCCGTATCATTGATATTACGCTCAAAGATTTATACGGCCGTCTCAAGGAATTGGGTTGCAGCCTAGAATTGGACGAAAAAGCAAAAACGTTCTTATCTGAAAAAGGATATGATCCACAATTTGGTGCCCGTCCACTCAATAGAGCTATTCAAAAATACTTGGAAGATCCATTAGCCGAGTTTATACTCAACAACCAAAATGACTTGGAAGAAGATACGGTCTTAGTGGCCAGCTTGGACGACGACGAAAACATGGTTATTGAAATAAAAACCACAGAAGCAGAAGCTGATAAAGAGTAATTCTTGGTTTCTTTAGATAAATTTACAGATGTCGCCTCATTTTTTTGGGGCGACATTTTTGTTTTTTAGAATAAATATTATCTCAAATTCAACCTTGACATACTAAGTCACAGAGTAGATGCTTGTTGTTCAGACGTTTAAGGTAAGTGCAAAAAGAACTGAAAACCAAGAGTGTGATTATAAGTAAATTTGCTACAATTTCCTCTGCCAAAACATATTTATATCCATAAGTTTAGATTCTTCAAAATTAATCACTCCTTTTCCCCCTTCTAACTGATGAAGAACTGTTCGAAGCCGTGAATCGCTTTTGGGTGTTCCAACAAATGATTTTGCTTGTTTCAAATCTTTATTTTGAATATTTAAAAGAATAGGAATTTTAACTTGTGACGAAAAATCAAATTCTTTCTGTTTATATTCTGCTATTCCCTGAGAAATCATCATTACAATTACTCCCTTGGAGCGTACCATTCGCAATAAATTTTCAAGAACAGAGGCCATATTTTTATGCTTTAGATAAGCATGGGCTTCATCTATTACAATAATGTAACGAATAGGTTTTATTCTATCCTCTGAAGATTTTACATCATTGCAGGACATAAATTTTGTCAGCAAGTAATTAAGTGTCAAAAATACAGATGCCTGTCTTGCAGAATCAGGTAACGTTGGTGGCAAATTAATGTATAAGTTTCGATCATAGAGAAGGAACTTATCATCATAATCTTGTGCGAAAACCCCATCTGCTAAATCTTTCATAATACCGGTTAAAGTATCAGGCTTATTGTTAGATTCTTCATAATAACTCAACAAAGCTTCATAGACTTCAATTATTGAAGGAGGTTTTCCCTCTTTAAAAGCAGTTCTAAAACAATTTTTCAAAGTTATTTCAAGACTATTCTTCTGCTTCACTCCAATTCTTTTGTCTATAGAAGCTACAGTTTCTTTAAAAGATTTAATATGATAGCTGCGTTCTCTATCATTCACCATATTTACATACATCAATGGATTAAATGCAAAAGGTTTTTCTTGAATATTAACGAACTCACATGAAGTAGCTTTTAGGAAACTTTGTAGTTTTTCAGACTTGCCTTCACCTTTATAATCAAAGAAAATAAATTTTAACTCATTATTCGTTTGTTGAGTAATTTGATAGAGTATATCCTTGACCAGTTCTGTTTTCCCTGATCCATTCATACCTGCCACGGCAAAATGCTGGCTATCAAAATAATTTTCATCATTAATCCTTAGAGTTATAGGCTCTAATGTTTCTGAGTCTTTGCCTAACTCTATTTCTAAAGCACCATCGTAGGCAGCTATATTAGTTTTATCACTTGAAGTTGTAGGAATATATGAAGCATCTGAAGTTATTAAACTTAACCCATTGTTAATAATGCTCAATAAGTAATCGATATGTGCATTTTTGCCTTTAGGGTTTTGTATAATTTCTCTATCTAATACCTCTAATCCTGCATCTAAATGTAATTTAAGCAATTTAGGAATTTCTTCGTCCATTAGCTTTCTACCATAATGCTGATTAAGTACAGCTCGATAAATAACATCATTGCTCTGTCTATTAATTTCTCCTAATAGACTATCTGGGTACTCTTTTCCTTTATTATCTTTTGTTCCATAGTGCTCTACACCAAAATAATCATTTGACTGAATACTATAAGCTATTGCAATTTGGGCAATAGTTCTATCATCTCTAAATCCATATTTATTATTAGTAAGTGAATATACTACTTTTTTATTCGCCTCACTTGTTTTTATTCTATTCATGATTCTAATTGAAATACCCTTCGTGAATAATAGTCTTTTTCTCTAAGTTCTCTAGTCGATAACTTTTAGCTATATGTTTTTCTATCTTGGGCAAATCAGAAACTCTAATTTCCGTATTTGTCGAAAATATAACCACTTGTTCTGATAGTTCAGGATAATAATGTATTAGGATATTATCTCTATGCTCTTGATCTAATCTGCCTAAAGGAGTATCTATTAACACAGGTAAGTTATATATAGATTCAGATAATATAGCTTTTAGTAATGCCGATATATACAGTTGCTGTTCTCCTTTTGACATATCTCTGCTAGGGTTAATTTTCTTCTTAGAACTGTTATAGAGTCTTACTTCCAAGCCTAAATTATTATTCAATATGTTCATCTCGACCTTATTGACCAAGTCTGTTTTTTTCAACAATTTTTGTAGCTCTGTTAGTAAGGTACCTTCTAAGGTTTTTCTCTTTTCCTCTTTTTGATTTTTTATAAAAACTTGAAGAGTTTTGATATATTTTTGTACAACTTTAAGCTGTTTCTCTACCTGTTTAGAAACCTTAACCTTACTAAGAAGAGCACTAACCTTTGATCCAATTTCATTATTTCTTACTTCTAATCTACTTCTTTCATCTTCTTGTAATACACATTTTTTGACCAATCTATCACGCTCTTCCTCTGCTCTATTTTTTTGCTCTTGTAAATCGTATGTAATTTCATCTTTTAAAGCTGATTCAGCTATGTTTAATTCTTTTACAGACTGTTCATAATCATTTTTGCAGCGCATAAAATCATTAAAGACTGACTCAAATCTATCCTTTGAATAACCTTGTACTAAGCCAAATACATTTTGAAGATGATTAACTTCTGATTTATCCAATTCATGATGAAAATCTAATGAAATATCATCATCGTCACCCTCAGAGTAAAGTTCCAATAACATATTTTTTGCCTTGGTGTAGTAAAAAAACTTTTGCTCTGGATCTATATCATCTTCTGGTTCAAGTAAATCCGGTTTGTAAAATAAATATTCTGCAAATTCTTTTGTTTTACTTTTTAACGTCTGTCTTGTTATATCTTTATTTAGAATACTTATTTCTTTATTTACATGTTCTAATGTTTCCTCTAATTTATGCGCCATAATCGCCAGAGGAATTAAATCAGCTACTTCATTAAACTTTTCACCAGCTTTTTTCAACTGTTCATTAAGTGCTACCTCTTTCTGTCTCAGTTCATCTAAATCAACTTGAACAAACGTTGCTCCTCTTTTAATAAGTTGATTTGTCAAATCCCGAATTTCTACGTTAAGTTCATCTATCTGTTCATCTATCTCCTCTAGTTCTTCATTAATAGCTGTTATTTTTATAAAATTTTCATCTCTTATGCCTTCATAATTTTTAATTTCAAGTTGTACTTCATGTGACGAGGCTTCTTTTTTGAGCTTTCTTTCATAATCTTTTAAATTTTGGATTAAACTCTCATAAGTATCCAAACCTAAGATCTGCCCAAAAGCTTTATCCATTAAAGCTGCTTGCGCCTTTTCTTTCAAAGATGCGATTTCAGCAATTTTCTCTGCATCAAAAAACACAAATTTTGCTATATCAATAGGAATTAAGTAATCATTAACAAAATTGATTTTATCCGTTTCGTCTGATGACAACTCAATAGGATTACCGTCCATTAGAATATCAAAAGATTCCTTTGTGGTATCAGTATTATAAGTTCGAATTAATGTTATTTCAGTTGTTTTCTGTTCATGTTCAAAAAACACATCTGAGAGTTGCACATCGTTAAATACAACTTTGACATAAAAAGTGAACTTCGCTTCTCTTTTTGCTACCCAATTAAGTGAGTCATTTAAAAATGTAGGATAATTTCCTTTCACTTCATTCTTATAAATCTCATCTACAATAGCAATATTTTTACCATATAAACACCAAACAACACCAACGAGAAAGCTTGTTTTCCCCTGTCCATTACGCCCTCCCACCAATAACACATTCTTATCCTTACTTGTAGTGAGGTCTAATGTCACTGCTCCATAATAAGGCTTAAAATTATTAAACTCTACAGATGATATTTTCATAATCCAGCTTCTTCTCTAATTGTTTCTGCAATAATTTTCTGTATATTATTTCGTTTTCGAAGTAATCGCTTGTCTTTTTCATTCTTAACTAGGTTCAGCATCTTGTCAGGATTTACTTTGTTTTTTAAGCATAAGTCTGCCAACTCCTCTTTTTGCTTTTGTTTTAGTTTGTCTTTTGGTGTCATACTGTATATCTTTTTTTCATCATAAACCTCATAATAGATTTGATAGGCATTAGCATCAAAACCGTCCATTTGCCAAATAACCTGAATTCCTTTCAATTCTTGAGAGGTCAATAATTGTTCACCTGATATTTTTTGAGCTTCTAGCAAACGTTTCAATATATATTGCCTTGTTTGTATATTATATGGTCCTTTTCCCTTTCCTCCATTTCTCAATCGCATTTGCCGATATTTGTCTTTATTTCTATTATCTACGAGCCAATCCCTAAGCTCTAATAATGGTTCTAAGTGTTCTTCACCATTATCAATTAGTGCCTCCATAGATTTATCTCGCTTAACCACTGTACAAACCCAACAACCAAATCTACTTTGACCACAAGAAGGAGTTGAAGTATCAATAACTAAAGGACAGTCTCCTCCTGAACCATTTTTATACAAGGTTACTAAGTCCCTATTTGTTCCATTCCAAGGTGAAGGTACTTGAAGCAAATACTGCCAAAGCTCATTAGTAGTAACATCCTTAATAGGTGCAAAAATATATGCTAAATTAAGCTCAACATGTCTTCTAAGACGATTAGTAGAAATCTGGAACTTAGCTACTGTTTTTTTTCTATTAGAGCTTTCATCTGACCTTGTTCCTAGTAATATAATAACTTCTCCTTTTTTTGCTACTTGATCTTTTATATATTTTGTTGTGGGATTAATTTTTAGTCTTTCAGTACACCAGCGAAAACTACTATTAGGTGCAGGGTAGCCTTTACCAATTAGGTTAATCCAGAAACTATCATCAAGTTCAGGGGTTGTTTTTGCCACAATTATTGGTAAACCTTCAATTCTCGCTTTATTCTCAATACTACTAAGGTTTCGATCAATCCACTCAACAATACGAGGGTTTTCAACTAGTGTATCATTACAAACTACATGAACCTCTTTTTGTAATTTTTCTTTTGGTAATTCTCTTAGAGCATACCAAACTAACTGTAAAACAGCCGTTGAATCTTTTCCTCCACTAAACCCGATAATCCAAGGACGATTATCTTTCAAATACTGATCTTTAATTTCTTCTTTAATATATTTTATATTAATCATTTCCAGAACAAAATCTATTAATGAAACATTTATAATTACAACTTAAACAAAACCAATTCTCAAAATTTGATTAAAAATAAATAACCTAATTGAACCTAAAAACATCAAGCTATTTTTTTGGTTTTTATAAAAGCTGGAATGTAACATATTTTTAGGCAATATTTACATTTATGACACCTTAAGTTTTTATTGAGTAAAAAAACGAAACACAAATTGACGTATTAAAAAGACATAATCAAGCCTCATTTTTTTATATTTAGCCATGAAAAAACAACTCACTCTATATTACCTTAGCGAGCTTGAAATAGTAGAGGACTACCAATCCATAACTGCTATTCGCATTAGTAATTATTACAACATTCATAACTTTGAGCATCTACTTCAACGCTGCATCAATGTAGAAGAATTGCATTTGGTCAAAGGTTTTTTGCAGCCAGAGCCACCTCTATTTGCAGCGTATTTTCCCAAGCTTCAAACCTTGGTATTAGATGGTGTTCCGTTGAGTCCACTCCTACCCATTCTTGACCAACTTGTTCAAATCAAGCGTTTAGCACTCAAAAAGCAACATTTTACAAGTTTTCCAACTGCTATTTTACGGCTCGACCAATTGGAGGAACTTTCCTTACAAGGCAGTGTATTTAAGGAAGCGGTAGACTGGTCTTGCCTAACACTATTGCCCCACCTCAAGCATCTCAATCTGCATAAAGTTCAGTTTCCCAAATCTGCCTTCATTCCCAAGGGATTAACAACACTTACCCAGTTGCAAGAACTCCTTGTACACAAACGCATTGGTAATCAGCTAAAAAAGAGCCGCCCAGATTTTTGCCAACAAATTCCTTATTTATACCAACACTCCACACTCGAAAAAAAATACTATACCACACTTTTGCAACAGGCTTATATTCATCAGTGGAGTTGGCGGTACAGAGTGTTATTAATGAATTTACTAGCTGGCCAAAAAGACAAACTACAAAAACTGGCACAAGCGCATTTAGTATTAGCAGCAACCGATGTATTGCAAATAGAGCCGTTGCGCCTGCTTGCCTTAGAATATTATCAGGAGCGTTGGGGCAGTGAAGCAGGAGCTATTCTCAAACAGAATAATAGCCTTGCTGTACAAGGCAAGTTGAGCATTGATAAACGATTATTGCGCCGACAACTCAAGGAACAAGGCATTCGTTACCAAGCCAAATTGCAGCCACAATCAGGCTTATTATTACTAGGGCAACGTTCTAAAGGGGGGTATCAACAAGCCTTGGAATGGAATATCCCAATTATAACAGAAAAGGAAATTGTACAGTATTTGGCACAACGTGCAAGTGCTTACTTGGTACAAGAGGAGGGCGATAACAGCAATCTGGAACAGCTAGAAATGCTGCTGTGTAGTGGCAACGAGGAGAATATTCAAATTGCCTTAACTATTTTTGAACAGGGAGGCTTTCCTCCTACTCTACTCACTGCTTTGTTTTGGGCACACCAACTCACAGATAATCAGACAACAAAACGGGCATTAGAACGGCTGCTGGGGCAACATGCCTCTATTCCTTTGTTGGAATACATCAAAAGCAAACAACTCCTTTTTCCACTCTACAGCTATGAATCGAGCATTAAAAGACGACTCAAAAAATTGGAAAAATATACGGAGTTGAACGTCATTCAACTAGCATGGTATGGGTATCAAAAATACGCCAAGGGTTTGGTTTATCTGCTCACTGCTCTGCCAACAACAGAGGCCATCCAATTATTACAAACAAAATTATCGACCAATCAAACACTAGATTTGTCCAATAAAGATTTGACGACTGTTCCCCCTGTTGTGTTCAAATTAAATAGTATAAAAACCCTAAATTTGTCTTACAATAATCAACTAAAAACAATTGCTATCAAGGGCTTAAAACAATTGCCAAATCTCCAACATTTGCTGATTGATGGTAATTCTAGATTGAGAAATAATACTAAGTGGATTATGGCTGTGGCCCAACAACTTCCTGATTTACAAGTTTATTACTACAATTTGCCGCATTAATGGGGTAAAGTTAGAGCTAATAAACTTTTTTTCGTTTTGTGTTAATCTTTATTGTCAAAATTGGGTTATAATATTAGAACCCCTTTTTATAATACGACAACACTGCACACTATGAACGATTTTCCACTCACGGCTCTTCCTATTGGGCTGATAATTATAGCACTTGGTCTAGCACCTTGGATTAATGCCTTTATAACTTCTAACAAAGACAAAAGCAACCAAGCAATCTTGTTAAAAGGCGCATTGACGACCTTTATAGTAGTAGCCACTGTTTTTGTCTTACTCTTTATTTTGCTAGAATTTATTGGCTTTTATGGCATTTATTTGATGATGTTGGATATAATATTTGGCAGTTGGCTAGGCTATGCCATTACTCAAAATGTGATTCACAACAATCATTTTGAGCCGTTTATTTCAGTAGAAAATAAACTACAAGATGATTAGCCCGACTATTCTCTACAACAAAACAGCCAACTCCTTGAGGTAATGCCCTACAATAATTTGTTCGTCAAACTCTTCTAATGCCATGGTGCGCCCCACAGCCCCCATAGCTTGGCGTTGCTCTGCCGATAAATCTCGCATCTTGACCAAAGCCTCAAAAAGTGCCCGATCATCTCGTACAGGAATACAAAATCCATTTTCACCATCTCTTATGGTTTCTCTACAGCCAGCCGCATCTGTTGTAATGATGGGTTTGCCCATGGCTAAACTTTCGAGCATTACCCGTGGCAAACCTTCTCTGTAGGACGGCAAAACCACCACATCGGCCTCACGCATAATAGAACGCACATCCGAAGATTGTCCGAGGTATTTTATTGCTCCCTGCTGCTCATAATAATCCAACAAATCCTTCTGAATAGCCGAAGGGTTGCCTTCGTCAATGCCTCCCACTATCCAAAAAGTTGTATTTTCTCTAGCAGCCTGTAATTTTTCAGCTGCTTGTAACAACTCTCGCACCCCCTTATCATACAACAAACGCCCAACAAACAAAAAAACAAAGTCTGTTTCAGCTTTGGCCTTGGGCATCGGCTGAAAATAACTGGTATTAATCCCCGACCCTTTAATGAGCATAGTTTGGTTGGGTACACACAAGCTCAACTCCTCAAACAAGGCTTTGTCATCACTGTTCTGAAAGGCTACTCGCTTGGCCTTGCGAAAAGCAGAACGATACAACAACTTTACAACTTGGTGTACAATGCCTTCCTGCATAAAACTGTAGCCCAGCCCGGTGACCGTGGCTATACTAGGAATGCCTAATTTCTTCGCCGCCCAATTGCCATAAATATTGGGTTTGATGGTGTACAACAATACGGCATCTAGTTGGTGTTGCTTAAAAATTTGGTACAACTCCCTATACAACATCCAATCCTTGAATGGATTGACTCCCTTGCGGCTCAAGTGTTGTAGAGGTACAAATTGAGCACCTGTTTCTGTGACCGAAGACACAAATTCATCTTCGGGTGCAATAGCCACCACCTTGTAGCCTTCTTGAATCAAAGCACGAATAAGCCCCAACCTAAAATTGTGAATATTCCAAGCTGTGTTGAGTACAATACCTATTTTTTTATAATTTGCCAACGGGTCTTTTGTTTTAATGGTAATATTTTGCAAAGCATTAAACCCTCATAATTATCTGATAACCAATCAAGTACATTTTTGGAACGAAATAGTAATTTAACTACAACTATTTTTGTCTTTCTTCCATAACTTGTTAGTTATCTTTGTTTTTGTAAGCAACTTTCTACAAAATTCGGATTGCTTCAAAAATAAGTACCTACTGTTGTCGTTCCATTCTAAAACAAACAGTATCTACTTGTATCATTCTACCCTTCAAACAATGGTTTTATCAATATGCTTTTAGTAGCTTGGCAAATATTATATCCTAAGGATTTTCTCCTATTGCCATTTTTGGTCATTTTTTGGGTAGGAATCTTTTGGGTTTATCGTAATAAACGCTATAAAGATAGTCAATTAAAACGGTATTTTTTGCCTGCATTGGGGCTTAGGCTACTGGGAGCAGTACTCACAGCCTGTATGTATCAGTACTATTATGGCTATGGCGATACCTTTTTTTATTTTTTTGGCGCACGTGATATTTATAATGCTCTATTGAGCAATCCCTCCTTGGCCTACGAGATGCTGTTTTTAGATTTTCATGATTGGTCATTGGATACCGTCAATGCGGTAAGCCTGCGGGGCTTTTTTGTACATGAGAAAGAAGCTATGGTAATTCGAGTGGCAGGTTCGGTTAGTTTGTTTGGTTTTGGCACCTATATTGGTATTTCCTTTATCATGACCGTTTTTAGTTTTTTGGGTTGCTGGGCCTTATATCGTGTTTTTTATGATTTGGCTCCCCATCTGCACTGGCAATTGGCCTTAGCCATTCTGTTTTTGCCCTCTATGTGGTTTTGGAGCACAGGAATCATGAAAGATTCTATTGTAATTGGGGCATTGGGGTTCTTTGTGAATGGTATTTATTACAGCATTATTAGTAAAAAGAAACACTGGATTAGGTCTATTTTTTTTATTATAATGGGTGCTTTTTTGATGAAAAACACAAAAGTCTACGTTCTACTAGCTATTTTTCCAGCTACGGTTATTTGGGTATTTTTTATGTACAAAGAACGCATCAAGAACGACACCTTAAGAAAATTTGCCACGCCCATTTTTTTTGGAGTAGGAGCACTTGGAGGTGTTGTGGTCATTCAAGTGCTAGGCTCTGTTTATTCTCAATATACCTTAACTGGTTTTATGGAAGAAGCCGCCAAAATGCAATGGTGGCTCAAGCTGAGTACAGAGCGAGACAATGGTACTGGTTATGACTTGGGCACCTTGGATCCGACACTCTTTGGCTTGGTCAAAGCATTTCCCAAAGCCGTTAATGTAGCCTTGTTTCGCCCCTATCTTTGGGAAGCCCGAAAAATTATTGTCATCCCTTCTGCCATTGAAGCCCTGTTTACGCTGCTCTTGACTGCTTATGTGTTTTTCAAGGTCGGACTATGGCGAGGGCTACTTGCCCTATTGAGCGACCCTGTTATTTTGTTTTGCTTGGTCTTCTCCATTATTTTTGCCTTTGCGGTGGGCTTTACTTCCTTCAATTTTGGGGCCTTGGCACGTTACAAAATTCCCTGCTTGCCCTTTTATTACACGGCCATGATTTTGCTTTTGGATAAAGTACCTAAGGCTGATGCTCCCCTGCCCTCTACAGCTTAGAATTGGAAGTGTTATATTTCAAAAAAAAACAACTACTCAAACCCAAGAATATCCCTACCCCTTCACAAAAACCTCACTACCCACCAACACGCCATCTTGCCGCACTTCCAACACATACCAGCCCCCCAACAATTCCCAAACAGGAAAAATATAGGTCTTGTCAGAAATAGCTCTAGCAGTATGGCTTTGCAGCACTCGCCCTTGCACATCCAAAATCCGAAAGGTCAATTTCTCTCCAATATGCTTATTCCTATACAATACATTGAGATAATCTACGGCCGGATTGGGGTAGAGTTTTAGCTCGGCTTGGGGCTGATTGGGGAGCAATGAGGTGCTAATGAGGTGACAACCCGGTACCAAGCAGCCGTGTTGGTCGAGCTTGAGCAGCCAGCCTTGTTGGTAGGGGCCTTGGCCTGTAAATAAAGCTTGCC
>CAYULH010000132.1:0-14150 GCA_964445645.1 uncultured Aureispira sp. | reverse complement strand
TCGGGGTTCTTAAAACCACTGTGTAAAAACTAGAAAATTTAGAACTTAACAGCCCCTAATTTTGAGCATTGTCCTTAGAGGAATTTGAGCGATTGTTATTGCGCTTTTTACTATTGTTTTTGTTGTAAGGTTTTTTGTGCTTATTGTTGCCGCCTTTGCGTGATTGGTTGTTTGATTTGCCCTTTCCCTTGTATTGGCCTCGCCCTTTTCCTTTACTACTGCCACGAGTTTTGTATTCGGGGGCTTCGCCCAATTCTTTGGGGATCGGCAATTTGGGCACTTCAGATTCAATCAGCTTCTCAATACGAGCAAATTTATACATATCATCAGGCGATACTAGAGTCAAGGCCACCCCTGTAGTAGAGGCACGTGCCGTACGCCCTACTCGGTGTACATAATCTGCTGCATCCCCCGGCACATCATAGTTGATGACCAAGTTAATATCTTTAATGTCTACTCCTCTACTCAAAATATCTGTTGCTACCAAAATTCTGACTGCCTTCTGCTTAAATTCTAGCAGCACTTTTTCACGTTCATCTTGATCCAAATCTGAGGAAATGCCTGCTACCGAGTAGCCTTCTTTACGCAAAGAGCGCACTATATCAAAGACTTTGCGTTTGGTGGAGGTAAAAATTAAAATACGCTCGTATTCGGGCTTATCCGATAATAAACTGTGAATGAGTGGTGTTTTTTGCTGATCATAGGCGGTGTAGGCAGCCTGCAAAACGCCCTCAGCAGGTTTATCCAATGCAATATTGATGGTCTTGGGATTGGTGAGAATTTGATTGGCAAGTGTGCGAATCTTGGGTGCCATAGTAGCACTAAACATCAAATTTTGACGTTTTGGGGGCAAGTAAGAAATGATTTTTTGGATGTCTTCCAGAAAACCCATATCGAGCATTCTATCCGCCTCATCCAATACCAGATGTTCTACTTTATCAAATTTGACATAGCCCAAATTCAAATGAGAAATTAGCTTGCCCGGTGTAGCCACAATAATATTGCTCCCCTGTGTCAAAGCGCGTTTTTGCTGGGAGAAATCATCGCCCCCACTTCCACCATATACAGCAATAGAACTAACCCCCAAGAAATAGCCAAAACCCTGTACTTGTTTTTCAATCTGTATAGCCAATTCTCTAGTGGGACACACGACCAAGGTATTGGTAGACGGTGTAGGATTTTCGGCCAATTTGTTGAGAATAGGTAAGATAAAAGCGGCGGTTTTTCCTGTTCCTGTTTGAGCGCAAGCAATCAGATCGCACCCATCTAGAATAAGTGGAATAGCTTGCTCTTGGATGGGAGTAGCCTCAACAAAGCCCATATAATCCAAGGCATCTAATAATTCATAATCTAACTCTAAATCCTCAAATGTCATTGATACAAATACTTTACTTTCTGTAAGGAGTAGTTTTAAGCCTAAAACCAACAATAAATTGGTTGCAATTTATCACTACTCTGTGGGGAATATCCAAAAATACTATTTTTTTGCACAAAAACAGACATAAATACCTGTCTTGTACAATAGGAGCCAAAGTTTGCCTTATAAAAGAATTAATGCTTGTAACCAAAATGTTTCAGCATCCGATCATCATTGCGCCAGTTGTCCTTTACCTTTACAAACAACTCTAAGTACACTTTGCTTTCGATAAAAGTTTCTATGGCTTTGCGCGAATCTATGCCTAACTTTTTGATAGAGGAACCACGTTTGCCAATAATGATGTTCTTCTGGCTCTCTCGTCCTACATAAATGGTTGCATGTATACGAACCAAATTCTTTTGAGCGTCTTCTTTATATTCGTCAACCACTACCTCACAAGAGTATGGAATTTCTTGATAGTAATTGAGCAGAATTTTTTCACGGATAATCTCCGATACAAAAAAGCGTTCTGGACGATCAGTAAATTGGTCTTTAGAATAATAGACAGGCCCTTCGGGTAAGTGCTCCAAAATGCGCTGCATCAACTCCTCTGTCTGCTCTTTGTGCAACGCAGAAATAGGAATAATATCTGTAAAATTAGCCTTGTCCTTCCAAACCAAAATTTTATTCATCAAGGTCTCATCATCTACCAAGTCAATTTTGTTCAAAACCAAAAACAAAGGCACTTTTATGCTTTCTAATTTCTTAAACAGAGGGTTTTCATCATCGTAATGCTCTTGCACATCAACTACCAACAACATCACATCAGCATCCTTAAAGGTAGAGGATACAAATTTGTTCATGCTGCTTTGCATCTCGTATCTAGGATCTTTGATAAATCCGGGGGTATCTGAAAAAACTACTTGATAATTATCATCACTAACAATACCTATAATTCGGTGACGGGTGGTTTGTGGCTTGTCTGTAATAATAGACATGCGCTCCCCTACCAATGCATTCATCAGTGTAGATTTACCAGCATTAGGGCGACCGATGATATTGACAAATCCAGAATGATGAACAGATTCCATATCTTGTATTTATAATAACTACTACTAAAATTATACAAACAACAGCGTTGATACTAGCACCTAAACTAACGATACTTGCCTCTATATTTGCTTTTTCTTTTTTCTCCAAACAGTACATCACGCGAGTACTTGCCTGTAAGCATTCCTAGCCCCCCCAACAACCCTCCAAGCACTACTGTAGGCCAAAAAGGAGGAAAGGTCAACACTTTTGTCATCATAGCAGAGAGCTGCCCTTGATTGGCATTATCCAAATAATAAGCATAAAGCCCAAAAAAGAGTGCTCCTCCTAAGAATCCACTTAGAAAGACCACTCCTGCATGTTCATGTATAGCAAAACCAACAAGGGCTGCTATTAGTGCCAGCCCCCACCAAGCTATTAATGTTCCTATATAACCTAAAATAGCTACAGCAACTAGGCCGACCAAAAAATTTTTCATAAGTAATTTTAGTACTTGTAAGACGGTGCTTCGTATCCTTTTTCGTTCAACATATCTCTAACTTCCATAAGGGCAAAACCCATCCAGTTTTTCCCTTTCCATTCGGCTGGCTGGGTGGCAGAACGATGAGAACGATTGTATCCTGTACCCCAAAGTGTATCTAGTGGAGTAGCCTCTACCAATACCTTATCGCCTGTAGCCAACAAATAATCTTTTAATTTTGGATTTTGTCCAAATTTGTGATAATTGCCCTCTATAACAATATCACGAGCCTTGGCCATCCATTTCTTTTCTTCATAAGGCTGTACCAAACGCCCTAATTTTCTAGCTTTAGCGGCAGTTCTCGCTCTCAAGATACGATCTACCATTTCATCATCCTCAAACAAACGCGCCTTGTGGGTCATCATCCAATGCTCGGCCGTACGATAGCGTTCATGCAAAACAGTGAACGATGAATTGTTGTCATACCATTGACTTAAACAAGGTCGATCTACTTTTTCGGGATTGTCTAAATCGTGCTGATGCCCCCAGAAAAGAAGGTAATCTATGCTCTCTCCTTTGTTGACTTTCTCTAAAAGCCATTCCATATCATATTTCATGAATGTAAATTTAAATTTTAATTGGTGTAGTTACAAAATCACCTGCTTTTTTTTGAATTTTGGGTCATGGTTAAAAAGAAGATGATTGATTGATTACTATTAGTTGGTTATTAAATAAATTTGGTTGAGGTAATGAGGGCTTTCCCTCATGATTAAATTTTATTGTTTAATTATTTTGTTAATTACTTAAGCTCACAAAACATCACTGCATTATGGCTATAAATTTACCTTTTGTCTTACTAGCATCTAAATCCCCTCGTCGCCGCCAATTATTAGAGGCAATGGGTTGTTCTTTTAAAATCGTAGAACAAGATATAGAGGAGTCTTTTCCTGAAAACATTCCTAAAAGTGAAGTTCCCGTATATCTCGCCCAACAAAAAGCAGCTGCTGTGCGCGAACATTTGCAAGCAGATACTATCATATTAGCATCTGATACCATTGTACTACAAGACGACACGATTTTTCACAAACCAAAAAATTACGAAGATGCTTTACGCATCTTACGTGCATTATCTGGGCGGCAGCATAGAGTTATAACTGGTGTCTGTCTGCTGGGGGTCGACAAACAAATCAGTTTCTCTGATACGGCCTATGTTCACTTTGCTCCTATATCTGAAGAAGAAATGAATTATTATATTACAACATATCAACCTTATGATAAGGCTGGGGCTTATGCCATCCAAGAATGGATTGGACTTGCTAAAGTAATTAAAATTGAGGGTACTTACAACACTATTGTAGGCTTACCTACACAAAAAGTTTATGAAGCCCTGCGAGAAATTATGTCCTAAATATAGTTGTTTTAAATCGAATTTAGAAAAAAAAATCACTATCATAGTTAGATAAACTATGTTTTTTACTCTATAGCCTTTCAATTTTACATCAAATAGTACCACATTATACAATCAACTATTGCCCTCAACAAAACAAAAGTATTGAATATATTTTTGTAATACCATCTACAACTAAAACAAATCTAGTATTCTAATACCACTACCTTATTTCCTATATTCTATTTTTTAGTTCTAATTTTATACATAGAACAAATTTATTTTCTTGGTGTTGTGTCAAGTGAAGCAATTTTTTTTTTCACCTTAATAAAATGCTATCTAAGGCATTTTTAATCGTTATTCTTATTATCATGCAATTAAAACAAGCAAAAATATTAATTACTGGAGGCAGCTCAGGATTGGGTAAATCTATGGCAGAAGTACTAACTGAGGCAGGCGCTCGTGTATTGATTACAGGGCGAGATGCCCAAAAGGTGGAGCGTGTAGCGAGTGAAATCGGTTGTTTGGGTTTGACCTTTGATGTGGCCCAATACGATTCTATTGCGAGCCATGCGGCCAAAGCTGTAGAGTTATTGGAGGGTATTGATGTACTCATTAATAATGCTGGAATTGGGGAGTTTGCACAGCTCGGTCAAATCAAACTAGAGCACTTTGAACGAGTATTCTCTGTCAATGTATTTGGCTTGACTTTGCTTACACAAGAAATTTTACCGCACTTTAAGGAGAAAAAAAGCGGGCATATTATTAATATTGCTTCCACTGCCGCCCTCAAAGGTTTTGCTCATGGCTCTGTTTATGCAGCTTCTAAGTTTGCCTTGCGTGCCCTAACTCAATGTTGGCAAGCAGAATTGCGCCCTCAGGGTATTAGAGTACTACAAATCAATCCAAGCGAAGTTCCCACTGCTTTTAATCAAAGTAATAGAGAGGAACGCGAATTGCAGGAACACAAGCTAACCCCTATAGAAATTGCACACAGTATCAAGGCTGTTTTGACAATGGATGATAGAGGTATGATTCCTGAATTATCGGTATGGGCCACCAATCCTTGGGCAGCACAATAATATTTTGTTGTGATAAGTCTAATTTTTCATTGCTTGGTTGATGTTTTACAAAAAGGTAACACATCGACCAAGTCTTAATGCTTCAAATACTGTGGAAACAACACGTTCTTACGCACTAAAAATGGATGCAGTAGATCCACTGCGTCACTTTCGCCAACACTTTCATATTCCCCAACAGGCCAATGGCCAAGACATTTTGTATTTTTGTGGCAATTCTCTAGGCTTGTCGCCCAAAAAGGCGAATGATTATTTGCAACAAGAACTAAAAGACTGGCAACAGCATGGTGTAGAGGGGCATTTTGAGGCCGAACGTCCTTGGGTGGCCTACCACGAACTTTTCCCTGAAAAACTCTCCAAAATAGTAGGGGCACAGCCCAAGGAAATTGTAGTGATGAACACCCTTAGTGTTAATCTACATTTGATGATGGTTTCTTTTTATCGCCCTACTGCTACACGCTTTAAAATTGTTATTGAGCAAGCCGCTTTTCCTTCTGACAAGTATGCTGTTGCTTCTCAATTGCGCTTTCATGGACTTGATCCAAAAGAGGCGCTTATAGAGTTGGCTCCTAGAGCTGGTGAAGAAATACTGCATATAGAGGATATTGAAAAAACACTGCGAGCAGAGGGCGATAGTATTGCCCTTATTATGTTGGGAGGTGTCAATTATTATACAGGACAAGCATTTGATTTAGAATCTATTACAGCTATTGGCCATGATATTGGAGCCTTGGTAGGATTTGATTTGGCCCATGCGGTTGGTAATGTGGCTTTGTCCTTGCACGATTGGGGGGTAGATTTTGCAGTATGGTGTCACTACAAATACCTCAATGCGGGGCCAGGTGCCATAGCAGGCACCTTTGTTCATGAACGCCACTTGAACCAATCCAATATTCCACGATTTGAGGGCTGGTGGGGACACGATAAAGCCACTCGTTTTAGAATGGACGACACCTTTGAGCCTATGCCCACCGCTGAAGCCTGGCAATTGAGCAATGCCCCTGTTTTTTCTATGGCTCCTTTGTTGGCCTCTCTAGATTTATTTGAAGAGGCGGGCATGGAGGCATTGTTGCTCAAGAGTATTTTTATGACTTCTTACTTGGAATTTTTGCTACAGCAAATTGAATCGGATCGAATCAAAATTATTACGCCTGCTACAGAACGTGGTTGCCAGTTGTCTATTCAAGTTAAGAATGGCAATAAAGCCCTATTTGACCGCCTGACAGCTCAAGGGGTGGTTGCAGATTGGCGCGAACCTGATGTTATTAGAGTAGCGCCTGTTCCTTTGTACAATAGCTTTGCTGATGTCTATGATTTTGCTCATATTCTCAACAACTTATTACAAGAAACCTCTACAAGAGAAGCAAAGCTATGAAATACTACATCATAGCAGGAGAAGCCTCGGGTGACTTACATGGTTCTTATTTGGTTCGTGCGCTTTGCAAGAATGATGCAGAAGCTAACTTTAGGGGTTGGGGTGGAGATTTGATGGAACAGGAAGGGGTAAGCTTGGTGCAGCACTACAAAGATATGGCCTATATGGGGGTTTGGCAAGTCCTTAAGCATTTGCCGAGTATTCTGGGCAAACTCAAATTGTGCAAGGAAGATATAGCCCAATTCCAACCTGATGCACTGATTTTGATTGATTATTCGGGCTTTAATTTGCGTATTGCTCCTTGGGCCAAAGAGCAAGGGCTTGCTGTTTATTACTATATTTCGCCTCAAGTATGGGCTACCCGTGCCAAGCGTGTTCAAACCATTCGCCAGTCTGTCAATCAAGTATTTTCTATTTTGCCCTTTGAGCAAGCATTTTACCAAAAATACAACTATGCCATTACTTATGTGGGACACCCCTTGTTGGATGTGGTAGCAGATTACCAGCTACAAGCTGATTTTAGAGCGGTTTGGCAACTGGATGAACGCCCTATTATTGCCTTGCTCCCCGGCAGTAGAAAACAAGAAATCCGCAAAATGCTTCCTGCTATGTTGGGAGTGGTGCATCAATTTCCAAACTACCAATTTGTTGTTGCTGCTGCTCCTTCTATTGACACTAGTTTTTATAGCCCTTATCTCCAAGAAGCCCCACAAGCAGTATTGATTCCACAAAAAACGTATGATATACTGCAACACAGCCATGCAGCACTGGTCACTTCTGGCACGGCTACCTTAGAGGCGGCTTTGTTTAATGTGCCTCAAGTGGTTTGTTACAAAGCAGGAGCTTTGATGTATTTTTTGGCCAAACGGCTCATTAAAGTGCGTTTTATTGCTTTGGTCAATTTGATTATGGATCGGGAAATTGTTCCAGAGTGCATTCAAAAAGCAGTACAGCCCCTAGCATTAGCCCAAGCCTTGCAGCCCCTGTTGGCTGGCCCTGAACGGGCTAGAGTTTTGGAAGCATATACCCAGTTGCGCCAAAAACTAGGCACGACAGGAGCGGCCAATCGTACAGCAGCTTATATCTACAAAGCCTTGCAACCCCCTACTTAAGTAGTCTTAAAAAAGTTCTCGGACTAAAAAATGATTCTTTTGCACTAGTTAGTCCGCTTCGCTTATGAGCTCGGCAGAGCCTCGGTTCGGCGTTGAAAATACGCGCTGTAGCCCGCTACAGCTTTGTTTTTCGCCTTGATCTAGCACAACCCCGAAGGTAGGGCTGTTAAGTTCTGGAAAAAGCTAATCTGAATGCTGCTGGAAAACCCCCGAAGGGGTGATATTATTGTAATAAAACACTATGAAAAAAACTTAAATCCCGAAGGGATGTCATTATTACCCCTACAAGACGATAATAGCACCCTTTCAGGGTTCAAAAACTATACTTAAATATATTCTATAATAATATCATCCCTTCGGGATTCACCTTTCGGAGTGTTGACAATTAGAACTTAACAGCACAACCCCGAAGGGCTCACGAAGTAAAACCTCTCCTTTTTTATTAGTTCACTTCGTTCATGAACTCGCGTTGCTCGGTTGTACGGTTACTTTTTTGCACCTACTTAAGCCTACAAAAGATGTATAAACATTACTACTTTTGTAAAAAAATCCATCTTTTTTATAAAAAAACGCTATTTTCGGGCAAATCATCCACACATCTATAATTGTATGAAACCAAAACACATTGCTATTGCTGGTAATATTGGAGCAGGCAAAACCACCCTCTGTGAGTTATTGAGTCAAGAATTTGATTGGGAGGTCAACTACGAATCGACCGATGACAACCCTTACCTAGAGGATTTTTATAATGACATGAGCCGTTGGTCCTTCAACTTGCAAATCTACTTTTTGAGCAATCGTTATCACCAAATTGTAGAAATACAAAAAGGCAATAAAACGGTTATCCAAGATCGTTCTATCTACGAAGATGCTCATATTTTTGCCCCCAACCTACACCAGATGGGATTGATGGCAGAACGTGACTTTCACAATTATTTTAATCTGTTTCAACTCATGAGTTCACAAGTGAATGCTCCTGACTTATTGATTTATCTCAAGGCAAGCGTTCCTACTTTGGTGCAGCACATCCAACAACGTGGACGAGATTATGAATCTACTATGAGTTTGAATTATCTAAAATCTCTAAACGACAAATATGAAGAGTGGATTAGTAATTATACAGAAGGCAAATTATTGGTGCTAGATGTGAACACCTTGGATTACAAACATAAGGCAGAAGATAGACAATTAGTAATTGATTTAGTATCAGAACAATTGAACTTATCTAAGTAAAACAACTTTTTTTGTAATCATTAGAGCAATTCCTGTAAAAAAACTCTAAAACACTTACAATTATTATGCATTTGCTGTATTTTTAGAATTCATAACGTGTAACGTACACGCAAAAGCCAAATAGCGCTCTTGTATTCCCCTGTAACAGTTCGTTCCGACCAGATGTGTTATACAGTCTTCTTACAAACGCTTGTAATTCTATGCTAAACAAAGAAAATACCCCTCTCAATATTACTATTGCCGAGCCTATTGCCTCCAAAAAACCATTTTCTATTATCACACACAATCACGAACGTGTGGATCCTTATTTTTGGATGCGCTTGAGCGATGAACAAAAAAATGCTGATAAACCTGATGCTCAAACAAAGGAAGTCTTCGACTATTTAAATGCAGAAAATCAGTATTTGGAGCATCAACTAAAACATACCGAGCCACTACAAGAAACACTTTACCAAGAGATAATAGGGCGCATCAAGAAAGATGATAGTACAGCTCCTTATTACAAAAACGGGTATTGGTATTACACTCGTTACGAAAAGGGAAAAGAATATCCCATCTATTGTCGCAAAAAAGGAACATTAGAGGCCGAGGAATTGGTTATGCTTGATGTAAATACACTAGCCAAAGACCACGCCTACTATTCTGCTGTGGCACTACGGGTGAGTCCCGATAACAAAATCTTGGCCTTTAGTGAAGATATAACAGGGCGTAGAATTTACACGGTACGTTTTGTCAATTTGCATACAGGCGAGTTTCTAAGTGATGAATTGGCCAATACAGATGGTAGTGGTGCTTGGGCTAATGATAACAAAACCTATTTTTACACGATTAAGAACGAGGTTTCATTGCTCTCCGAAAAAGTAGTACGTCATCAATTGGGCACAGCATCTGAAGACGATAAAGTTGTTTATACAGAAGAAGACCCCTCCTTTTATATTGGTGTTTATCGTTCCAAATCAGGTCGTTATATTATTATTTATAACAGCAGTACTATTTCTAGTGATTATCACATTTTATCGGCCGATGCACCTTTGGGAGATTTTAAACAGTTTGCCGACCGCCAACCCAATCACGAGTATAATATTTATCATGATGTCGATCAATTTTACATTCTAACCAATTGGGATGCTCAAAATTTTCGCCTTATGAAAACCTCTGAGCAGGCGACAGGACAAGAACATTGGCAGGAGGTGATTGCACATCGTGAAGATGTGCTTTTGGAGGATATTGAAGTGTTCAAAAACTACTTGGTCACCAGCGAGCGTTCCAATGCAAAAACGGCCATCAATATCATTCATAGAACTACCAAAGTGAGTCATAGCATTGATTTTGGCGAGGAAGCTTTTGTCGCTTCTGTTGGTAACAATCCCGAATTTGATAGCGATAGTTTACAGTTCCAGTATTCTTCCATGACTACGCCCAGCACTGTATTTGATTACAACATGCTGACTTATGAGAAGAAGATTGTAAAACAACAACAAGTAGTAGGCGGCCACACCCCTAGCAATTATGTTACCAAGCGTCTATTTGCTACGGCCAGAGACGGAAAACAAATACCTATTTCTATTGTCTACAAAAAAGGATTTGAACACAATGGCCAACAACCATTGTTGCTATATGCTTATGGTTCTTATGGTTCTTCTGTCGATCCTTGGTTTAGTGCCACTCGTTTGAGCTTGCTCGATCGTGGTTTTGCTTGGGCTATAGCACACATTAGAGGAGGCGAAGAAATGGGTCGTCATTGGTATGAGGAAGGTAAGATGTTTCATAAGATGAATACGTTTACCGACTATATCGACTGTGCCAATTACTTAATAGATCAACAATACACCTCTACAGAGCATTTATATGCTATGGGCGGAAGTGCTGGTGGCTTACTGATGGGAGCTGTTGTGAACATGGCCCCCGAATTGTTTAATGGAGCCATTGCTGCTGTACCTTTTGTGGATGTGGTTTCTACCATGCTAGACGAATCTATTCCACTCACTACCAATGAATTTGATGAGTGGGGCAATCCCAAGGAAGAGGATTCTTATTTTTATATGCTTTCTTATTCTCCTTACGATCAGGTCAAGGCACAAGATTACCCCAACTTGTTAATTACCACAGGCTTGTTTGATTCGCAAGTACAATACTGGGAACCTGCCAAATGGATTGCCAAATTGAGAGATTTGCGTACAGATAATAATCTTTTGGTAATGCACACCAATATGGAAGCAGGACATGGCGGAGCCTCTGGACGCTTTAGAAGATTTAAGGAAACAGCATTGGAGTATGCTTTTTTGCTAGATTTAGAAGGTATTAATGAATAATTTATGGCATACCTTTTTTTGTTACTAGCTATATTATTTGAAGTGTTTGGAACGGCCAATCTCAAGGCAAGCAATGAGTTTAAAGTCTTGCTGCCTTCCTTGGCAGTCATTATCGGCTATGTTGGTTCCTCTTATTTTATGTCTTTATCCTTGCGCCAACTTACTATAGGTACCGTGTATGCCACTTGGTCTGGTTTGGGCATGGTGCTCGTAGCAATAGTAGGCTGGTTATTCTACAAAGAAAAATTAGATACGGCTGGCATTATTGGATTGGTATTTATTATAATAGGTGTTATTTTGATGAATTTGGTATCTAAATCCAATGTACATTAGTGCGGCAGCACCACCAATGTTTTTCGGGAAATAGTAGGCTTTTGATGTTGTTTTTGTTGTTGTAATAATAATTGATAACAACCTGCTGGTAATTTTGCCCGCTCCAAATACAGACTTCCCTCCCTTTGCTCCAAGGCTTGCATCCAGACACATTGCCCCAAAGCATTGTACAAAGCCAACTGTGCCGTTGTGCCCTGCTCCAAGGAATAATCAATTTGGGCACCATTGGTCATAGGATTGGGATAACAATGCCAATACCCATTGGCGGCAAGCCCTATTGTACCCAAACCATATTGACAAGCCGTGCTATCGGGTACATTGGCCAAGGCACTAAAATTCAAAGCAGTAGAATCCATACACCCTCTTACCAAACAGCTACTCAATAAGCGTTCAACATCCAGTTTTCCATAGCCCCAATGTATATTGGGCCAAGCCACTGTTTGGGCAAACACAGCCGCATCTGCCCGTGCATATTGCTGCAAGGCTTGTTGTACTTGGTTATTGCCAGCATTGGGCTGACATTCTAAGTACAAGGCTACTGCCCCTGCTACCATAGGTGCAGACATAGAGGTGCCACGATTGAGCCAATGCCAGCCATTGGCATCCAAACGATTGCTAAAACTCAAGGTGCGTTGGTATTGCAAGGTAGCCAAACTTGCAGCCGCCATTACTTGCCCACCGGGGGCACTCAAATCGGGTTTTTGCAACCCTGTACGGGTAGGTCCCAAACTCGAAAACTGGGCAATTCCGCCCACAGGATAACCCACCGTGCCTATATCAAGGGTATCTTGGGTGTAATTAACAATGTATTGGCGGTTTTGATAAGCACTGACCACTACCACAGGTGCTGCACAAGTCCAATAACCAACAATAGTTTGCAAATTATCAGGAGCTTGATAATGAGGGGCAGAACGATTTACAATATTAGAAGTGTTCAATAAACTTTCATTGCTCCAAATATCATACTTTCCTGTACCCACTACCCGCAATTGCCAATGCCCTAGATTGGTCGCCGAGCTGATTTCTACCGTTGTAGCATAAGCATCCTCATACTGATCTACAAAAATATCCAATTGCACCGCCCTGCCCTGAGCATCCAGAAACAGCAATTCTGACCAATGTGCCACACTCCCATTAAAAACAAAGTGCTCCCCTACTCTAAAGGCTTGGGTTTGTGCCAGTCGTTGCCCTGTTTGGGGATCCAACAATTCTAACGAAAACTCAACACCCGACCAATCTGCAGTATCTGCATAGCAAGTAAAATGGGTCTTGCCTGCTGCTTGGTGGTAAGCAAAAGCCGTCAGGGCGGTATCATTTTGGAGCCTAGCCCCCAGATGAATTGGAAACTGCCGTGCATTGCCACCAGCCTGCACCAATACTCGCCCTGGTTGTGCTTCTATCAATTGGGCCACCAATTGGGCATACAAATCCTTACCATCGTGCCCACTCCCATAACTGCCCACACTAGAATTGATGACACAGGGCCGCCCTAATGCTGTAGCTTTGCTATACAAATAATGCAGTCCATCTACAAAACTGGACAAAAAATAATCATCAAAAGAAATAGCTACAGCCGCCAAATCTGCTTCGGGCGCAATACCTCGATACTTATTGGTAGCCAGTGCATTGCCTGCTGCTATGCCCATTACATGAGAGCCGTGATCCAAGGCACGGTGGGTACACTGATAAGCATCAATAGCGGCTTTGTCCCATTCTGCTCCATAACTGTAATAGGACTGAAAATAGCGGCTATCGGTAGAATTTTGATCCCACAAACCCAATATACGTGTGCTGCTGTCTGCCTGCCAAAAATCGGGATGCCGCCACTCAAAGCCATCATCAATTACCCCCAATAACACCCCTTGCCCCCGAAAAGCCCTTGGAAAAGGTGTGGTGCCCTCATAGGCAGCTTGTGCCCTATTGTGCCACAACATTAGGCTGTCCTCTACATGCTCCAAGAGATGCCCCTTGGCAGGTTGAAATTCTATGCGAGTTACCCCATCATACTCCAACAAACGCCCAATTCCTCGGAGCGAAAGTTGTACAGAAGCAATGGTCTTAACCCCATACTTGTACAGCCCTCCTTCCTGCTCTACCCATTTGGGCAGTTGGCTCAAATCCCCCTTAATTAATACAGGCAATTGAATGCTATCCTGCTGCTCCACAGGAGTTTGTTGCAGCAAACGAAACAAAGCAGTATTTAGCTTAGAAGCGCTTTGGGTGCAGCCCACAGTAGGTTGCAAAAGAATACTTGCCCAAAGTAGCCCTACACAAAAACGAAGCAAAAAGAGGGAATTTGATAGATACATTTATATAGAACGATTTTAGATTGTAGCAATGCAGCAAATTGCAAGGACGGTTGTATCGTTTTTTGCAACTTTTGATTATTTTAGCTACTTAGTACAGCGTAACAAAAATCATCAAACATTTTTAAGCGATTCTTTTTGCACTC
>CAYULH010000131.1:0-14382 GCA_964445645.1 uncultured Aureispira sp. | reverse complement strand
GAGCTGGAGGAAAATATCCGTTTTTTGTTGTAAAGAATTTTGAACGACTACTTAAATCCTAATTTTTACAATAATTTTCTTACTTTACATGAGCCTTGTTTAGAGACTCCCTAACTATAATGCAAGATTTACTAGCATATAGTAGTAGTTGTGTTAATGGTTGTCTAAACAACTCCACAAAAGCCCCCAATATAAAGAGTAGAAACAACTCACTTCTACTTATAGTAATAATAAGCGATTGTAATGATCTGAACTATCTCAAATGACCTACTTACTAAGTTTTTTGTTTGTCACTTATTCTTGTGTTGTATTCTCACAATCAACTGACTACATTATAAAAACTAACAATCAAAAAATAACTGGCACTGTCACAAGTGTTAATTTAAGCCTCCATAACGACCAAATCACCTTTCGGGCTACAGATACATTAGCTCTTACCTATCGCCCTGATGCTCTACAAGAATGGAGCAAAGACAGTATGGTTTATGTCTCTAAGAGGCATCCTTATCGCTCTCAAAAGCCTTGGGTGTTTATGAAACGTTTGACCGAAGCGAATGCGCCAGTTGTTCTTTATGAATATGCTAAAAAAGAAAATAACCCCAATGCAATAGATTTGTTTTTGGAGCGTAGCTCAACACTCACCAAGGTAAAACCATTAGCTTTTCGCCGACAAATGCGAACGTATTTTGCAGATGAGCCCAATATTGTAGCCTTGATAGATAAAAAAGGGGTCAAAAAGAAGGATTTGCTCGAATTGGTAGAAGAGTACAATGAGTTGTTTAGAGAAGTACATCAACAAGAATTGCCCAGCAGCAAGCCTTCCAATAAATTAATTAATAGACAGAGTTTTTGGGATTTTGATGATTTATTGTTGAGTACAGATGAGGCTGCCAAAAAATACATGGATGCCATCAAGGATGCAGCAGATGATTTTGCCAATGAGGTAGAACGTGATATTGAGATTAATTATGGTATTGGGGTTTCGTTTTTTCAACAAAAAAAATACGATGCTGCTATTCCTTATCTCAAAGAGGTACGTACACTCATTCTCAAAGAAAAACAACAGTTGTACAAAGCACCTCTGATAGAGGCCATGTTGGCGCAAATTTATTATGAGGAAGAAAAATACCAATTGGCTATAGGTTTTAATAGCAATGCCCTTCAAAAATGGAATTCGGCTGATTTTGCAGCTCCTAGAGCTTCTGCTCTTTATGATGCTTATTTGCTGCAAGGCAAAATCTTTCAGAAACTAATGCCTGCTCCATCTAATGAAATATGGTATCAAATTACTGCCCCTGAGGAAGAAAAAAACTGGAAAGTAGCTTTTGAGCGCAGAGGCTTGGCCAATTTGCGGCCTGCTATCAATGAACAAAAAACAGTAGATTATAACTTGGCCTTGCTCAGTTTTAATACAGCATTGCGTTTGATTGAGCAGTTGCCGAGCAGACAACGCATAGCCAAACAAATAGATATACAATTGGCATTGGGTTTATTGTACTTTCAATCAGGAGATTATCCCAATGCAGAATTGTACTATGAAGAGGCTTCTAGTACGATTAAAGCCAATTATGGCATCAAACATCCTCAGTATGCAGAGGTGGAACGGAGATTAGGTGAGATTTATTTGGCTACTCAGCTTTATCAAGAAGCATTAGAATATATAGATCAAGCCCAATACAGCCAAATGGGGGATAATATAGAAATTGATGAACGTTTATTGGATAATATCAATAAGATTCCTTTTCCTTATGAATTGCTCAATTCGATTGCAACTAGAGGTATTATTTTATATGAACGCAGCAAAAACAACCCTTCGGAAAATGAATTGAAGCGAGTATTGGCACATTATGCTATAGCTACAGAAATGCTCTATCAGTTGCGTAATACCTATCGCACAGAAGGCAATAAATCCAAATTGGGGAATATTACCCACAAGATTAGCCAACATGCTGTGATTATTTGCAATACTTTGTTTGAGAAAACAGGCGATGTGGCATTTCTGGAGCAAGCGTTTTCTTATGCTGAGTTGTCCAAGAGTGCCGTACTCTTTGAAACCATCCAAGACCTTAAATCCATGCAAGTGGCGGGGATTCCCAAGGAGCAGACCACCTTAGAAAATGGCTTGAAAGTGCAAATTGCATATCTCAAGGCAGAGGTTTTTTATGAAATGCAGCAAGGGGAAGAGGCAAACCAAGAACGAATTGATGCTTTGGAGGAGCGTATCAAGACTACCACCACCACACACAATGCACTGTTGAAAGAGTTTGAGCAGAAATATCCTGCTTATTATAATCTTAAGTATAATAATAATAAGGCTATACAGCTGAGTGAGCTACAAAATATTCTGAGTCCTAAGGAGGTGTTTTTGGAATACGTAGCCACTGATTCGTTTATTTATACCCTCGCCATTACCAAAACAGCCGTAAAAAGTCAGTTTAAGCCACTCTCCCAACCCTTATCGCTTGTAGTTAAAAAATTGCAACATGCTCTCAAGCAAAACAAACCCGATCTTTATAGCAAGTATGGTTATTTTCTTTATCAGAATGTATTGAAGGATTTGGAATCCTTTATTAAGGGTAAGAAATTGATTATTGCCCCAGATGCTGAGTTGAGTTATATTCCTTTTGGTGTATTGCCTACAAAAGCTATTGATGCTTCGGCAAAGGGGCCTGCTGCCTATGCAGATGCTCAGTTTGTGATAGAGTCCTACCCCATTTGTTATAATTACTCTGCAAGTATGTTTTTGCACAGCAAGCAACAAGAAAAAAACAATGCCGCTCAAAAAATGTCGACTTGGGCACCTGATTTTCATGCTATGGAGCAAATCATCAGCCAAAAAGGCATTGGGGAAGAACTCACAGCACTGCCCGGAGCACAACAAGAAGCACAACACATTGCTGATTTGTTTGGAAGTCCTGCTTATCTGGCAGGAAGAGCCTCCGAGTTGCAATTTAAAAAAGAAGCCAACTTGTACAGTGTTTTGCATATTGCTACCCATGGCGTAGTCAATGACTTAGATCCCTTGTTTTCGAGCTTGATTCTGAGAAATGAAGGCCAAGAGGATGGTATATTGCACGCTTATGAATTGTACAATATGAAATTAAATGCAGACTTGGCTGTATTGAGTGCTTGCAACTCTGGTATGGGAAGGCTAAAGAAGGGCGAAGGGGTGGTGAGTATTGCACGAGGCTTTTCTTATGCAGGGGTGCCCAATATTGTGATGAGCAAATGGCCTGTTTCTGATTGGTCTACAGAGGTGCTCATGCGAGAGTTTTACAAAAACCTAAAACGTGGCCTACCCAAAGATGAAGCCTTGCAACAAGCCAAAGTCGCTTACCTCAAAGCCAATCGTGGTACTCCAAAACTATTAGCACCTTTCTACTGGGGTGGTTTTGTTTTGTCAGGCAATACAGACCCCTTGCCTGCTTTGGCCGATGAGTTTGCTTATTGGCAATGGGGAATAGCCCTTTTGGGTATTATTTTATTATTAATCTTGGGCAGAAAACGACTGCAACAAGCTAAAACTGCTTAGAACAAAATAATTTGGGCTGATTCTTGTTATGTAAGGGGGTGTGCTTACCTTTGCTCTATTAATAACCTTTAATTTTTATTTGGAACGCCGCTCTCCTCTCGACCATGCAATACTTGTACTCCATTATCCTACTCCTATTTATTATACTCGCTGCCCAAAATACAATTGCACAAAACGATCCCAGTTTTCTGTATAGACAGAATGGGCTTCCTCAATTGACAGTGGCTAGTAACAGTGATTTGTCCTTGGCCTATTATACTTCTACCCCCCAAACAATAGATGCCATTACGGTACATTGGACAATAGGAACACAAACCATCCCCTTATCTACCTCCAATATTGCCCAAGAGGAAGAAGCCTTTCAAATTGCTACATTTACCTTTCCTTTATTGGATATGGCCATAGAAGGGCACATTGAATGGGCGCAAGCTGCCTTACAAGCATTAGATGACCGTCCATTAGATTCTATTATTATGGTAGAGGCTGATTTGGTGCTTCCTGATTCTACCATCAAAGGTGTTCTGCCTATATCATTCAAGGGGGGATGGGATGTAAAAGATGAATTTTGGAATCGGGCAGCTCAATACAAACTTCTAAAACAACAATTGGTCATTGGTGATTCTGTTAAATTTTGGAAAAGGCAAGTGGCTAGAACTGAAAACTTATTAGCATTAAACAAAAAAGCAGCACAAACAGCTTTATCAAAACTACAAAACACCAAAAAGAGCCTACATGCCAACTGCCAAAACCCTTCCTTGATTGATAGTTTATTAATTATAGAAGAAGCCCTAAATAAAGGATTGGAAAAAGCTCGAAATGGTGGTGCTATTACTAATCCTGAAAAAATGCAATTGGCTCAACACACAACTGTACGTAGCCAATTACTAACAGCTATTGATGCAGACAACAATCCAACATGCCAAGAATCATTGTCCATACTCTCCAAACAACAAACTGCTCTTATTAATATAAAAGAACAGCAGCTACTACTCAGCCAGCAATATCAAGAAAAACAACAAATCCTGAAAAAATTTCAGCAGGCCAATCAAACTACTCAGCAACAACTCTCCATTATTGCTGATCGTCTTAAAAAATGATAAAATTTCATGACAATTTGATTTTCATGCCCTAATAACTGCCATATAAAACACGGAAATCATCTCATCCCACCAAAGAAAAACACTATAAAAAAATACTATCCAAACGTTTGTAGTTATTTTTTCACTTATCAAAAGATAACATTTTGTTAACTTAGAAACCTTATTTCTATTTCTATAATAGTGCTTTTAAATCAATTTAGAAGCACTATTTGTTTATATTTCAATCATTTAGACTCCTTAATTTTAAAATTATCTTTTTAAATTAATTTTAAACTTTAACCAAAAGATTAGTCTTTTTAGTTTATCATTGTGGTGTACTAAAAGCGATACTAGTTCTTTCACAGAAAAATTTTACATAGTTAATGAGCTCAAAACTTAAAATCATTGGACTGTCACTGAAATAGTATTCTTTACTAGAACATCAATTATACCTCAAACAACATTATTATCAATCATACCTCAAACAACATTATTATCATGAAAATCTTAACAACAACACTAGTACTCTTATTGAGTGTTATTTTAACAGTATCTCTTAAAGCCCAAAATCTTACAGTTAGTTATTTACCTACTCCTAGCAATTTGTCTCCTTTATTTGCTGGATCTGTTTTTACAGAGTCAAAAATCTTTTATGGAGCGGTTCCTCCAAGTGCAAAAAACAAAGTAATTGTATTTGTACATGGTTTTACGGATTTAACGAATGGTTGGTTTATTGCCAATGACATTTATGATAGAGCTTATAACGATCGTTACAAAACTGCCTTTGTTGCTATGACTCGTGGTAGTGGAATGGAAATAAACGGACGTATTTTGGCCAAAGCATTGGATGCAATTACTGAAGAATACAATGTAAAAGATGTAATTATTGTGGCACACAGTAATGGAGGAAAAGCTTCAGAAGTAGCCATGATTGATTACAACAAAAGAAGCAAAGTAGAGCGTGTAATTTCTCTAGGTACCCCTTTCTTTGGTACTTACTTGGCTAATATTTCTCAAGTACCCGGTGCTAGTGTTATCACTCAATTAGTTGGCTTAAATGGAGGTGCTGGTACTTCTACGACTTACTACATGGCCAACAGAAGACCTCAATTGGACAATAACTGGAGAAACCAACCTTACAAATTTTTGACACACGGTGGTTGGGGATACAATACTATCTCTCTTACAGGTGTAGCTATGACTCCAACAGGAACAGTATTGAATGCTGCTGGTGCTGGATGTGGTAGCGGAGGAAACGATGGTGTAACGCCTTACCAAAGCTCTAAGCGTCCTAATAGCCAAGTTAGATGGGCTGGAAGACCTAACTGCTGGCCTTTGTTGGGTACTACTACTAGACCTTTCTTGGGAACATACAGAGTAGAGTACATCAACCACATTGACATTATGAATGGTGGTTACATGTGGAACACTGTTAAAAGTGCCATCAGTGCTTCTTTGCGTACCGATGCTAATACAACATCCTCTGAGGCTACTACTATGGACCCAGTTCTAACTAGCCGTATGCAAATGTTATTGTCTGAGCAAAGCAATGTATCTTTTGTAGTAGAGCCTAACTTGCGTCACCTAGAAGTAGTATTGATGCGTGAAGCTGAGGTTGCTAACTACACCTTGCAACAACAATTGGCTAACGGACAATGGATTGATGTAGCGTTTGACTTTACTGCTTTCCCAACTACTAAGGGTATGGCTGCTGGTTACACACAAGTTGTTGATTTTGCTTCTTTAAATACTGGTAAATATCGTCTACAAAGCAATAAAGAATATGTAGGAATTGTACACCAAGAGAAAGGTGTAGAATTGAGCTTTGACAATGAGAATATCTTGTTCAATGGTGATGTACCTACTTTCAAAGCATGGATTGACAGAGCAGAAGATTATGACCTATCTAAATTGAAATTGAAAGCAGTTATCACACTCAAGAACACAGTAAAAGGTGAGAACGTAGAGAAAGAAGTGACTTACATTGAGGATTTCAAAGTAAATGAGTATGGTGAAGCGGTTTTGACTCCAACTCAACACTTAGAAGAAGGTGTTTACAACATGGTTATCCAAGCAGAACACCCAGATTTCCAAAGAACTTTAGTAGCTGGTTTTGTAGTAAACGAAGCTGCTCCTAGAACAAATCGTGATGCTCTCACTGGTGTTCAATTATTAGAGACCTTCCCTAACCCTGCTGTTAGCACCTTGTCTCTACAAATCAACAACCAAGAAGCTGCTCAATTAAGCCTATATGATGTACAAGGTCGTTTGGTTCACCAAGAGCAAATCAACCAAACTGGTGCTCAACAAATCACTTGGAACTTGGATCAATTGAGCGTTGGACAAGGTACTTACTTTGTAGAATTGGCCGAAGGTGACAAGAAAACTACTAAATCTGTAGTAGTTGCAAAATAAAAATTCCTTAACAATTGCTAGTAACAACAATTGTTAATCTATACCAATCAATCAATTAGCCAAGATGGACGAGTAACTTGCTCGTCCATCTTTTTTTATGCTAAAAATAGCTATGGCGCTAATCCTGCCCTACTCCACTTAAGTAGGTGCAAAAAAGTAACCGTACAACCGAGCTTGCGAGCTCACGAAGTAATGAAAAAGAGGAGATTTTTTCCTAGATCGAGGCACTCGCTATGCGATCTGACTTATTTGATACAGTGTATCAAATAATCAGGTAACAAAGCTGTAACGGGTTACAGCGCGTATTTTCAACGATGAACCGAGGCTCTGCCGAGTTCATAAGCGAAGCGCACTAGCTAGGGGAAAAGATACCTTTTTTAGTACGAGAACTTTTTTAAGACTACTTAACTTCAATTCGGCCATTTTTTGAGCCAACTGAAGTGCAATTTCCTCCTTTTTATCCCTATTCTGTATAATACTTTTTGGCTTATAAACCTTATTTATAAATCTAATTAATAGGTCATTTAAACAAAAAAAGCACTATTAGAATATTTTTTAGCTAATTAGAGTTCTTTTTTTTAAAATATTTTGCAAAAATAAATTCTAAAACTTAGTCATTAAATTATTTTTTTCTTCTTACTTTTGCACTCACAATGAACAACTAATAATTTAAACTATTTAGTTAAATGAATTGTATAGCTCATTACAGCTCTATTTCTGAAATGGCTATAAAACATACCTCAAACAACATTATTATCATTATTTACTTATCATGAAAACATTAACAACAACATTAGTATTTTTATTAAGTATTGTATTAACGGTAGCGGTACAAGCACAAACGGTTAGATCAGTTAACATGCCTACTCCCAACAACCTATCTGTTAGTGCTCTTAATATCCAAGAGTCTACTGTTTACTTTGGTGCTACGCCACGCTACGCCAAATCAAAAGTAATCGTATTTGTACATGGTTTTTCAGACTTGGCTACAGGTTGGCTAGATGGCAACGATATGTATGCAGAGGCTTACAATGAAAGATACAGAACTGCATTTGTTGCTATGACTCGTGGACAAGGAATGGAAGTAAACGGTAGTATCTTGGCGCGTGCTTTGGATATTATCACAGACAGATACAGCGTAAAAGATGTAGTGATTGTTGCACACAGTAATGGTGGAAAAGCATCAGAAGTAGCCATGATTGATTACAATCGTGGAAGCAAAATCAACCGTGTTATCACATTAGGTACTCCTTACAAAGGTACTTACTTAGCCAATGTGGCGCAATGGCCCGGTGCTAGTATTATTGGTAATTTGGTTGGTCTAGGTGGCGGTCTAAGCACTTCTACTACTTACTACATGGCCAACAGACGCAACCAATTGGACAATAACTGGAGAAATAAACCTGGTAAATTTGTTACTCATGCTGGTTGGGGATACAATGCCCTAACGCTTTCAGGTGCGGCACTAACGCCTAGTGGTGGAATCTTGAATGCTGCGGGTGGTGGCTGTAGTACTGGCGGAAACGATGGTGTTACGACTTACCAAAGCTCTTTGCGTAGTGGAAGCCGTGTACAATGGGCTGGTAGACAAACTTGTTGGCCTAGATTGGGTTGGACACAGGCGTATGGTGTAGATTACATCAACCACTTGGACATCAACAGCTCTCAATATGTATGGGCTACGGTTAAGAATGCTATTGAAGCTTCTTTGAGTTCTTTGCGTGTTGCACCAGAGGCTGCTCCTGCTGACCAAACTCTAACTAGCCGTATGCAAATGTTGTTGTCTGAGCAAAGCAATGTAACCTTTGTAGTAGAGCCTAACTTGCGTAAATTGGATATGATCTTAGTACGTGAGCACGCAACTGCTAACTATGCCTTGCAACAACAATTGGCCAATGGACAATGGGTAGATGTAGCGTTTGACTGGAGCAATACTGAAATTACCAAAGGTATGGTTGCTAGTTATGCAGAACAAGTTGACTTGTCTTCTTTGGCTGCTGGTCGTTATCGTTTGCAAAGCAATTCAGATTTTGTAGGAGTCATCAACCAAGAGAAAGGGGTAGAATTGAACTTTGATAACAGCAATATCTTGTTCAATGGTGATGCACCTACTTTCAAAGCTTGGATTGACAGAGCTGAAGATTATGACCTATCTAAAATGACGTTGAAAGCTGTTATCACGCTTAAGAATGATGTGAAGGGCAATAAAGTAGAAGAGGTTACTTATATCGAGGATTTCAAAGTAAATGAGTATGGTGAAGCTATCTTGAATCCAACTCAACACTTCCCTGAAGGTGTTTACAACATGGCTATTCTAGCAGACCACCCAGAATTCCAAAGAACTTTGGTTGCTGGTTTTGTAGTAAACGAGGCTGCTCCTAAAGCAAATCGCAATGCTCTAACTGGCGTTCAATTGTTAGAGACCTTCCCTAACCCTGCTGTTAGCACTTTGTCTCTAAGAATCAACAATCAAGAAGCTGCTCAATTGAGTATGTACGATGTACAAGGCCGTTTGATGCACCAAGAGCAAATCAACCAAACTGGCGCACAACAAATCACTTGGAACTTGGATCAGTTGAATATTGGACAAGGTACTTACTTTGTAGAATTGGCTGAAGGTGACAAGAAAACTACTAAAACAGTAGTAGTTACAAAATAAACATTCCTTAACAATTGAGGACTAACCACAATTGTTAAACCAAATAATTAGTAAAGATGGACGAGCTGCTTGCTCGTTCATCTTTTTTTATTGGTGATAACTCCTATTTCCCTACCACGTATTGTATAAAATCCCATTGACTTAGGCAGCCCTATGTAGTGTCTCCAAATAGTGCATTCTGGCCACAAAAACACCTTATCAGTCTATTTTTCAATGGTTTAACAGCTTTAATCTTAAAATTTAACCAAAAAATTAGTTTTTTTAGTTTATTCTCCTTATCTTAATTATGCAGTAGCTATTTAGATGCTTCATCATCTATTAGATATGCACACCAAATATACCTCAAACAACAAGATTATTATTATCCATGAGAATACTAACAACAATATTAATGCTTGTATTAAGTATTGTATTAACGCTAACTTTAGAGACTCAAACGGTTAATACAATTAATATATCAACTATTCAAAGCCAATCTGTTAGAACAGTTAATATTCAAGAATTAACGGAATTTATTGAGGCTAATTCAAGTAATAAAAAATCACAAATGGTTAGCCATGATGATTGGGGACACAATACATTTGTATTTGCTGTTCCTGCATTGACTAGTAACAACAATTGTCAAAACTACCAATCAATCAATTAGTTGAGATGGACGAGTAACTTGCCCGTCCATCTTTTTTTATTGGTCGTAGTAATTTTGATTGTTGTAATCGCCCTACTCTTCCCCAAAAAAATCATGGAGCAAATCCTCCTCAGCCAAATGGGGCAAGGTAACTTTGAGCTTGGGTTCTGCCTCCATGGCACGTTCTATAGCTTGGCGAGCCCCCTCATTGCGAGCCCAATTGCGGCGAGCAATGCCATTATTCACATCCCAAAACAGCATACTCTCCAAACGCCGATCGGCCTCTACGCTCCCATCTAGCAGCATTCCAAAACCACCGTTCATCACTTCTCCCCAACCAACACCACCACCATTGTGCAGAGAAACCCAAGTAGCCCCTCGAAAAGCATCTCCTACAAAATTCTGTACAGCCATATCTGCCGTAAAACGAGAGCCATCATAAATATTGGATGTTTCTCTATAGGGCGAATCTGTTCCAGATACATCATGATGATCGCGCCCCAAAATCACTGGCCCTTGCAAACGCCCCTCTCTAATGGCTTGGTTAAAAGCGGCTGCAATACGCATTCTGCCCTCGCTATCGGCATACAAAATACGAGCTTGAGAACCCACTACCAACTGATTTTCCTTGGCATGACGAATCCAGTGCAGGTTGTCTGCTGTTTGTTGGCGAATATCCTCTGGAGCTTTTTCTAATAATTGTTCTAGCACTTCAGCAGCCAATTGGTCGGTCAAGGCCAAATCTTGAGGGCTACCCGATGCACACACCCAACGAAACGGCCCAAAACCATAATCAAAACACATAGGCCCCATAATATCTTGCACATACGATGGATATTTAAAATCCAAGCCATTCTCTGCCATAATATCCGCACCAGCCCTAGAGGCTTCTAGCAAGAACGCATTGCCATAGTCAAAGAAATAGGTTCCTTTGGCATTATGAGCATTGATGGCCTTGGCATGTCTACGCAAGGTAGCTTGTACCGCTTCCTTAAATTTTGCAGGATCATTCACCATCAATTCATTGGCCTCTTCGTAACTGTAGCCTACAGGATAATAGCCCCCCGCCCAAGGATTGTGCAGAGAAGTTTGGTCAGAACCCAAATCTACATAAATATTGGCCTTATCAAAAGCCTCCCACACATCTACCACATTGCCATTATAAGCCAAAGAAACCACCTCTCCATTGGCTTGTGCCGCTCTCACTCGTACACACAAGGCATCCAAATCATTAATCACTTCATCTACCCAACCTTGCTCATGGCGTTTGTTGGTAGCCGCTGTATTAATTTCGGCCGTTACCGAAACCACTCCTGCTATATTCCCTGCCTTGGGTTGTGCGCCCGACATGCCTCCTAGCCCAGCGGTAACAAACAACTTCCCTTTGGGCCCTTTATCGTCAATTTTGCGACAAGCATTTAGTACGGTGATAGTGGTTCCATGCACAATACCCTGTGGGCCTATATACATATAAGACCCTGCTGTCATTTGACCATACTGTGTTACACCCAGCGCATTAAACCGTTCCCAATCATCTGGCTTAGAATAATTGGGAATCATGAGACCATTGGTCACTACTACTCGGGGTGCTTCCTTAGGAGCAGGGAATAAGCCCATAGGATGTCCCGAATACATGGCTAATGTTTGCTCATCGGTCATGGTGGCCAAGTACTGCATGGTCAGTAGATACTGTGCCCAATTGCTAAACACTCCTCCATTGCCTCCATAAGTAATCAACTCATGGGGGTGTTGTGCGACAGCTGGGTCCAAATTGTTCTGAATCATCAACATAATAGCAGCCGCTTGCTGACTTTGATAAGGGTATTCCTCTATAGGTCGGGCATACATAGCATACCTGGGCCTAAAACGATACATGTAAATGCGCCCATACTGCTCCAACTCCTCGGCAAACTCTAGTGCCAAAGTGGCATGGTGCTTTTGCGGAAAATAACGCAAGGCATTTTTTAAGGCCAAACGTTTTTCGGCAGCCGTTAGGATTGCTTTGCGCTTGGGGGCATGTGATACCGTAGGGTCCAATTCTTGGGCAGGAGGCAACTCATCAGGAATACCTGTCAAAATAGCGGCCTTGAAGTCTATTGGTGAAGTGGTAAGATTCATTATTATTCTCTTTTGATTGGTTTACTGTATTAAACATAGAAATGAAGCATGAAGGTACTATTAAAAACAAAAAAAGCTTTTTCTTTCAATTCTTCCAAATAAAAGCAATCAAGGATATAACGGTTCAAAATTCCTTCCTGCCTTTGCTAAATATAGCACTTATTCGCCCCTCCTTGTCCCTTCTTTATTTACAGCTAGTAATTGTTGCCACAAATCCCATCCAATATGCCCCGATGCTCGAAATACCCTTCTCTGACGAGGCAAGGCAACAAAGCTATAATTGGGCAAAAAATGATCGGTTGGCGCTTCATCAAAGTGTACCTTTTTCCAGAGATTTGCCTCAAAATTTTGAATGATGGTTAGATGTGTCTTAGTCAATACAAAAGAGTCGGAAACTGTAGTACTTGTGGAAGTTAATTGATGTGCATAAGTATTACTTTGACTGTAATATGCTTTGTACTCCATTCCCTGCTTAACAATCTGCAAACTATAGTTCGGAATAGGCATCATTTCATGGGTATTGCCACTATACTTAGAGAAAAAAGTAAGGGTGTCATTTTTTTGCATTTGGGCAAAAAGAGCAGTAGGCGTTTGATTAAAAAAATAACTATTGAGCTGAGTTATAATTGTATCTTTTCGAGAATCGTGATACTGAAAGAAATATTTTTTAGGGCTTAATTGACGATTGCTAGGGGTAAATTTCAAATAATAGCCTGCCATATAACGTGTAGCAGCAGGAATATGAAGCCATTGTGTGGGCAGAATGGTTATTTCTTCTAAAAGTGTATCCGTAAAAGAAACCGAATAGGGATATTGGGTAAATTGAGCGTGTAGCCCAAATATTCCTTCTACATTACTAGTATCTATACCCATCATGTCTATATTCAACTGCACCTCCAATGACTTCTGAGCTTGTACAGAATAGGCCAACAACATCCATATCCCCAAAAAAAACCTCCATAAAATCATCATTTCTATTCGTTTTATTTTTATTGTAATAAGATGCCTCCAATTGGTGCTTTGGTGCTTTTTATGACTTAATAATTTGATAGTCTTACAAATAAAAACTCAAAAACATATAAAAACAAATCAAAGAAATATTGAGGTAATCTATAATTTACCTCAAAAAAATAATACCTTAATGATGAAACTATCTAACTATTCTACTTAACGTGTTTAAACAAGTCTCCATGCAAATATTTCCTACCAAAAAAGATATAGAAGGCGTAGAAGTAAGAAGAGAAGTTATTGTTGGTATACAAGAGGTTTTAAAAAATAGTATTATTCAATATAGAAATCTATCTCTTCAATCTTTTGATTTAGACTTAGCCAATGATAAACAGTGGTTTCCACTAAAAAATCTCCTTAAGTTTTTTTCTTATGTTGAAGAAAATAGTGGTGCGATAGTACTCCAAAAAATCGGTGCAGAAGTCGCCAAAAATGCCAAATGGCCTCCTACTGTTACAACAGCTAGAGCAGCAATAGAATCCATTAATATTGCCTATCACATGAACCATAGAAGAGATGGGAAAGAGCTGTTTGATTATGAAAAAGGGACAATTATAGAAGGTCACATAGGGCATGATCGCTTAGAAATTGACCACGATAAGCAAACAGCCAACTTTGTTTGTGGCTCCTTTTATCCTTCTGATTTTGACTTGGGGATGGCTAAAGAAGTTTTGAAGATATTTGGTGATAATTTTATAGTAGCATTGAGTGTGCAACGAGATACATCTAAGCCTACTCGAAAAAAAGGAGGGGATACTTGTACTTATAAGCTTAATTATAAATTGATGAAACTTGATTAAGCCCTTATCAAAAACAAGCCTAATTTTATAGGCATTGTAATAGCTAATAATGTTTCATGGCGTTTTCTATAAAACGCCATGAAACATTAATTTATAAGTAGTCGTTCAAAATTCTTTACAACAAAAAACGGATATTTTCCTCCAGC
>CAYULH010000130.1:7013-14402 GCA_964445645.1 uncultured Aureispira sp. | reverse complement strand
GCGTAATAGATGCCGAGGAACAAGCACAAATCGACGAGCTTCAAGCACAACTAAACGAACTCAGAGAAGCTGTAGCACAAGGTTCTGATAGCCCAACGGGCAAAAAGCTCTCTCCAGAAGCTAAGGCAAAAATGAATGAAAATATTGGCAAAATTAACGATCGACTAGATGCAATCGTTAAAGCATTAAATTTATAAGTATTCCCCCGACCAAAAAAAACTGAATTATGGCAACTAAAGTTGAAAAAATACTAAAACTGGAACAAGAAGTAACATCAATGAAAGACACTTTGATTAAGTATCATAAGTTATTCATGGAAGATGGCGAAATCGACCAAGCAGAGGAGGAGCAGTTGAAAAGTATGCAAGAGGTAATCAAGAAAATAGAAGCTAAAATAGCGAGTATCAAAGAAAGTGATGATTTCAACATTGGTGTAAGTGATGGCACCATAGATAAAAAGATCGACTACGAATACACTGAGATTGTAGCCGACTTATTCAAAAAAGGAAGAGGAGACGATCACAAAATTCATCCCAATGATGTTCGCCAAGGTTATTTAGGTGATTGTTACTTCTTGGCAGCTATTCAAGCAATTGCTCAATCTGATCCGGGGGCATTAGAGAAACTGATCAAGGACAATGGAGATGGTACGTATGAAGTAACACTGTATGTATACAAAACCTTTATTTCATGGAACCGCTCTCCTGTCAAAATCACGGTAGATGCCACTGTTCCTACTTACAAAGGAGGTACCAATCCTGTTTATGCAGGTAAAGGAGACAACGAACTTTGGGTACTCTTGTTAGAAAAGGCTTATGCCAAATATGAAGGAGATTATGGTGATATTGAAGGTGGAAATCCCTCCAAAGCAATGGGCGTACTACTTTCTGAAGATGGTTCTGACTTTGACACGGACGATTTTACGGATGAAGAGTTGAAAGCTAAAATCAAAGCGGCCTTAGACGGAAACAAAGCAATTACGGCTAGTTCTAATTCAAAAACTAAGAAAAAAGAGTCTGTTACTGTTGATGGCCAATTAATTTATTATAGTCATGCCTATAATTTATTGAGTTTAACAGGAGATGAAGTATATTTGCAAAACCCTCATGGTGCCAACCATGTTAGGTTAAGCATATCAGACTTCAAAAAGTATTATCGAAAAATAAGTGTACAATAATGCGCCTACTCACTTTAATTACATTTACATATATTATTTTAATTGGAACTGCTTGTACAGCTCCTTCAACTACTAATACTAACTCTACTATGGAAGATACAACACCAGAAGAAAACACAATTATAAAGGTTCAATCATCTTTGCCAACTCCTACGGCAACCACAATGCTTATGTTTAACTTACTAGAAAAAGGAGAATACACACTCCCTGATGGTGAAGTTGCTGAGGGACAATTAGTTAAAATTTTCTCTACCGATGGTGATGATATACCTAAACACACTGTAGGAGTTGGAAGTGAGTTTGAAATAGTAGGTCACAAATACAAAGTTGTGAACATTGTTCTTTCTGAAGACTATACAAAATCTAGAGACGAAGTATGGATTGAAGACCTTGGAGCAGTAGAAAACTAGTTATATATTTATACTAGTTTGTTTTGCACTTATTTAAAAGATTCTAGGATAAAAGAATACATGAGCCACCCAAATTTATGGGCTGGCTCATGCTTTTTAAAAACTAAGCTTAAACCTCAAAAAAGCCACCTGCAAAGGGCTCACATAATAGCCGCCAGCACGATTAAAGGCCACTTGGCCCACCAAGGAAAGATCCCATTGCTCATTGATAGTGTAGGCAAAATTGGGGGTTAGGAACAGGGCATGGCGCTCACCGGGGCTGTAAATGCTGGTCAGACCCACTGCAAAACGCTCCTTGATGGGCTGACTAAAGGTAAGAAAAATGGCATACTGATAGGGATATACATTTCTGGCCGAGGGCTGGTAGCCAAACAATTCAGTAGAACTGGCACTGACCGAACCATTGCTATTGTACAAAAAGCCCGTCACCAAATAGGTTTTGCTTGGAAATAAATAATCAAAACTAATGGTTCCTGTAAAGCTATGCCTTTGATTGCTGCTATCTGCTACGGAATAAAAATAAGACCACTCGCCCTTAAAACCAGCCCCTTTAATGGCACCAGCCCAGCCACCACCAATTACTATGTGCTCTTGAACAACGCCTGCTAGAAATTGGAAATCATAAGCCCATTTATTGGTTTTCCAGAGCAGGGCAGCCGTAGCATTTTCCCAATTGGTGAAAGCCTTGACGGCCAATTCTAGACTAGAAGCCACGCCTGTAAAGTACTGCACCCGCAAGGCATCACTTCCGGGGCGTTCCTCGTAATCAAAATCCGTAAAGGAAAAGGTATTAAAAATATCATTGGGATTCCAGATGGTATTGATGCCCCAATTTACCCGTTGCCGCCCCAGTTTGATGTCCCAATTGCCCTTGGAATATTGAAAATAAAGCCGATCCAGTGTGCTGTGGATAACACCTCCTCGCTCATCTAGCAAAGTCCAAGACAAATAATCGGTATAGCCATTTTTGAGGCTATCGGCTCTAAGAATACGCTGCCCAAAATTGGGTTGTAATTTGATGAATTCGCCAAAAAATACCCGTGTTCTCAAGGCCGCTTTGACCGTCCAATTATCGTGTGGATACCAACTAAAATTCAGGCGATTATGAACAAGATTATCTTGTAGAACCGTAGGCGTAGGTTGGTGCAAGAAATAGACAGAAGTTAAGTATTTGACATAGCCATTTAAGGCCCAATTTTTGGGTTGTTTAGAGCCGTTTTTTTTCTTTTTAGGATTTGTTTTTTGGGTGGGAATGGCTACTTGGCTGGTATCTTGGCTTTGCGCCAAATAGGGCAGCAGCAGAAGTAGCCAACCCACCAAAACCCCTTTATTGAGCCACTCCATCAGGCATTTACATTAACATCACTCACAATTTTGCCATCTTCCAAGGTCACGACTCGCCGAGCACGGTCAATTACACGCTGGTCATGGGTCGAAAACAAGAAAGTAATGTTTTCTTCTCTATTGAGCTGCGCCATAATGTCCAGCAAATTGGCAGTGGATTTGGAATCCAAATTGGCAGTAGGCTCGTCGGCCAATACAAACATGGGTTTGGAGGCCAAAGCTCTGGCAACAGCTACCCGCTGTTGCTGTCCGCCGGATAGTTGGGCAGGGCGGCGGTCAATTTGTTCTTGCAGACCCACTGCTTTGAGCAATTCCAATACTCTTGCTTCACGCTCTGCAACTGTTTTGCCTTGCAACAGCATTACAAATTCCACATTTTCCTTGGCTGTCAGTACTGGAATTAGATTATACGCCTGAAAAACAAAGCCAATATGCTGCTTTCTAAACTCAATGAGCTGATTGTCTGATAGTTGCCCAATATCTTGATTATTAATAATAATAGTACCCGTAGTAGGCAAATCCAGTCCCCCCATTGCATTGAGCAAGGTGGTTTTTCCCGAACCAGATGGCCCAACCAATGCTGTAAATTCGCCCTGCCCAATGGTCAAATCTACGCCTCGTAGGGCATGTACAGGAATGGTATCGGGGTTGAATGTTTTGGTAACGCCCTCCACTTGAATAATGGCTTGGGAGCTGTTATTAGTTGTCATAATATGTGTTTTGGCGGTTGTTTTTATAATAAAAAAATATGTAAGTGGCGCATAGCAAAAAGCCTACATTTGGCGCATAGCCTCCACAGGCTGCAATCTCGTGGCCTTTCGGGCAGGGTACAAAGCTGCCAAAATAGCGGTAATAGCCACAGCAATCGTTACAATATAAAAATAAGCGGTATCTAAGACCAAATAAACCCGATCGGTTAGGCCAAACTTATCCATGCCAGCAGCATAAGCACTCAAATCCAGCCCCACATTACCATAATAAGCCACCATCAAATAACCCAGCAGCATCCCAATAGGAGCAGCAACCAAGGCCAGCAACAGGGTTTCTACCACAATCATCAAGAAAACCTGATGTCGTTTCATGCCCACAGCCATCAACATCCCCAACTCTCGGGTGCGTTCCAAAACGGCCATGAGCATGGTGTTGATAATGCCAAAAATCAGAGCCAGCATTACAATAAAAACAATCATGTAGGTAGAAACTGACATTTGTGATTCATACAAATTGACATCGGGCGAAATTTCCTTATAATTTTCGACCAAGGTATTGGGAAATTGACTAGCCAATTGAGCCTGAACCTTATCTAGTGTTTGAATGTCGTGAAGTTGTAGTGCAATTTCGTGTGCTTGGTTACTGGCCCCTACCAAACGGCTCAGGTCTTGCTGCTCCACAAATACCATCTGTTCCTCAAAAATAGCATTGCCTGTCTCATACAAACCAATGATTTTGAAGGCAGCACTGGTCAATTCTCCATTGGCCTGCTGAAAGGTCAAAATGACTTTGGATTTGAGTTTTAAGTGCAATTTGTCGGCTAGGCGTTGGCTTATAATAATGGGATTGGACTTTTTGCGTTGGCCAAAATATTGGCCTGCCACTATTTTTTTGTCCAATTGGGTGACTTGGGCTTCTTGTTGGGGGGTAATGCCCCTAATTTGAATGCCTCTGGAGCCTCGGGCTGTGGCCAACATCCCATTGTTGAGGGAGCGGGTGGCAAAGGCTTTGATGGCCTCGTTTTGCGCCAAGGTTGTTTGTAGGGCAGGCAATTTGGGCAGGGTAAAAGCCACGTCTTGATCTTCCTTAAAATAGGGGTGGTGCAGTTGCAAATGAGACAACTCGTTCTCAATAGCACTGTTCACATAAGCCTGAATAAAACCTGCTGTAAAGGAGAGCAAAAAGATCAAGGCCCAAACACCTACGAGCACGGCTCCCATCACGGTAAAGCTTCTAAGTTTGTTGCGCCAGATATTGCGCCAAGCTATTTTGATTATCATAATAAATAATAATGTTTTTGTTGATTGTTTTTGTGCTTTTGGACGTATGTTGTGCGTGCGGATGTATGCTATACGTGGGGACGTGTGCTATACGTGCGGACGTATGCTATACGTCCCTACGTACGCATGGCATCCACAGGCTGCATACGCCAAATGGAAAGGCAGGGGTACAAGGCCATCAAGGTGGTAATAACACCTACAATTAGGGCTTGTTTGTAAAATAAATCGGCATCTACAGAGGCTGGTAGGAGTGGCTCAATGCCAAATTTGGCATAGGTGGCCGCCATATCACCCGTTACCACAATAGGATTGACCGACAAATAATACATCAAACCATAAGACACTCCAATACCTATTAGCACGCCCAATACGCCCAAAAACAGGGTTTCGAGCCACGTAATCAAGGCCAATTGATGGCGTTTCATGCCTATAGACAATAAAACTCCAAACTCATGTTGGCGTTCTTTGGTCATCATCAAAATGACCCCAAAGATGCCAAAGGAAACAATCAAATACAGAATGAGTAGGGTAATGGAACCACTGCTTTCTTTGAGGCTTTTCATTTCTATGAGTTCGGGCATCATGGTGGCCCAATCGAGCACCTCATAGGTGCTGGTGTCTAAGCTGTTTTGCAGGCTTTGGATGGCTGTGATGGCGGCTTTTTTGTTGGGAATGTCTAGGACAGTGGCTGTGACCATTTGCTCTGCGCCATAAAACCATTGGGCGGCTTGAAGGGGCAAATACACAATGCTGGCACTCAGTTCGGGCGAGCCAAAGGACACAATCCCCTTGATGGGGTATTTGCCGGCGGCATTCACGCCTCTATAGCCTTGGCTAATCAATACCAAGGTGTCGCCTAGCCCGAGTTTGAGTTTTTTGGCCAAGCCTTCGCCCAAGAGTAGGGCTTCGTCCTTGGGCTCTAAGTAGCTGCCGGCTACTACGCGCTTGGATAAGCCTGTTAGTTGGTTTTCTTTGGCAGGATCAATGCCTACAACCAAGGCACTCTTGGTTATTTTTTGGTGGGAGGCCAAGGCAAAGGATTCTAGCCGAGGAACGGCGGCTTGTACGCCTTGGGTGGCTACGATTTGCTGTTCCAATTCGGCTGTCCATTCAAAGGCCAAATCTAAGGAGCGTTCCTCCCAGTAGCCTTTTTGGATGACTTGCCCGTAGCCTTTGTAGAAGCGCACGGAGTCGTTTATCATTTTGTCAAAAACGCCTCTGTTGATGGATTCGGTGGCTACGGCAAACAGCACTGCAAAAAAGATGGAGGCGGCTGTGATGATTGTTCTGCGTCTGTTGCGCCATATGTTGCGCCAAGCTATTTTTAGGATCATTGTGTGTGTGTTGGGTGTGCTCATGGGGTAGCGGGCGAATGCTATTCGCCCCTACGCCCTACCGCACACGTTTCATGTTTTGGGTGGAGAAAAATCGTTCGGGGAATTGGCTGTCAAATTCCAAGTTCAGGTATTCCATTTCTGTTCGGTGGCCGTCTTGGTCGGCTGGTACGAGTACCATTTTGGTGGGGAGCAATCGGCCGCCTAGTTTTTTTATATCCTTGCCATAGCTGGTATCTACCAAGTCCTCGTCTTCGTCATAATGCTCGGTCTTGAGATTGAGGTAGTTTTTGGTGTCTACCCACAGTATGACCTTGCCCCATACCACGGGGGCATCTTCCTTGGGGGTGAGGGCAATTTTGTAGCAGAGTTGGCCGTCTATGGTTTCTTTGCCTAGCAATTGGTGGCTGTAATCGTCTATTATGGAGGATTGGCGCACCAAGTCGTCGTTCTTAAAATCCGAGCCCATCCACGATTGCATCATCATAGAAGGGGGCATCTTGATGGTGCGGTCTATGGAGGGCTGAAAATTCCACATCTCTCGCTCGCGCTTGAGGTAGGCAATGCCTTTCTCGCGTGCTGGGGCTGTGATGAGGATGAGGGAGTAATCGGGACCATCTGCCCAGCTTTTGAGTTCCATGCTGCGCGTCCACTTGGGGCGAATGATGGTCATTTTTATATGGGCGGTGATGCGGCCGCCAAAGGCATTGTCGTCCATTTTTTGGACGATTTCTAGGGCGGTTTGGCTTTGTAGCCAAGGGGCTATGCTTAGGCATAGGAGTATGGTGGAGAGTAGTTGTTTCATGTTGTTTTGGTTGTGTGGTGTATAGGCTAAAGTTATGGTTTTTTGTTGTATGGTGGGTGTTTTTTGGGATTGATTTTGTTCTTTTTTCGCTGTTGGGTGGGGCGAATTGCATTCGCCCTTGATTGGGCTGGTGTTTTTTTCTTCGGAAGGAATGCTTCCTTCCTTATCTTATAACGTTCTTTCAGGACTCTTTGTGTTGTTGGGTGGGCTTCGGAAGGAATGCTTCCTTCCTTATCTTATAACGTCCTTTCAGGACTCTTTGCGTTGTTGGGCGGTGGGCTTCGGAAGGAATGCTTCCTTCCTTATCTTATAACGTCCTTTCAGGACT
>CAYULH010000130.1:0-6913 GCA_964445645.1 uncultured Aureispira sp. | reverse complement strand
CTGTTTAGTTGTTGGGGTGTTTTTTTGTGGGGGCTTTTGATGCAAGTTGTGTTTGAATTGCAAATTCAGTTCGAGTATAGTTCGGAAAAACCTTTCGCTTTTTTACATTTGTAGGATATTAAAGTAATACGTCTTGAGTTTTTTACTTTTTTGAAAAAAAAAGCTAAAAAAACATCTTGTATCTAATTGATAATCAATATATAGCATGTTTGTTTTTTTTCTTTGTTGGTCTGCTTATCAATTAGATACGATTTTCAAGAAGTAGGCTTGAAACTAACTGCTCTTGATTGGGGTTAGGAAAGAGGAAATGGCCTAGTGTATTTAGGCTGATTATTTATATTTTAATTAAAAAAAGAAGACTCTAACTAGGGTTGCCGAAATAAACAAACTAATGGGATTATTAATATTTTATGCTTTTATTTCTATTTTCTTTTCTTTTTTGTGCTCGATTTTGGAGGCGGTGTTGTTGTCGGTAACGGCCACGTTTATCAATGTCAAAAAACAAGAGGGGAAGAGCTGGGCCGATGAATTGGAGACACTCAAACAGGATGTGGATCGGCCGTTGATTGCCATTCTGACGCTCAATACCATTGCCCACACCGTGGGAGCTATTTTGGTGGGGGTGCAGGCCAAGGTGGCTTATGTGGAGTTGTATGGGCCTTCCTCCTCAGGAGGGGCAATGACCGAGGATTTGATGGTGGGGATTGTGTCGGCTATTATGACAGTGCTGATTTTGGTGGCTTCGGAGATTATACCCAAGACGATTGGGGCGACGTATTGGAGAGAGTTGGCTGGTTTTGCTACTCGGGTACTGAATGTGTTGATTTTTCCATTGAAGTATACGGGTATGATTTGGTTGTTGCAATTGACCACCAAACTCGTGGGCGGCAAAGGCCACCACGGCAGTGCCTTGAGCAGAGAGCATTTTTCGGTAATGGCGGACATGGCCGAGAAGGAAGGGGTGTTTCAGAAGAGCGAGGGAACGTTGATTAAGAATTTGCTCAATTTTCAGAATGTGTTGGCGCAGGATGTGATGACTCCAAGAACAGTGATGAAATTGGAGGAGGAAACGACCACAGTAGAAGCTTTCTTTACGGCCAATCCTACCTTGCGTTTTTCCAGAATTCCCGTGTATAAAGGCGAGGTGCAAAACATTACGGGCTTGGTGTTGAAGGATGATGTGTACAAAGAAATGGCCAATGATAATCACACGAAGCTGCTGGCCGATATTAAGCGCAAGGTGATGATTGTGGAGCGTGATATGCCGATTCCTACGCTCTTTGAAAAATTGATAGAGAGCCGCAATTACATGGCGGTGGTGGTTGATAATTATGGGGTTGTGAGTGGTGTAGTGACGGTAGAGGATATTATTGAGACCTTGTTGGGCTTGGAGATTATGGATGAGAGTGATAATGTAGCTGATTTGCAAATATTGGCACGCCAAAATTGGGAAACTAGAGCCAAGCGTCTGGGCTTGATTGATGGACAGGAAGAAACAGAGGAAGCAGAGGACGAAAAGTAGAAAGGACTTAATTTTAAGAAATATCATTGTTAGAAACTACTTGCTGTGTATATGGCAAGTAGTTTTTTTTGTATAGGCTAGTGTTCGAAATCTGGCTGCTTATTCTTGTTAAGTTCATTTTTATTATAAATGTATATTTTTTTTAGTATTTTAATTTGAATTTTCTCCGTCAAAAAGAAGTTTTTTGATGTAAGTAGTTTTAACGCAAACAATAAAATAGGTACTAATTTTACATTAGAACATATTGAAAACAACAAATTAAAGTATAAAATTCTGTGTTTAATTTTTACTTAATTATTTAACCAAAAAGTTAGTGCTTTTGGTTAAAGTTGCTTATCTTTGCTAACAGAACTTCTAATAATCAATTATTTATCAACTAAAATGCTTTTATTAAATTCCCCAAATTTATGAAAAAGATATTTACATTTGCAATTATATTAGGATGCTGCTGGAGCCTCGTAGCACAAACAATTACCAACGGAACTTTTGATTCCAGAAGAACGGGCTGGGGGTGCAACCCAGAGGCTGTTCACCGTGAAACTACCTATGGTGGAACGGATCGCAATAATATTGTAGCAGAAGTAGATGCATCGGCTGGCTTGTGCCAAACTGTTTCAGGATTTGTAGTAGGCCAAGATTATGCATTGTCGTTTCGTTGTTCCAGAAGAACCACTTGTGGCCCTCAATTACAATCTATGTCTGTAGTTATTGACAATGGTGCTCTCAATGCAAGTGTGAGTCGCAATGGAGGTGGATTTAGTTTTAGTGACGAGACCTTTGTTTTTACGGCTACTTCTACCAGCCACAGGATTGAGTGGGATGGAACAAGTCCTACTACTTGTGGTTTAATTGTAGATAATATCGGTATTGCAGAAGTAATGCCCTTGCCAGTTGAATTGGTGTATTTTGATGCAGTTGTTGTGAGCAAAGACGAAGTATTGTTATCGTGGGAAACAGCAGCAGAAATCAACAACAGTCACTTTACCATTGAGCATTCTGTAGATGGGGTCAATTGGGAAATCCTGACTACTGTAGCAGGTGCAGGCAATAGCAATGTGCCTACTAGTTATGTAGTAGTAGATGAAGTGCCCAATTTTGGGGTTTCTTATTATAGATTAAAACAAACGGATTTTGATGGAAAATATACCTATTCTGATATTAAAGCAGTAGAAGTAGAAATGCCTGCTACTAATAATGTTAGGGTATATCCTAATCCTACACGTGATGCGCTTACCATAGATGGTTTGCCATCAGAATATGGACAACAGGTGGAACTGTTTAATGCTTTGGGACAAGCAGTAGCAGTACAGATTCAGAGCCAAAATGAGCGACAAGTAATTATTGATTTGAGCAATTTACAAGAGGGGATGTATTTGCTCAAGACGGGAACAACTGTAAAGCAGATTTACAAGCAATAATACTAAAGAATGAAAGGTGCTATCCCTTTAGATAGCAATGAATCACTAAAAGTCGAGAGCAGCAGGAAAGGTAGTTTCTTGCTGCTCTTTTTTTTGTCTAACAAAAAGACTTATTCCTTTTTTTCTTTTTCTGGCGGTCTGCTTTCAAAGGAAAACACATCGCCATTGTGGTTTTTCATATTGGTAATAATAACAAAACACTCAAAGGTTGTGGGGGCTTCTTTGAGGGTAGTGAGCATCTCGTGTTTTTCGTCCATAATAACCCCATAGCCTCTACCCGTATCTACTATCAAAGCATTGTTGATAAAAATCCGAGTTCTAGGGTAATCCATGCGCTCGTATTTGCCCTTGCCCTCTAATACAATGGTCAAAAATTCACTCCCCGGAGTAGCTTTAAAACGTACATTTTCTAGGCTGTAGGTATTGGTAATTTGTGCTTGAGTTATCGTGTAGCACAATAGGCTTATTATTACAATAAGAATGTTTGTTTTCATAAGGATTAAAATAAATAATAATAGAAATAGTTAGTTAGTAACGCTCCAATCTTGTTTGTAATATTTTTTGGTAATAGCCCTCATAAGGATGCCAAGGGTAGCCTTGTTTGTCGGTAAAACTTGCCGCCCATTCCTCAAAGGTAGGAGGGAGGTAATAAAACCAGTATTGAGCTACTGTAGTATGGCCTTGGCTTTGGCAAAAGGGTTTCCAAAGCTCTTTATAAAATTGAGCGGTTGCCTGCGCTGCTTGGTATTCTAGCCGAGCATAGCGCATAATGTATTCTTCTTTGTTACAACGAAAATAAGCGGCATCTTCTTCGATTTTTTGAAAAGCAGGGCCATTCTGGATATTGTGCAATTCATAAATCAAGCCAGCCCATTGTTGCTCGGCACTAATATTGGGGGCTACCCAAACTCTTGCTTCTGTTTTGGAAGTGGGATAAGCGTGTACGGCATTGACACCAGCAGGAATCGGAAAGCTTCTGTCGGCTTGTGCTTGCCAATGAATAGGGGTTTTGATGCGGACTCCTGCCAATTGCAATACCACCCATTGTGCAATGGGGTCATCAGCTTGTACCAAGCGCTGCATAGCAGGACGATCCTGCAAGATTTGTTGCAGTTGTCGTTTGCCGTGGGCTAGGTTTTGGGCAGAGAGTTGGTAAGGTGGCCGCAACAATTTTACAAAGGTATTGGCTTTCCATATACCCCGTTGCAGGTGGCCATTGGGATGAAAGAGCAAACCCTCGCCATCCATTTTGCCCTGCTGCCAAGTGCCTACAAACTTTCGGCTATCTTTCCAATAAAAAACACCATAGCCATTGCGTAAGCCCTCTTGAAAATTGCCCAAATATTCCTCGCCCGAATGCCAGCGAAAATGCCCATAGCCTTCTTTGCAATCCCCCACCAAGCATTCTCCAGCTTGGGCATGGCACCAACTAGGAATTAAAAAACAGAAGAAGAGGAATAGGAAAGTAGGCATTATTATTAGAATAAAAATTAACAACGTGCTTTTTTGCGTTTTTTGCCCAGTCTATCTTTGTCTACTACTTTTTGGATAGCTGTGGTAGCCAAAGGAACCTTACAGGCTGTGCCGTTCATATCCACTTCTACCTTGCCGAGTTGTTGTGCAATCTCTTGGGCCAGTGCATGTAGAGGGGCGACATAACTCCCTACTGCAATAACAAAGCCATTCATGGTGTACTTGACTCTATTGGGGGCAGCTTGTATTTTTTTGGGTACTTGTTGCAACAGCTCACGAAGTTGATTTAGGTTCAAATCTTGGTCTGCTTGCAAGCTCACCACATTGCTCAGGGTAGACCAACCAGCGGAGGCAATGGTTTCTTGGTCAGAATCAATCCATTCTAATCCCAATTCATAACCAAAAGGCGTTTCGGCAGCAATCCAAGGCACGGTATATTCGCTCAAATAATACCAATAAGCCCCTTCTACCCACGCTTGCAATTGTGCTTTGCTAATTTGCTTTTCATCGGCCATCAGGCCAGCCAAATACATGGCATCACTGTTGCCTGTTTGGTACAACTCCAAGGAGAGTTCGTGATTCTTTTTGGTCTTTTTTAGAATTTTTTTGAGGTCGGCTACTTTTACGCCAAAGAAGGGTTCACGTGCGCCATGTTTGGTTAGGGTTTGCTTGGTACGCTCCTCTCCAAAGGCTTCCAATTGTTCCAATATTTCTGCGGTTGTCATTTATAGGATGTTTTGTAATGGTGTATAGTAGTAAGATACAATTTTAAAATAATTTTGTAGCACAATTCTTTGGTAGCACCGCATGAATGGAAATTTTACTCACCATCAAACCAAAACCCAGCCTACCCGTTATTATATAAGAAGCCTTATTTTTTATTTCTAAAGAACAATTATGGAAGTGGTGGTATTTTGGTTTAGGCGTGATTTGCGTTGGGAGGATAACAAAGGTTTGGAAGCAGCCTTGCAAGAAGGGAAGCCTGTATTGCCTTTGTTTATTTATGACACGGAGATATTGGATGAATTGCCTGTAGATGATGCTCGTCTTAATTTTATTCATGAGAATTTGCAGACCATGAATGAACAATTGAAGGGGCAAGGGAGTTGTATGGTATTCCGAAAAGGAAAGCCTAAGGAGGTTTGGGAACAATTGGTGCAGGACTATTCCATAACAGCCGTATACACCAACAAAGATTATGAGCCTTATGCCAGAACCAGAGACAAGGAGGTAATGGATGTGTTGGAGGCAAGGGGAATTCCATTAACCAGAGTAAAGGATCAAGTGATTTTTGAAGAGCGTGAAGTGGTTAAGAAAGATGGAACGCCCTATACGGTTTATACGCCTTATAAAAAAGTTTGGCTCAAGCAATTTGACCCTGCTGCTTATGCGCCAACAGGCTTGCCTGATTTTGGGCAGTTTTGGAAGGGCGAAGCTCCCTTTTTGAGCTTGGAGGATATTGGTTTTGAGCCCTCAAGTATCAAGGTACAGCCCTTCAATTTGGAGGGTTTGCAGAATTATGCCGAGACTAGGAATTTGCCCGCACAGGACGGCACCAGCTACTTGAGTCCTCATTTGCGTTTTGGGACAGTTAGCCCACGTCAGATTATTGCACAACTGGATGTGGAGGCCAATGCTACTTTCTTGAGCGAATTGATTTGGCGAGAGTTTTTTATGCAAATTTTGTACAACTTTCCGAAGGTGGTGAAGCATAACTTTCGAGCCAAATACGATGGCATTCAGTGGCGCAACAACAAGGAGGAATTTGAGCGGTGGTGTCAGGGCAAAACGGGTTATCCTATGGTGGATGCAGGGATGCGTCAACTCAACGAAACAGGCTATATGCACAATCGGGTGCGTATGGTCACCGCTAGTTTTTTGTGCAAGCATTTACTCATTGATTGGCGTTGGGGCGAGGCTTATTTTGCCCAAAAATTATTGGATTATGAATTGTCTTCTAACAATGGCAATTGGCAATGGGCGGCCGGAACGGGCTGTGATGCTTCCCCTTATTTTAGAGTTTTTAATCCAATCACACAATTGGATAAATTTGATAAAGAACGCCACTATGTTAAGCGTTGGATCAAGGATTTGGACAAGGCTAGTTATCCCGATCCTATAGTAGAACACAAATCAGCCAGATTGCGGGCTATTGAGCGTTATAAAGAAGGTTTGGAACCTGTACAGCAATAAATAAGATGAACTAAGTGCTGGATCGTATGTTTATCATTATATTAGAACTCGAAACACCATAACAATCATTACAACAACTATTAAACTATAATAATCATGTTTGGATTTTTTAAGAAAAAGTCAGAGAAAGAAAAGTTAGAAGAAGAATACAAGAAGTTGATGGAAGAGTCGTATCGTCTTTCTCATATAGATAGAGAGGCTTCTGTAAAAAAGAGTGGAGAAGCAGAAGAGGTGCTCAAAAAATTGGAGCAACTGTAGTTTTTTTTCGGAAGGAATGTTTCCTTCCTTTTTTTATAACGTCCTTTCA
>CAYULH010000129.1:8729-15202 GCA_964445645.1 uncultured Aureispira sp. | reverse complement strand
GGGGTTTACAATTTGCATCATCAATAATTAGAACTTAACAGCCCTGCCCTTCGGGGTTCCCTCAAGGCTGATTCTTCTGTACACTGTACAAACTAAGTCCGATCGCTTTGCGAGTCTTTCTTTTTGTCTCTTTACAACTCCATTCGCAATAATGTCTATTGCTTGTATAATTATTCTAAAACCAAGCCGCCCTTTTTAGTTATAAAAGCCCTACACCGCTTCTAAGCTAAAACCAGCAAATTTTGCTATCTTTGCAGTATTATTTCAACCAGCCTCTCTATTGTAGAGAAGCCTTACATGCTAGAATTCGTTTATGCTTGGGATTAACAATGTATTTGTCAAATATGGTGATCGTGTAATTTTAGATCATATTTCTCTCTCTATTCATGATAGTGACCGAATTGGATTGGTGGGTTTGAATGGGGCAGGCAAGTCTACTTTGCTCAAAATTATTGCTGGAACCACCTCTCCCCATGAGGGCAATGTTGTTCGTCCCAAAGGAAGTAGTATTGGCTTTTTGCATCAAGATATGAGCTTGCCCAAAGGCAAAACGGTGCTGCAAGAAACCTTGAGTGTTCTTTCGGAGGTGCAAGATTTGGAAGCTAGGATTGAAGACATCAACCAACAAATCGAAACACGTACCGATTACGAAAGTGAGTCGTACTTAAATCTTTTTAATGAGCTGGATGAATTGAACGAACGCCATCGGGTGCTAGGTGGACAGAGTATTCAGGTAGATGCCGAAAAAATATTGATGGGTTTGGGTTTTGTGCCGACTGATTTTGATCGACTCACCGATGAATTTAGTGGTGGTTGGCAAATGCGTATTGAATTGACTAAAATGTTGCTTCAACGCCCCGATTATTTGCTACTGGATGAGCCTACCAATCACTTGGATATAGAATCTATTATTTGGCTAGAACAGTTTTTGGAAACGTATGAGGGTTCGGTTGTTGTCATTTCGCACGACAAAACCTTCTTAGACAATGTAACCAAACGCACCATTGAATTGGAATTGGGCAAAGTATACGATTACAAAGCCAATTATTCTAAGTATGTCATCCTGCAACAAGAGCGTCGAATTCTACAGCAAAATGCTTTTGAAAATCAGCAAAAAGAAATTGCTCGCAAAGAACAACTCATTGACCGTTTTCGTGCCAAAGCTAATAAAGCCAAAATGGCTCAATCTCTTATCAAGGAATTGAATAGAATGGATAAAATTGAGCTGGATACCGTCAATAGTGGCAAAATGCGCTTGGTATTTCCACCAGCTCCACGTGCAGGCGAGGTGGTGGTAAAAGTAGAAAATGTAACCAAAACCTATGGAGAACGCAATATTCTAGACCAAGTAAACTTGGAGGTTATTAGAGGGGAACGTATTGCTTTTGTTGGAAAAAATGGAGAAGGCAAATCTACCCTTTCCAAAATCATATTGGGGCATATCTCGGCACAGGGCAAAGCAGAATTGGGTTATAATGTAGAAGTTGGCTATTATGCTCAAAACCAAGCCGAAACACTCGATCCCAAGCTCACTGTACTGGAAACTATCGACAGAGTTTCGCCTTATGATATGCGAACCAAATTGCGTGGCATTCTGGGTTCCTTCCTGTTTTCGGGTGAGGATGTAGACAAAAAAGTTTCTGTTTTGTCGGGAGGCGAACGCGCTCGCTTGGCATTGGCTTGTATGTTGTTGCGCCCCATCAATTTATTGGTTTTGGATGAGCCTACCAACCACCTCGATATTCGCTCCAAGGAGGTGTTGAAAGATGCCATTATGCGTTATGATGGCACCTTAATTGTGGTTTCGCACGATCGTGATTTCTTGGAGGGCTTGACGGATAAAGTCATTGAGTTCAACAATAAGCAACTCAAGCTTTACTTGGGGGATGTGAAGTATTTCTTGAAGAAACGAGCACTGGATACGTTTAGAGAAGTGAGCTTGGGCAAAGCTGGAAAAGGAGAAGCAGCCACCGAAACTATTGCCAAGGCCCCAAAACCCAAACTAGAGGGCAAGGCTTATCACCAACGCCTCAAACAAGTGACTAAAGATGTTCAGAATGCCGAACGCAAAATCAATCGTTTGGAGGAGGACAACAAGAAGCTAGAAGAACGCATGGCGGATATGTCTATCATGGGCACTCCTGCCTATGATGAGGTGGTATTAAAATACGAAACCAATAAAAAGAAACTAGAGGAAACCATGGAAAAATGGGAACTGGCTTCCCTTGAATTGGAAGAATTGGAAAATCAATAAGTTTTTCCAATTCCATCTCCAACTATTCCTGTTTCTAGATTTACGCCAGTCCTAATTTGACCTGATGCAACACAAATAAAATTTCTCTACCTATTTGGTGTACCCTTTCATTGTACGCATCTTCCTCACGGTCGGTATCATCAAACATTTTGGGATCGGCATAAGGTAAGGCCAATCTAAAATCACAGCCCGATACTACGGGGCAGCCTGCATCGGCTTCTGTACACACCATCACAGCCGCAAAATCCTTGGTAGGATTGGGTGCTGATTGATAAGCCTTGGAAAAAGCCTTGTAGGGTTTCATTTGATTGTTCCAACTTACTTGATAAACAGGATTGCTCGCCGTCAAATCGGTGGTTGCAATACGCACCCCAACCCGTCTAAAAGCTTTTACTACTCTAAAATCAAAAGCCGTAGCTTCTGTGCCTCCTGAATAGGTCTGTATAGTAGGTAGTTCAAAATAATCGGCTCCTATAGCCAGCCACAATTGTCCTATATGGCTTCTTCTGGAGTTGTGTGTACAAATAACAATTACTTGAGGCGTTTCTTGTGCAGATAGTTTTTGTAATAGGTAATCACTAAGTTCTTGGAGTGCCTCTTTTCGCTGCCCCGAAATTTGCAAAAACTCTTGTTCCAATGCTTTGCAAAACTGCTGCAATTTATCTGTTAGCAATTGAATGCTGCTTTCCATAATACCATCAATTTTTAACAAAATTTATCTATTATTTTTTATTTGAACACTAAAAATAAAAGTTCTATTTGTATAATCCATCAACAGCTTTTTTGAGCTTATACTGAATGTCTTATAAAAAAAGAGTCTCTCCTAAAATAGAAAAACTCTTAGACAATTCCTTGTTTTGTACTCAAAGTTTAACCAAATGGTTATTCTTTTTGTTCTATATTATCCAATAGCTGCTGACTCTCCTCTACATACTCATTTATATTTTTGCTCAACTCCACTTGTCGCTTTGCTACTTCCCAAGCTTCCTTTTTGCGTCCCAATTTCATCAAAATCATAGCCTTGGTTTCTAATGTATAAACGGTTTCTTCTAGTAAAATAGCCCTATTAGCCCACTCCAAAGCACTGTTTAGTTGTGTTTTATTGCCACTGTGTACATCCAGCATATAACGCGCCAAGGCATTTAAGCTTTTGGCATCCTCGCAGTGTTTTTGATAGCGCAAAGCTAGTCGATAATCCTTTTTTGCATTACTATTGTAATAAAAATCAATTCTAGCTTTGAAATAATCAAAACGCTCTGGCATCAAACGTTTTACATCTTGCAAAAAACTTTTGATGGTCGATTTTGAGGCGGCATTTTCCACCAATTTATAACAACGTACATTGAGTGCTCCTGATAGGTAATTATTCACGCGTTTGGCGGTTAGTGCTTCCTCAAATGTTGCTCGATTGCTGGCAACATACAAATAAGCGCGATGGCGATAATTATTATTGATATAAGCCTCCAAAAACTCAAAATTGCTCGATTCTGTGAGTGCTGGCAAGCCTACCGTTTGTACAAAAACATCTGCCACGGTTTGATAACGTTCATTGGCTCCACGCAATGCCTCTGTATATTGTTTTAGGAAGGCTGGAGTACGCTCGCCACCTTCAAAACGCTTTTGAAGGGTGTAAATTTGGTTGTCAGGCTCCAAGGCATCTTTGCTTTTTTGAATCAATTCTTTGGTTTCAAAAGCACCTATAAGACGATGCACCAATTCGCCTTCTGCATCAAAATACAACAACGTAGGATAACTATTGACACGATACTGTGCTGCAAATGCTACGCCTTCTCCTTTTTCTATATCCAATTTGTAACTGATGTAATGACTATCAAAAAACTTGGCCACTTCGGCCTTCGAAAATACATGTTTATCCATCCATTTACACGGTTCACACCAACTAGCATAAGTATCTACAAAAATAGGTTTGTTCTCTGCTTTTGCTTTTGCCTTTACAGTTTCCCAGTCGTTTTTTTCAAACTTTAAACCTTGTGCTGAACCATTTAGACTCCAAAGTACAAGGCTTACAAGTATGCTCCAATTCCAATAATTCATTTTTCCCTTTTGTTATTGTTTCATTAAAGTCCCTCATTCGATATTCTTAAACAAACAAAAATCACTATTTGTTTGAGAACTTAGTGAATGATACTACAGCCGATAGATAATGAATAGTTCTGCCTAAGCCTGTCGTCTGACAGACAATTGTGCAATTATTGTGCATTTTTACTTTACCTTGCCCCCTAAGTAAGAAGTTTTTCTAAAAATAAGTTCTAAACAAACATGAAATCAAACGAACTAGGGACAGAAAAAATCAGTAGGCTTATTGTACAACAGGGGGTTCCTGCTGCTGTTGGTTTCATGGTCATGTCCTTTTACATGATTGTAGATACCATTTTTGTAGGGCGTTGGGTAGGCCCTATGGGTATTGCTGCTATTTCGGTAGTGCTGCCGTTGGTTTTTCTTATTGCCTCTGTGGGCATGGCTATTGGAATTGGGGGAGCATCTATGATTGCTCGGGCATTGGGGGCCGATAATGAAGCCTTGGCACAACGTGTTTTTGGCAATCAAATCACGCTCAATATGTCTCTAGCTACTTTATTTGTTGGAGCAGGTTTTGTATTTGAAGCACCATTATTAAAACTATTTGGGGCACAAGGAGCCATCATGCCCCCCTCCCAAACCTATTTTAGAATTATGCTCATGGGGATGCCCTTTTTGGCTTGGGCCATGATGAGTATTCATGTTATTCGGGCGCAGGGGTTTCCCAAAATTGCCATGAATGTAATGCTCCTGCCTGCCTTGTTTAACCTAGTGCTGGATCCCATTTTTATTTATGGATTGGAATGGGGAATGCACGGGGCAGCATTGGCCACTATTTTATCCTATTTTCTGAGTGCTTCTTACACCTTTTGGTTCTTTGTTAGGGGCGATAGTGATCTTAAAATTAGACGAGCCAATTTAATCTTAGATTTATCTATTGTGTGGGAAATGTTCAGTTTGGGTTTTGTTTCCTTTGCTCGGCAGGCCACCTATAGTTTTTTGGCACTAACAGTTAATACAAGTTTGTACGCCTATGGCAGTGAGATCTACGTGTCTATTTATGGGATTATCAATAGATTGTTTGTCTTTGCTATTTTCCCTATGATGGGAATTTCACAAGGATTCTTGCCTATTACTGCTTATAACTATGGCGCAAAACTCTACAGTAGAGTTAGGGAGAGCATCCGAAAATCTATGCTTTATGGAACTATCATTGCTACACTTGTCTATGTGTTAATTTTAGTAGCACGTGTGCCTATTATCTATATTTTTACAGATGATCCCGCTATCCTCGCAATCACGCCCAGTGCCTTAATCATTATGTTTTCTACCACTCCTATTATATTGGTACAATTGATTGGTTCTACTTATTATCAAGCTATTGGCAGAGCACTTCCGGCCCTGCTGCTTACCCTAACCAAACAAGTATTTTGTATAGCACTGCTGTATACTTTGCCCCCTTATTGGGGCATAGAGGGTATTTGGTGGGCTTTTCCTATTGCCGATGTATTATCGGCCTTGGTAACAGGTTATTATCTCATCAAAGCTTATCGAGAATTGCTAGGCCAAGAAGATGCTGTTGTAGATTGGTCCAATCACTTGATAGAAGGAAAAAACGTCTAGCTTACCTATTCCTTATAAAATAAGCAATCAAAATAAGGACTTCCTTGCTCCAAATCAGTTCCTTTGCAAGTAAATTGATAGCCCATATCTTTGAGTTTTTTGATACATTTTTCTGATTTTGGTCGAAATTGTTCCCCATAAAAATCGTGAAATTCTACAGAAATCTGGTCGATTTTATCACAAAGCGCTGGCGTAAAACTCTCTATCAAATCCCACTCTGCCCCTTCAATATCTACCTTCAAGAAATCAATTTTGTCAATAGCATATTCCTCCATCAAAGACTCTAAAGTCAACATCCTCTGCTTGATCGCATTGGTATTGAAGCTATTCTTGGCAAACGTCCCCTTGCTAAAATCCTCATTGATAGAGCTGGCATCGTGTGCATCACTAATAAAAAAAACAGCCTCTTCTTGATTGGATGTGCCAATAACAGCGTTGAGCACTGCTACATTTTGTGTTGCTCCAATATTCTGTTCAATATCTGCAATCAAATTGGGATTGGCCTCTACCAAAATCATTTTCTGAAAACTATAGGTTTTGGAGAATAAACTCGCAA
>CAYULH010000129.1:0-8719 GCA_964445645.1 uncultured Aureispira sp. | reverse complement strand
ATGAAAAAGCATCATATGTCGCCTTTGGGGATCTGGCAAAATCCAAAAATGGTTCAGGAACTGGGTTGATAAAATGGTTCCAACTCCGAATTCGCGACCTTCTTTGAGGATTTTCCGAATCGCTGAAAAGTTCTGACTGAGGAAGTTGTCCGCCTCATCTACCAAAATCATTTTCTGAAAACTATAGGTTTTGGAGAATAAACTTGCAAACTCCCCTTTGTTGGCGCCCAAATCTACGATTACAGAATTAGCATCAAATCTGTCAATAACAGTGTGATCCATTAGCGTTGTTGGTGTCATTGTGTGTGTTTTTTAAAATACCTAGCTACTTATTTTTAGGCAAGATATATTTTTTTAATAGAAAATAAGGGGGTTTAATAACAATTCTCCATGAAAACGAGCTTTTCTAATTTGCTGCCCCTCTTCAAACAAAAAAGCATTGCCACACCTATCAATCATTGGAATATGTGGATTTTTAAGTAAAACAGAATCGTGAATAGTTTTGTTTTGCAAACCATGTCTAATTTGTTCGGCATCTATGCCCAAACTAGCACCTAGCTTCTGATTGGCCCAATTGGAGTGATACACCGCTCGCAAGCGCAAAATACCTGCACTTCGTCCTTTGTAGGGCACTTCCGGCATGGCTCGATAACCATACTTGGCTTTGTCTTTATAAATAGGATGATTGGTTACGGTACTTGTTCCCTCGGCATAAGGGTCGGCCGTCCAAGAAACCTGTTGCAGTGCAATTTGCCAAGCCCCCTGCTCAAAATACAGCCCCAAAGCCCCCGTTCTATATTTGTCCTGATCCATAAAGGCCAAAAAATCATTCTCCATAATCAGATGAAATTGGCGCACTTGCAGGGCAAAAGTGCCTGTACACTGGCTGGTATTTTGGTTGTCCCAATAACAATTAAAACCATAACCCAACGAATAAGGCCGATTGGTCTGGTTGCCCACTGCACTCAAAAATCGACTCTCCCAAAATACATTTTTTGGCCCCCACGCCCCCAAAATCCCTGCACGCAATTGCCCTTCTATACCCGATTGGGCTGTACCAAGAGCCGGTGCCTGATACAGACCCACCAACTCCAAATTGATTTGTACATAATCCCAATGAGCAAAAGCACGTGCCAATACACCAATTCGGCTGTTGTGTGTACTCAAGCCCACCGACAAGCCCAATTCTGTGCCTACACCTTTGGGCAACCAAGCATCTTGTGCTTGCAAAATTGCAGGACAAAACAAAGTGGTGACAACAATCAACCAACAAGAACAAAATGATAAATAAGGCATGTAGTTACAGGTTAAGGACAGGTTCAATTCATAAAAATATTAAGGTTCCAATTTAATAAATTGCCGATTACTGAGCAAATAACGATGTTCCCCAATCTCCACAATCTCCCCCTCTTGGGTAGCACTCAAATCTAGTATATCTTGCTGTAGCGTGTGAATAGACCCTTTGGTTCGGTGGGCAATGGTCAAATACTCCTCATTGATGTCAGGTTTGAGGCTGGGATAAAAACTGTTTTGCTCCTCTGCCCCACACAAAATAATGCGTACAGGCACCTTCACTTGGTGCAGTAAATCCATATCTCTCACACGGCTATAGCTATCGGCAATCAAAATCAACTCTTGCACCCCTTGACGCTGCTGCAAGCCTGCCAAAACCGCCTCCAAATCATTTTCGGGTGGCTCGCCACCTCCCAGCCCACAGCCCATGGCCTTGTGCATCACGTGGAGTATGGTATCCATTTGCTGCCAAGTGCCTTTGCAGGTATAAATACCTCCTGTTTGGCCAATCACTTTAGCACTGGCCATTTTTTTGTCGCCATCATTAAAAAAAACATAAGAAACAGGCTCGCCCTTTTGCAAACGAAGCAGGTGCCAAATCAATACCTGATCCAAATAAGGGCGCATACTTTCTGTTACATCGGTCACCACTACCTTGCCCTTCCAATGGGCAGCATGACGCTGCAACACTGCCAAAATAGGCTGCTTGCTATCTTCGGCATAATTGGGATTCAGGCGCAACTGTTGTTCTACAAAACGGGTCTTGGCACGAATGGCTTTTCGTATTCTCAAGGTTCTTTTGATAGGAATAGGACGCTTAGTGGCTACAATATTAGCAATCCATTCTTCTTCTGATTTTTGTTGCTGAATAGAATCCTGAATAGCTGCTAGTAGGGTTTGTACACGTGCTATAGAATCCCTAGTTCGAGCCACATTTTCCTGCTGCTCTAGCCTTTTTCGCCATGTTTTGGAAGAAATAGACTCATAATAAATGTGTTCTACCAAAATGTCCTTATCGGCTGCTAGATGGGTGGTGTAATTGGCAAAATGCCTATTGTGGGTAGCATGTAAGGTGTAGGTTCTAGAGAGTGGCACCAAAATTTGAGCAATCCCCAGTGCATTGGTAGTGCCTTCATAACGTTTGCCATTTTTGGTATCTAACATCCAAAATTTTTCGCCCTCCACTTCATTGCCCTCCAAATCAGTAAATATAAAATTGAAAAGAGCCTGACTAGTAGAAGGGTATAATTTACGACCGGGCAAACGCTCAAACAACACCGTCTCTGTCCAACTAGAATAGGGCTTGTTGGGCAATTCAAATTTGTAATAATTGGGGGCATCATCCAAGCTCAATATATACTGACAGCCGATCGGCAATTTGAGAATTGCTTGTCCATTTTTGTTGGTCTTGGCTTTATAAGGCCCTTTGCCACAATTATCTCGCAATAACAAGTTCTCCTCCAAAGCATTAGGAGCAGCTAAACTATCTACCAATTGCAGGTATACAGGTATAGTAATGCTTCCCTTGGGCAAGTTGGCCAAATCATAACAAGGCACAGGAATTCTATGCCGACTAAAAGGCTCATTGGGGATGTTGATTTCTGCAAAGTTTTCCCAATCTTCCAAATGCAAAACATAATCTTGTCCTATGGCAAGCAACAGTGCAGCCTTGCCTTCTGCATTGGTCGTAACACGCCAACGTTGTTGGGTTGTTTTTTGCTCTATCTCAAAAGTCTTTTTGTTCCAAGCCTTTTGTTCCAATGGATTGGTCAAGATAAAAGTAACTACTGCTTGTTTGCGACTAGGATTCAACTGGGCCATCAATGGCATTGTACAAAGACCATAAACGATTATCAGCAAGCTCCACAAGATTTTTTTTTTGTTCTTCATAAACAATATAACTGGTTTTTAGCGTTCTATATAGGTATGAAGTAGAGCGCAAGTTTTTGTATTTTTTACCATAAGTACACATTTTTTATGGATTGGGGCCTCACTGGCGTAATCGTGTACATTGCATAAATTGCTGGCAAAAATACATAAAAACAAAACACTGATAATCAAACAAATACAACACTAACCTTGTTTTATTAATCAATTGTCATAGATTATCGATAAAATGTCAAATTTATATGTACAAACATCTATTTAGTCTAGAAAACAGAAATTAGCTTAGGCCAAATTTGGTTTTTATAAGATAATCGCCTATTATTGGATAGTAGGTAATAATAAAAAAGAAACAAAATTATCTATCATCCCCACATATTCATTTTTGATAATACCGTGTTATCAGACTTTTGTTTACTTGTTAAAATGTTAACGTTTGCCCCCTTCAAAATAGTTTACATTATCACAAATAATACTTCGTGGATTTTTTACTTTTTTTATACTCGCAAAGCGATCTGACTTAGTTTGTACAGTGTACAGACTAATCAGTAAGATAAAAAAGCATCTTGTATCTAGTTTATTATCAATTAGATACGATTTCCAACGAAGTAAGGCACAAAGAAACGCTTATTCCACTAAAAAAAAAGAGCATGAAGGCAGTCATGAGTATCACCCTCGTCCTATTTTTATCTCATTTGCTAAGAGCACAAACACCCAGTGCTTCTTCAGATAATTCTCCTACAGTTGCTAATGAAATAGATTGGGCTAACTTTGAAAATGAATTTACCGAAGAAGAATGGTCTTTTCACACCAACAAAGAAAACAAACTGCTTTATATTGATTTTGAAATGCTTGGCGGAAAAATGAGTCGCCTGCTGCTCAAATCCGCCAAAGAACAGGTTGTTGTAGAAGATAATCACCTTTTTGACCTTCCTGTCAACACTATTTATGAAGTAAATTTGGAAAACTTAGAAAGAGGTAGTTATTTTGTAGAACTATACACTTACGACCACAAGGTTATCAAGAAAGAAATCAAGATACCATAAGCTTTTACCAACACCTAGAACAACACACTTTTTTTGGATTTATCATCTTACATAGAGGAATTATTGTATGAGAATGATTGTGTCATTCTCCCTACAATTGGGGGTTTTATTGTAAACCTAACCCATGCAGAGATTGACTTTGTAGAACAACAACTATGTCCTCCTAGCAAGACCGTTTCTTTCAATCCAAAATTGGTAAACAATGATGGTCTATTGGTACACCATGTTTCTCAAAAACAGCACATTAGTTACAAACAAGCCCAAACTAACATTGAAGCCTATGCTCGAAAAATTGAGCGAGAATTGTTTGATAACAAGATTGTAGATTTTGATAATATTGGTAAACTTTATTTTAATTCAGATTCTAAGTTAGAATTTGTACCTGCCGACACTAACTTTTTGCGTTCTTCTTATGGCTTGCCTGTTATATCCTGTACGCCTATTTTACGCAGTAAGGAATATCTAAAACAAGCAAGCACACAAGCAGCTCCTATACGCCGAAACAAACGCAAGAAAGCCGTTTGGCTCACTCCTACTCGTGTAGCTGTTGTAGCAGCCGCTCTGCTGTTATTTTTTATAACACCACATATCTGGAAGACGTTTTCGCAGCACTCTACTCCTATTGTAGCGCAAGAAACCTCTACTACTACTGAACCAACCCCCCAAAACAAAATTGCAACTGCTTCTATATTGCCAACTACTAGTTCAGAAGAAACCACGGTTGTAGAAGAAGCCTTAGTTGAAGATACTACAGCACAAGAAACGCCTGTAGTAGAACCCGAAGAGCGTGAAAACACAGCGGATTATATTATTGTTTTGGGTGCTTTTGGAAAGGAAAAAAATGCTTATCGCCTAGCCAATAAATTGGCTAAGGACAATTACTTGCCCGATGTTACCATCAAAAATGGCTTAAATCGTGTAGGTGTACAACTCAATTGTACGCCCGAAGAACTGCAAACCCACCTGCAGTTTTTGCAAGACAATTACAATCCAAAAGCTTGGATCTTGGATTAAGCCTGCAAAAAATCCAAACAAGCTTTTACAATGCTTTCCTGATTGGTGGCCCGAATATGGCAATCTGCTTGTTCGTAGAACAAACGACGTTGCTCTAAGCGATTGATCACACTTGCTTTAAATTCATTGGCATCCAAATTGGCCAACAAAGGACGTTGGGCTCGCTCTTGCTCCAAACGTTGCAACAACACCGTTATAGGAGGATCTAAAAAGATGCTTTTTCCGTGCTCTTTGATCCAATCCATATTATTGTGATAAACAGGAGTGCCACCTCCCAAGGCAATAACCTTAGGAGCTATTTCTAGTGTTTGGTGCAATGTTTTCTGTTCCAATTCTCTAAAATAAACCTCGCCTTGCTCTTCAAAAATACGGGCAATAGATTGGCCTGCTGCTGTCTCTATGAGTGTATCCAGATCAGCTGTATCACACTGCAATGCAGCTCCTAAATGACGGGCTATATACGATTTTCCCGCCCCCATAAAACCTATCAAATAACAATTACACGTTAACATGTTGATTGATGATGTCTTTTATTTTGCTGTTTTTTTCTTCATGAAAAATAGGATTGTGAAAGTTATTGAGCTGGTGCAATAATTCTAACAAACGTCTTTTATCGGACTCGTTCAAGGGGGCTACGGCTATCTCGCTAATATTGTCCAAGATAGGAAGCGACTCTAAAAACACTTGAAGCCCTTCCCTAGTCAATTGAACACGACGTGCTCGACGATCGTTTTTGTCCAATGATGACTCAATCAATCCATTGCGCTCCAATCGGCGAATAACTTCCATGCCTGATGTAAATTCACTGGTATTGACCTGAATCAACTCATTCTTACGCATGTCTCCAAAATGATACAAACTTGCCAAAAAACCAAAATCTTCTGTGGTTTGCAAAAGAGAATCTTTGAAGCCTTTTTTGTACAAAAAACGAATGTATTTGCCCGATAGAGCCAATAAGTGCATGATTTGAACATCCATTCTGGCTTCTGTAGAAATGACAGTAGAAGAACAGGGAGGTGTTTGCTGTGTTACAGAAGGAGTATTTTGTAGCCAAGTAATAAAATCAATAACTGAGTTACTATTTTCTGACTTCTGGAATGCCTCTAAATAAGGCAATAAACTGGCTAATAATTGATAGTCCATTCCTATAATTTTTTGTTGGGGTGGCAAATTAAATTTTATAAGTAGGACAGTGTAATGGGATGGGGTATATGATAATTTGTTGTAGAAATTATTTCCTTTCTTTATTAAACATTATTGTGCTCAGGATAGACAGAAAACAAATTGCAACATAAAAGTAATTATTTTATTCAAAAAGATTGTGAAAAACATTAACAATCCTATTTAAAGATCTTGCTTAGAAGTTATTTTAAGTACAATACCTTAGTTTTTGGCTTTTTTTTGATGTGTTTTTTGAGCAGGAGTTGCTTGAGGCTTCCAGTCATTGGCATAAGGTTCTAGCACTTGCAATTGTTCTACTGCTTGAAGATCAATTTTGCCATCAGCATAACGTGCCAAGGTTTTGAAAACAGCAGGTTTTTGCTCCTTCAACACAATCAAAGAAGCATTGGCAGCCGACTTGACGGCAATGGGCACTCCACCGCCCAAATCGGCCCAATGTCCCCCCAAAATTAACCCCTTTACAGGCGTTTGGTAATGGGCTATTTTGGCCTCCATATTGGCACGTCCAGGGCGAGCTCCCATAATCGAACCGCCTCTATTGTAACTGTAACGCCAATGTGTGATTGGAGAAGCTACATCCATAAATAGAATATGAGCACGCAAATCAATCTGCAAACGCTCTTCTATTCGATCTAGAATAATAGCAGCAAATTCTTCTTTTATAGCATAATATTCCTCTGTTCGGATATATTTACCCTGCTCATCTATGGTACAGCCCCAATTGTTCTTATAATCCATATAAGCTGATGAATACACCGTGAGCGTTCCTTTGCCTTCTGGAGCCAAGGATTTGTCTCGCAAACTGGGTGGAATAATCGAAATAGCGGTGGTATGTGGGTCGCCCGAGTCATGTGCTGCCCGACTAACGCCCTCGGCCCGAATCATTATCAATTCTTCTTCAAATCCCAAGGCTTCAGTAGGACAATCTAGGGCAATGGAAATGGCTACAGCCGAACTGTACAATTCTGCTGTTTTTAGATTGTCTTTGAGGTGTTGGGGAATGGCTTCTGCTGGCAGTAATTGCTCGTATAGGCGTTCTACATCACAGGCAGCAATAATATTTTGGGCACGTACTTGGTGCAACTGGCCTTTGTATTCAAATACCACTCCTGTAGCACTACCTTCTTCCAATACAATTTGTTGAACAGTAGCATTGTAAATCAAATGATTGTTGTAGGCTTCTACTACATGCACCAACCACTCAATAAATACCTGACTTCCGCCTTCTGGTGGCAACTGATAATCATCAATATAAGCCCAAGCAATAGGGAACAAACAAGACAACAAATCATGCTCGGATGACCAGTAACTTTGCAATTCAGGGTCTTTAAAAAACAAATTCAACCCCTTGGGTACGCCCTCCGCTCCATGATACCATATATAACGAAACAGTGGTCTGACAAAGGCTAATTTCTTGAGTCCATGTGATAATTTGTCCAATAGGGTCATAGTATCAGCCGTACGAAAGTTATCGGCATACCTATCCCAAGTTTTGGCAATCTTTTGGGCAGCCTTGAAGAATTGTTCAATGCCTGCTTTTTCGTGGGGAAAGTCACGGATAAATTGTTCCTTGAGTGCATCAGGGTTATTGGTGAGCACATAGTCCTGCTTGGTGGCCTTGTTTCTGTAGATTCTGGTCAGGTTCTTGGGGCGTGGACGATCCGCTCCTATCAATTGGAATATCTTGGTGACAATGCCCTTCTCGCCACACTGATTTAGCCAATGTATGGCCGAGTCAAATCGGAAATCTTTTCGGCGAAAGCCTGCTAAATAACCACCTGCATGGGGTTCTTTTTCAAGCACAGCAACCCTCAGACCTGCACGGCTCAACAAAGCAGCAGCCGTCATTCCTGCAATACCTGCTCCTATAATCACTACATCATACTTGGCATGTGCCACTATTTCACCCATTATTGTTGTTCTTTGGTCTGTTTTTGATAATTTTGGCAATTCCTGTAACAAATTTAACAAAATACCAAGACACTAGACATTCCCATGAAAAAAGAATTAGCAGTATGTTGTTTGGCAGGTTTGGGGCTTAATGCAGCCATCTTTAAACGACTACATTTTTGGGCAGCCACTGAAGTGCATTATATCGAGTGGCTACAGCCTGAGCCTTGCGAAAGTTTGGATGATTATGTTGGTAGAATGGCTGCCAATGTTCCAAATACTAAAGCCCCATTGGTGCTGATTGGACACTCTTTTGGAGGAGTGATTATGCAAGAAATTTCCAAACAGATTCCAACTACCCATATTATTATCATCTCCACCAGCACCACCAGCACCTGAAATATGAATTG
>CAYULH010000128.1:0-15310 GCA_964445645.1 uncultured Aureispira sp. | reverse complement strand
TGCTGAAAGCGCACTTTAGTTTTTACAGACATTTTTCTAAAATGAAGAAGAAAAAAATCCACTTTTTATTCCTATAAAGAAAATAATTACCTACTCACCTGAAGGTCGTCTCATTTTCAAAAATGAGTTAAAAACCAAATATGAGTTAAATGACGAAGAAGTCCTCAGGATTGAATTAAACATGAACAAATTAGTTCATGCGATTACAAACGATCCAAATATTCTCAAAGTATCTGTCATTGATGAAAACAAACCTAAAGAAAGTCAAGACAGAAAAACTGAGTCTGATATTTTAGAAGTTTTTGTAAGAATTAACAGGCAAGGCATTTCCTTAAGCCGCTCCGATTTGATTTTCAGTATGTTAAAATTAAACTGGAAAGAATCAGCAGAAGAATTACCAGATTTCATAAAAGAGATTAACGAAGGTAATGATTTAGGAATAGACGTTGACTTCGTTATTCGCTCTATTTTTGCTGTCTCAAACATGGGTTCAAAATTTGACGTTGACTTACTCAGAAAACACTCAAACATAGAAAAAGTAAAAAGCAATTATGAAAAAACTTGTAATTCTATTAGAGCTCTGGTAGATTTTATGTCTAATGAGTGTAAAATATTAAATAGTGGACTGATTGGGGGATATTTAAACTTAATTCCTATCGTTTATTACTTATCATACACTCCCGATAACCTTGTCCCCAATAGCGAAATTGATAAACTACGAAAAGCTTTGTATATCTTTAGCTTTACAAGACCGTTTAGTCGATATGCAGATAGCCGAATCGGAAAATTTGTACGAGAAGAATTGAAACCGCTTGCAGATAAGCAAAATTACCAATTTCCTTTAAAAAATAGTATTTGGTGGGCGAACTATTGGGAATCATACTACAAGTTTGATACAAAACTTCTGCAAAGAAACAGGTCGCTTACCCTACACTTGCTTCAAGGAAAATACGGAACCAAAGTAAAGTACAAAAGAAATAGTCCTGAACTTGACCATATTTTTCCAAAATCAGTCCTCAATGAAAAAGGATATGATTGGTCAGAAATTGACAGGCTAGGAAATTTCTGGATTCTTTCAAAAACTAAAAATCAAAACAAATCAAAGAAACACCCAAAAGATTATTTCAAAGATGTTGAAGATTCCGTAATGGAAAAAGCACTAATTGAAAGAGATTTACTGAATTACAAAAAGTTCAGAAATTTCATCAGTACAAGAGAAGAAAACATCCTATCTAAAATCAAAAAAAGCATTGGAATTAAACACAATGAATTAGATTATCCTCAACTTTGGGAGAATGACGAAGAAGAATAAAAAAGGATAGTGGACAACAAGGTATATACTTCCATTCTCGCCATTTGCAGGGTAAAAATGCCCCCTTCACTCATACCCTGCAAAATCACAGATTTTGCTACATTGGAAAGCTTGGATTTTGTCTGCTGCATGGTTGCACGGGATATATACTGACCTCTTCCTCCCCCCCCTTCCAACTTTGGTATCAAATTGGGCGTATTAAAAGCAGCAAAAAATATAGTACCTTTGTTGCTGCTTAATCGACCTTTGATAGATATATTAGATATGATGCGCCTGAAATGGTTTTTGTGGATATTATTAGTAGGATGTTCCTTGGTGGGCAAGGCTCAAACCTTTGATACGCCGCCCAATCCCGAACTGCAAGAGGACAGTTCTAGGATTGATATTATCAATATTGATAAATACAAGGAACGCAGTACCGATGAAGGCGTTTTTAGGGAGTTGATGGGCAATGTACACTTGCAGCAGCGAGAAATGCACCTTTGGTGTGATTTGGGTTTTATTTTTCCGAACAAGCAAATTGAGGCGTTTGACAATGTGGAGATGCTCCAAGATGACAGCATTCGGATTTTTTCGGATACGTTGTATTATGATGGGCTGCTGCGGTTTGCTCGCTTGCGCCAAAATGTGGTGCTGACCGATACGAGCATGACCTTGTTTACCGAGAAATTGGATTATGACCTCAATACCAAAATGGCCTATTTCCCCGAACAGTCCCTTATTGAGAGTGACTCCTCTACCCTCATTAGCAAGCGGGGCAGCTACAATGCCAATACCAATGAAGCTCATTTCTTGGATTCTGTTCGCATTACCAACCCCAACTATAAGCTCACGGCCGATTCGCTGGCCTTTAATACCCAAACCGAAGTGGCCACTTTCTTGGGACCTACCAAGGTCTATAATGAGGATAAAATGGTGTATTGTGAGGATGGTTATTATGATAGTAAGAACAACTATGCAGAGCTGTACCAGAATGCTCGGTTTGAGAATTATGAAAATGGAAAAGAAGAAATTGCTACGGGCGATACTATTATTTATGATGGGAAGTTTGATCGGTATTATTTGATTGGTAATGCTCATTTTGAGAACAAGGAGCAGGCGGTAGATGCCGATACTATTGTTATGGAGGGCGAAACAGAGCAGTATTATTTTATTGGGAATCCCGAATTTAAGAGCAAGGACAGCACGAGCAATCAACGCATTGAGGCTCTGCAATCCGATTATGATGCTATTAATAATACGATGTTGTTTAGGGGGGATGTGGTGGTTTCGGAAGATGCTCAGGTGATTATGGCCGATAGTTTGGATTATAATACCGAAGAAAAAAATGGCTTGGCACGGGGCAATGTGGTGTGGACTGATACGCTTGCCAATTTGCGTATCAATTGTGGGCGGGCTTATTACAATGATAGCACGGGTTTTTTATTGGCCCAAAAAGACCCTATGCTCACCACACTTGTTGATAACGATAGTTTGTGGTTGAGGGCCGATACGCTTATTTCATTGCCCGATACGGCTTTTCCCGAACAACGCCACTTATATGCGTTTCACAATGTACGGGTGTTCAAATCGGATATGCAGGCGCGCTGCGATTCGCTGTTTTATGATGGTATTGACTCTACTTTTGAGTTCTATGACGACCCCAAACTATGGGTCAATGAAAATCAATTTACAGCCGATACGGTCAAGATGCGCCTCAAAAAGTCAAAGCTCGATCAAGTTTTGTTGTATAATAATTCCTTGGTTATCAGTACCAAAGAAGATACTTTTTTTAACCAAATCAAGGGCAAGGATGCTGTAGCACAATTTATAGAAGGCAAATTATCGACGATGCAAGTAACCGAGAATGGTGAAACGGTTTATTATGCTACCGATGATAAGGGAGCCTATATGTTTGTGAATGATATTGACTGTGAGAACATGTTGTTGATGTTTGCCAATTCTCAACTGCAACGAATAAAGTATCAGGGTGCGCCCAAAGCGGTGGTTTATCCCATGCACCAAGTCGATCACCAAAGCTTGCTCCTAGAAGGATTTAGGTGGGTGGATAGTTTGCGTATCAAAACCAAATATGAGCTCTGGGGAGTGCCTGAACCTGAACCTATTATGGACAGTACCCTAGTAGATAGTTTGGGACTAGATAGCTTGGGACTAGATAGCCTATTGATAGACAGCATGAGTATAGACAGCAGTAATCTATCGACATCCGATAGCACAAGTGCTGCATCAGAGAGCAGTGTATCTCAGAAAGGTGCTGCCAATGCCAAAAATGGTGCAAGTTCTACAAAAAACAAAACAGGCAAAGCAAGTAATAAATCAGGTAGCCAAAAAAAGTCGGGTGCCAAAAACAAGAAAAAATCTTTTTCCTTATTCAAAAAGAAAAAGAAGCCCCAAACTGCTACTTCCAAAAAAAGTGCCTCTCAGAAAACGGGTAGCTTGCCGCCGCCTGAGGAGGCTGTAAAGAATGCTGATAAGTAATTATTGATAAACAACACAATACCATGAATATTTCTAATAAACTCTCCTTAGATGTTTTTTTGAACTGTTTGAACGATCCTGCATTGCTCCTAAATCCCAGTGGAATCATTGAGCAAATCAACCCTGCCTTAGAGCAGTTATTGGGCTACCCAGCCCACCAATTGCTTGGTCAACCTATAAAAACACTTTGCCAACAGGAGAACAATGCCTCAAGAGTGGAGCTAGATTGGAAAACGCCTCAAGCCCAAGAATGGTTGTTTTACCAACAAAATGGCACGGCACTTTCCTTGCGTTACAATTGCCAAGCACTAGGCCAGAGCAAGGATGCTTTGTTTTTGGTGCTGCTGCACCCTCGGCAAGAACAGCCGGCACTCAAAGACTATTTGGCCAAAGCAGAAGCAGAATTGGACCAAACCCTAAACAGCAAAGAACAGCGTTTGCAAGAGGCTATGGAACGGCTGCAACAGCACCAAGAAGAGTTGGAACAGGAAATCCTAGAGCGGCAAGCGATGGAACAACAACTATTGGCAGCAAAAGCCAAAATTCAATCGGCCTTGGACAAATCCCGCGAATTGAGCGACCTCAAAACACGCTTTATTGCCACGGCTTCGCACGAATTTCGCACGCCTTTGAGCAGCATTCTTTCTTCGGCAGCACTCATTGAACGCTACACCACTACCGCCCAACAAGACAAACGCCTCAAGCATGTGAATAGAATCAAATCTTCGGTTAAGAACTTGACGCATATTCTGGAGGATTTTCTCTCTTTGTCGTTCTTAGAAGAAGGAAAAGTACAACAACAACATCAAAATTTTGAACTGGATGCACTGCTGCAATCTGTTCTGGAAGAGGTAAAGGTGATGGCAAAGGCCAAACAGCAATTTGTGTTGCAACAACAATTTGACGCATTGATGTTGGACACCAACTTGCAGGCTCTCAAAAATATTCTGCTCAATTTGCTCTCCAATGCCATCAAGTATTCGCCCGATGATGCACTCATTCAGATTCATGCCCAAACAGAAGACGAACAAGTCATTATTAGTGTGGAGGATAATGGAATGGGTATTCCCAAAGAACAACAAAAACATCTTTTTACCCGCTTTTTTAGGGCAGATAATGCTAGTGCTATTCAGGGAACGGGCTTGGGTTTGTATATTGTACAAAAATACTTGGAGCAGCTCAATGGTAGTATTAGTTTTGAAAGTGTCGAAAACCAAGGCACCACCTTTACGGTACAATTTCCCAAAACTGTTTCATTACCCAATCTATAAGTCCTTACAATTCGCCTCCTTATGAAAAAAATTTTGGTCATTGAAGACAATTTAGAAGTTCGAGAAAACATAGCAGAATTATTGGAATTATCGGGTTATGAGGTGTCAGAGGCAGCAGATGGAAAAATGGGTGTAAAAATGGCCTTGGAGCATTTGCCTGATCTCATTATTTGTGATGTCATGATGCCGGTATTGGATGGGCATGGCACGCTCAAGATTTTGCAAAACAATCCCAAAACACAACAAATTCCCTTTGTATTTCTAACGGCCAAAGCCGAAAAGGAGGATTTTAGAACGGGAATGAACTTAGGGGCAGATGACTACATCACCAAGCCGTTTACAGATATTGAACTCTTGGAGGCCGTGGAATTGCGCCTAGATAAACAGGAGCGTCATGCACCTGCCTCTAATGCCACAGGACAGAGTTTCTTTAATCCAGAGCAATATTTTCAGGAACAATTGCCGCTGTTTATTGCCCAACACAGCTTGCATTCTTACGATACGCAACAATGGATATTTAGAGAGGGGGACAGCCCCAATGCCTTGTATTATATCCAAGAAGGACGCATACAGAGTTCTGTTCAAACAGATTTTGGCAAGGAGTTGACTTTGGGTTTGTATGGTGCGGGAGATTTTTTGGGCTTGGAGGCTTTAGTAACCACTGGCAATTATATGATTAATGCCACCACTACTGCCCCTTCTAAGGTGTATATTATACCCAAAATAGATTTTGAAACTTGGCTAAAAGAGGAACCTAGTGTGGCACAACATTTTATGAATTTGTTGGCACAACAGAACAAACATAAAAATCGCTTGTTGTTACAAATGGCTTATAGTTCTGTTCGCAAACGAGTAGCAGAAGGCTTGTTGCGCTTGCACCATAAGTATGCTCCTCTAAGTAATTCCAAGCATTTTGACATACATATAAGCCGAGAAGCACTTGCCAATTTGGTAGGAACCACCAAGGAGACGGTAACACGAGTATTGAGAGAGTTTAAAACCTCTAATTGGATTGAACTCAAAGGAAGTCATTTAATCCTATTACAACTGGAAGAATTAGAAGATGTTCCTGATTAGAACAATTATAGAAAATATAAGGTGTACCAAATATTCAAATACTTTCTTAGTTTTGTACGCTATTAGCTAATTTCTACACCAATGATTTTTGATATGACAACCTGCAAAGACAAACAATTCAAAATTTTCTTGCACAATGAAGCTATTCAAGCACGACTAAAGGAATTGGCTACAGCCATTAATCAAGAATATGCCAATAAGCAACCTGTTTTTTTGAGTGTATTGAATGGGGTATTTAGAGTAGCAGGTGATTTGTTTAATTATATAGATATAGATTGTACGGTTAGCTTTGTAAAACTTCAATCCTATGCAGGCACGAGCAGTACAGGACAGGTGAATACGCTAATTGGATTGGATGCGGATTTGAAAGGAAGACCTATTATACTGGTAGAAGATATTGTAGATACAGGCAAAACGTTGCATGAGTTTTTGCCTCAATTAGAAGCGTTTGAGCCTGCTTCTATTGCCATTTTGACCCTACTCACCAAACCCGATGCCCTCGAATATGAGATTCCTCTAAATTATGTTGGTTTTGAAGTGCCCGATCGTTTTCTAATTGGCTATGGATTGGATTATGATGGTTGGGGCCGGCAGTATAATGATATTTATCAATTGGTGATGTAGTAGTGACAAGGCATGCCTTGTCACTACTACATCACCAGACATGCCTTGTCACTACTACATCACCAGACATGCCTTGTCACTACAGCGTTACCATAAATTTCCCTACTGGTAACTCAATTTCACGGTTTGTTGCTCGCCGTGCTCGGTTGCAATATTTACAAGATACAAACCTCTTGCAAATACAGCTTCTTCTATTCTCAAGTTGTTCATACCGGCCTCCAAGTACAGCTCTTTGTACAATACGGTTCTGCCCTGCATGTCGTAAATTATAATTTGAGCATTGCCCTCTCTTTGTACATTATCAATCATCAAAGAAAATGGCCCTGATGCTGGATTGGGAGCGATGGTGGTGGTTAGGGCTGGAGCCAAAACCTCTTCTTGCTCTTCAATTGAGGCTATAGGAGTAGTTTTGTCTTTAGAAATGTTAGTAGCATTGCCACTCTTCACAAAAGTAGAGCCATTGAAGTTGTTGCGCCAGATAGCTTCGGCCAAGCTTCTATCTACATAATCTACAGCCAAGATGCAACGCTCTCTGTTAGAAGTATTGTTGTAATGCGACTTTACCGAAGGATTGATTCTACCTGCAACCGTACTTATGGCTACGGGTACGCCCAGTGATGATTGTTGGGTACAAGAAGCAAAATTAACGGTCAAACGCTCGCTAGAAGTTCCGTGATTGTTTCTAGCAATGTTACGCATGTTGCTGATGTAATTTAGTTTTTCAGAAGTTGTTGGGTTAGAATATCTATCTTGTACACGCACGTAGTTGCCTACCAAATCATTAGTAGTATTGTTGGCCCAGCCACTTGCATTAATGCCAATTCGGTTCTTATTGGGACCAAAACCGCCTCTATCCATAATGATAATCTGGCCACGAGCCCAGCCCAATTGGTGAATAGATGGAGTTGTTCCATTTATATCATTAATTAGACGTTTAGAGCCTGTTCTTCCTGTATAATACTGGTTGTTGACCAAGGCATCACGGCAGTGGTTTCTGATACGCTCGTATTTGTCGCCGCTTGCATTGTCTATTTTTAGAGACATAATAATTACCTCGCCGGGATTGGCATTCAAGAATGCTTTCATCTTACCAATCACTTCTGGCAATGTAATTCTGTAACCAATAGCACCGTGTACAATGCTAAAACTGCGGTTCCACCAAGAACCCATCTCCCCTACACGAATATCAAAATAACGCACGCCATAACTCAACTGCTCTTCTATGGTTGTATTTTGAGCATTGGCAAATGGTTGAGCAGGATTGTAAAATCTAATATAATCCGATGAAGCACCAGAATCATGCGTTCCGGGGATACTCAAATCACTTAATTTAGTACTGTTGGGAAGGTTAGTCATCCAATTGTTACCACTTTGTGCAAACATAGAACAAGCGATAAACAAAACACATAAAGTAAAAATAGCTTTCATGATAGATGTTTTAAATAAAGGTTGGTTGATGAAGTAAGTTTTAATTATTGTGATAATACAAATTTAACCAAACAATTAGGATAAACCAAAAAGTTAAACAAATAAATTTATAATTTTTTATTTTATAAGTTTTTGATTTTTAATGTCATTGTGCATTGTGTATGCCAATAAAAAAAGCAGTACCAACAGGAGTCAATACTGCTTTGTAGATTTAAATCTATCCTATTATTTTTAATTAAAATTTTAAAAAAAATCAATCAAAACTTGTCTCCATCGAGCAGCCACTTTTTTATCAGTAGCCGTTCTAGCGAGTGCATTGCAGGCCGTTTGTACCTGTGTTTTTACTTGATGTTTGGGCGTTCCCAACATTACCGCCTTCATATAAGCCTCCATTGCTTTTTGGTACTGCTCCTGCACGAAATACAATTCCCCCAAGTTCACAAAAGCCAAACGTTGGTTATGGGGAAACTGCTCCAATTGTTTTTGCAACAAAGCCTCGGCCTCTGTCCATTGTTTTTGCTCTAATAAAGGCTTAAGAGCGCGTTCATACGCTACAGGACTCTCCAATTGCACCTCAAAACAAGCATTAAATTCTGCAATCAATTGCTCGACCAAGGCATGTTCTTGACATTTGAACAATTGGATTTGCCCATTGGCCTCTATTTGCAAAGCAAGGAGAGGCGGCTCCATTTCGACCGATAAATTATTATTACCAAAAAAATCAAAGCCTACCCAAAGTCCTTCTAACAATTGGTCCAAAGCCCTTAGGTTTTCTTGTAGGTCTTCCTGCTCGTGCCCCTCTTCTTCTTGCTCTAATTTTTGTTTTAATGCTTGTAATAATTCTTGAGAATAAGCACTGCCCTCTAGCATAGGTAAGCCTTGATACCAGCTTTCTATCATTTCTAGCATGTCCAACAAAGCCCAACGCAACGCTTGCGGATAAGGCAAAGCACTAGGCAGCACTTGCAATGCTCGCCTAAGCAAATAAACTGCCTTAGTAAAGTGGCGTGTGTAAAAAGCTGTGGTAGCTTGTTGCACAAAGCCAATGGCCTGCTGCATGGTCGTTAAACGTATTAAATCGCTCCAGTAATAAAATCACCAATTAATTGTATATAAGTAGTTATGCCCATAACTGAAGGCACGTCACTATGCTGGCCTCCAGCAACCCGACGCTCCACCAAATGTACTCCTTGATAATTGGCAACAACACGCTCTCCATTCTCAATCGTTACGTAGTCATCATCAGTACCATGAATCCACAAGAAAGGCTCTTGCACCAATTTGATTTCTTCGGCATTATCAATCTCCAAATTACCATAAAAAGAACCAGCCATACTGACTTTTGTAATCGTCTGAGTCATATAATCAAAGGAGGCAAATGGAGCTTCCGTCATCAATTTGCTAGGCTGCATACTTCTTGGGTTGGCGGTTAGTTCGGTAGCCGGTGCCGAACCCAGACTAAAGCCATAAATGACCAATCGATCATCGCTCAAGCCCATACCTTTGAGCCACTGCATACAGGCATCCACATCTTCGTACAGCCCCGCTTCTGTGGGCGTACCTGTAGATTTGCCATAGCCTCTATAATCCATCATCATCACCCCAAAACGATTCTTGCCGCCTGCATTGGCCAGTGCCTTGGCACGCTCCCAATACGAATCCATATTGCCCGAATTGCCATGACAATACAAAATAACCGTATCTTGTGCAATACGAGATTTGTCGCCTATATAAACAGCATAAATCGTTTCACTGCCCGATTGCAAGGTCATTATATCTATAAGACTAGGGTCTATATCATAAACATCATCCAACAACACCCTCGGATCTTTATTGGGAGAATCCTCCAATAAATACTCATCAAGAGCCGTAGGATTAAAAGCAAAATTATCTAAACGGCAGCTTTGTAGGCCAATCATAAGCCCTAACAAAACTAAAATTACTATCTGGCGCATATTCTATTTTTTAAACATTCACTGAATAAGGGTTAAGGGATAATTATCCAACTCCACTCCCTTCCTAAAACTTGCGGCTCACGCCTATGTACACCCCAATACCGCCCATTCCATTAATTCCCACATACTCTACAGGGCTACGGTCGCTCCGCTCTCCAGGTAACATATACTTGGCCTCTATGCTGTAACGCATTTTGGCATTCTCAAAAGTATGCCCCAAACCAAACGAAGGACGATAAGCCTTGGCATTGGGATCACCATTGGCACGACCCCAGAAATCAAACCAAGAACTCCAATTGAGATAGATATAATTATTGCCGCTTTTTAGGTATTGCCAATACAAATTGACATCTACCACAGGATAAGCCCTAAAATTTGCTTGATGAACATCTAATAATAAATGCGTACTTAGCCCTGTACTAACACTAGGAATGTATTGTTTTTTGGATTGATACACCCGATAAATGGCACCCAAATCCATCTGTATTGTTCCATACAAGGCAGCGGTAGTGTGTATGCCTCCAAAAACGGTTAGGTTAGAATCAATGCCATAAGCTCCTGAAATAGAAGAAAAAGGGAGTGGAATCGTACCGCCTCCAAAACCAATCAGAGGCCCTCCAAAATCTGCACTCACCATTATTTCTTTGGCTTGGAGTGGTTTGACGATTCGTGTCGTGCTGCACGCTGTAAAAGTACAAAAATATGCTAGGGATAGCAGCCCCAAGCAAAGTTGTGCGGTTTGTCTTTTTATCATAATAAACATGTTTGAGAATTTTACTTCGTCGCAAAAACATATCTAATTGATTATCAAAATCTATAGAGCCAATCTTGCAGACACAAGCAATAATATTATTATTCTACATACAAAACTAATCCTTTTAAATAATTGCCTTCGGGATGAAAAATATTAACGGGATGATCTGCAGGCTGTGTTAGGCGATGTAGGACACGCACTTGCCGCCCAGCTTCAATTGCTGCTGCTGTTATCGTATTATAAAACAAAGCATTATCGACTACTTGCGAGCAAGAAAATGTTAGTAATATACCTCCTTTAGATACCAGCTTTAATCCTTCAATATTCAAGCGTTTGTAAGCCTGTACCGCCTTGTGACGCTTGGCTACGGTTTTGGCATAAGCAGGGGGATCTAGCACCATAACATCATACGATGTGTTCTGTTCTTTTAAGAACTGCATGACATCTGCCTTAAAACTTTGGTGCTGGCTTGCGTCCAGTTCATTCAACAACACATTTTTATCTACCAATTCAATGGCTTTGGCCGAGGCATCTACAGAGTGAACCATGCTTGCTCCTGCCTGTAGGGCATAAATCGAAAAACCACCCGAATAACAAAAAGCATTCAACACCCGTTTGCCTGCACAAAATCGCTTCAACAAATCTCTATTGTCTCGCTGATCCAGAAAAAAGCCTGTCTTTTGCCCCGTCTGCCAATTCACCTCAAAAGAACAACCATTTTCTATAATAACATCTTGTGTCCTAGCCTCGCCCCACAAGTAGCCGTTTTCTTTGTCTTGGGCATAGTTCTTTGGCAATGAATTTTTGCTCTTATCATAAATCGCTACAATCCGCTGGCCCAACACTCGCTGCAATGCCTCTACCAAGGTAGCTCGGAGCTGGTGCATCCCAATGGTGTGCGCTTGCAATACCACTGTTTGGTGATATACATCTATAATCAACCCCGGCAAACCATCCCCTTCGCCATGCACCAAGCGATACGCCACCCGCTCCCCTTCTGTGAGTCCAACTTTGGCTCTCAAATCAAATGCCTTTTGCAATTTTGCTGTCCAAAAATCCAAATCCAACACATCCTCCTCAAAAGAAAAAATCTTGATGGCAATACTCCCCTCGTGGTAGTGGCCTTGCGCCAAAAATTCTCCCTGATGGCTATACACCTTGGCAATAGCCCCATCCACTGCATGTCCCTCTTTTCGCTTAATCGCTCCCGAAAAAATCCAAGGGTGAAAACGCCTTACAAAAGTATCTTTCTTATTTTTGAGATAGATGGCTAAGTTGTTGTTTTTCATAAGGAAGATAAGTATTAATTTAAAATTGCCTAGCAAAACAGGCATTTTTTTCTTTGATAAATTGAATTGGTAAACAGGATAAAAAAGCTCGTATATTAGGAATATAACTGGCGTTACATCATGTCACATTTAATAAAAATATAATGGCAGTTGTTGACTCAACTCTTGTATACAACTATTGAGTTCTTCTTTGTTCTTACAAACAGCATACACCACCCGATCAGGTCGCACCACAACATACCTAGCTTTTTGTTTTTTGAACCATACTTGCAAACGCCCTGTACAATCATGTATTTGCTGGGCATAACGCCGATCTAATCCAAATACCTTGTGAGCTGGGGTAATTTGTACAAATTGCATTTGTAGTGCTGCTGTGTAAGCAACCTGTGCAGGTCGGAGCGCATCTACAGGGTTTCGATTCAAGGCCAATACCACAAAATTATGCTCTAAGACCAAATTCAGTGGTTTTACTTTACCCTTTTGGTTGGTTACTTTAGGCGAGGTCATTACACGCCCTTTGCCTGCTGCTTTGCCTGCTGCCAAAATCCCTTTATCTATCTGACTAGCGGTATCTAATCTTCTTTGTAAGAATCGCTTAGGCAAAACGGGTATCAAATTCTTAATCCAACGCAAACGACTAGAGCGAAACAAACGTTTGACCCACATATTGAGATTGATGAGGCGTTGGATATGAGCTTGTCGCTCTTGCTGATAAGTATCTAGTAGTGCTAAAGTTGCTTTCTTGTTGAGAATGAACTTTAATTTCCACGCAATATTCTGAATATCCTTAATTCCCTCTGATAAACCCATACCCAAATAAGGAGGTATAACGTGCGCTGCATCTCCTGCTATAAGGATGCGCCCCTTGTGCCACTGCCGCAAAATCCTGGTATCAAAATGATAAATAAATGCTGTTGACACCTTGGCTTCTCCCATTCCTAGTTCATCCAATAAATTGCGAATCTCTTGCGGCGTATGTTCAGCCTGCAAATAGGCTTGTTCTATTTGAAATTCCCAGCGTTGATATTTATTATCATTAGTAATTCTGGTGACAGGGAAAGCAGCATCATAAATAGTCTGGGCATGATTATTACTATTTGATGGCTTGCCCTCTTCTGTTCGCACAGTATCTACACACAAAATAGAAGAACGATACTTATAATCAATAATATCCAGATTTAACAACTCCCTAACTCTGCTTTCTTGCCCATTGCACACCAGTACAAACTTGGCTTGTAGCGAACGGTAAACATGCCGTTTGGTTGGGCGAATGTATACCTCTACTGCTTGTTCTTGTTCCTCTAGTGTTTCTACTTGGTGCTCACTCCAAACAGTAATCAAAGCATGAGCACTTACCTGCTGCTGCAAGATACCTTGCACATCAGGCTGATAAAAGCCCACCCAAGGCGCAAATTGGCTTTGTGTTTTTTGTTCCAATTCAAACAGTACACATTCTTGCTTATCAATAATTTGTGTGCTTGCCAATGGATACAAATGTGCTTTCAATGGAGTCATTAGCCCCAATTGCTCCAATATCAGCAATACCTCTTCGTCCAAACGCGCCGATTTGGAAACGAGCAAATCATCTGTTTTTTTGCGCTCTACTACGGCTACCGATAATCCTTGTTGAGCCAAAAGCAAAGCTGCTACATTGCCCAACATACCATAACCAATTACCACTACATCATAGCAATTTTTTTGCTTTGTCATACCCTGCATTTATTGTACGTACTCTTATTCAAAACGCTTCCCCTCCAACCGTTCAATGGCTTCTCGCCAAATAGCTGGAATCCGAACACTGTTTCCTTTTTTAGAATCAATCGTTACAATGGTGCATTCTGCTATTGCCGCTACCCCTACCTTGGGACTCACCATTTCGCAAGTCATTTTCATACTCGCTCTGCCCATGCTCTCCACCCCTACCTTCATGGTCAAGGTATCTGGGTACACCACCGGACGCTTATAACTACACGATAAATTGGCAATAACAGGAATGGCTGTACCTTCAAATCCAGCCAATTCTGGCACTTTATCAAAATATCGAACTCTTGCCGACTCAAAATAACGAAGATATATAGTGTTGTTAACATGCCCAAAAGCATCCATATCTCCCCAATTAACCACTTGCTCAAAAGAGGCTTTATATTCCATAATGTATAAATCAATGTTACAAGAAGTATTAAAATTATAGGAGAACAAAGGTAATAAACAGTTGGTGATTTTGTGCAAAAAGCCTAAAAACTCCTAAAACCATCACAAAACTAAAACAAAACAAGAATTATAATACATCTACTCTTGAACCACAACCATACTTCTAACAACAAAACCACTATCCATAAACCACTAATAAACAATTTTTTAAACCAAAAAAAATAGACTTGCAATTACATACAAAACTGCTTACCCTTGTAGTTTATTCTCAAAAACGTTTGCATTTCTAATAAAAAATTAGTAATATTACCACGATAAAATAAATAGACCATTAACACTTTATTCTTTTATGATTGGTTCAACAAATCATTGTAGACAAAAAGAAGAATAACGTGCATTGAATAATAAGACCAAAAACTGAGCTATGGCATTTGAACTAAAAGACCTAGACGCTAAAGCAGACCTCCTTGCAAGCGGATTGGGCATTGACACTGCAAACACAAAACTATTATTAGAGCTTTTGAAAAGCAAACGGGTTACCAAACCTGAACTAAAATTTAAGGCTGGTGCTGCCAAACTTAAAGTAGCAGGCAAACAACCTTTTGTTTATGTAAGAGAAGAAAAAGGCGCCTTCATGTTTTTAGGTTTGGATTTTCCTATGATGAAAAAACACGTGGAACCCAAACTGAAAGCCGTAGAAAAAGCATTGGGTAAAGCCAAAGAATCTGAAAAAGAAAGCTTAGAACTTCAAAAAACATTCTACACGGCTCTTTTTGATAGAGTCAAGAAAAAGAAATTGGTAGCCACCTCTGGTAAACTACTTGTCAAAAACTTAAACCCAACTACTAAAGAATGCTTCATGTCTTTAGAAGGCAAAGTGGAAGGAGAAGACAAAGGTTCGCTCGAAGAAATTTTTGCAGCAACTGATTATGCTGCCAAAAATGGCGAAATTTTGCGTTTGTACAATCCGA
>CAYULH010000127.1:0-15572 GCA_964445645.1 uncultured Aureispira sp. | reverse complement strand
ACCCTGAAAGGGTGCTATTATCGTCTTGTAGGGGTAATAATGACATCCCTTCGGGGCAATTTAACAATTGATACACTGTATCAATTATTAAATCGTCCCTTCGGGATTTTTTTCAACAGCATTCAGAATTATTTGCCAGAACTTAACAGCCCTGCCCATTGGAACTGGTCTTAATACTGCACATCAGTTCGAGGCAGCCAGCCACGCAATTGGGTCAAATGTTCTCTAGTAATGGGATTTTTGGAAAGGTACAAACCTGTGAGTTGTTGTAGTTGTTGAATGCTTTCAGGAAAATTTTTGATTTTGTTAGAAGGCACTTCTAGTAAGCGCAAGGCTTGGAGTTGGCCCAAGCTTTCGGGCAGTTGTTGGAGTTGGTTGTTTTGCAAGTGTAGTGCTTGCAAGCGTGCCAATTGGCCCAAGCTTTCGGGCAGTTGTTGGAGTTGGTTGTATTCTATTTTTAGTAATTCCAATTGTTGCAATTGGCCCAAGCTTTCGGGCAGGCTTTGCAGTTGTCCTTTTTTGCAGTAAAGCTGTTTGAGTCCTTGCATATTGCCAATGCTTTCGGGTAGGCTGGTAATGCTGGTTTGATCCAGCAAGAGTTCTTGCAAGTTCTGATGTTGGGTAATGGATTCTGGCAACGCCGTCATTTGGGCACGGGTCAGGTTGAGGCGTTTGAGTGCCGCCAATTGGGCAAAACTACTGGGCAAGCCTTCTACGGATAGCCCACTCCAATCCAGAATAAGCAAGCTTGGCAAGGGTTGGAGCAAGGAGAGGATTTGACTGGGCTGCAATTTGGTATCGCCCAAATACAATTCCTCCAATTTGCCCAATTGCTCCAAACTAGCTGGCAGCGTGGTAATAGGATTGCCCGACACATTCAGTTTCCAGAGTACAGGCAAGGCACCCAAGTTTTCGGGAAGCTTGATAATGCTGTTGTAAGCAACTTCCAGAATTTGCAGTTCTGGCAAGGTGGTTAATACTTCGGGCAGGCTGGTGATTTTGTTATCACTCAAATCCAAGAGCTTGAGATTCACCAAACGCTCCATACCACGAGGAAGTGCGGTGATGTTGTTATAACGCAAATAAACCTCTTCGAGATTTTTGAGCTTGTTAAAACTTCGGGGCAGGCTTTCTAGTTGATTTTTATTGGCACGCAAAATTTGCAAATTGCTGCACTTGCCAATGCCATCGGGCAGCGTGGTCAATTCATTGCCATCCAAGTATAGAATTTGTAATTTTTCTAGTTTTTGAATGTCTTTGAGGTCGGTTAGCCGTTGGGAGCGCAAATCTAGGATATAGACAAAATCTGGGTTGGCCAGCGCTTCGTCTAGGTCGGTGTAGGTCTGTGTTTGTGCCAATTCTTCTGCACTCAACAAATATTGAGCAGACAAGCCAATTGGGACAAGGCTTAATAATACTATGAGCGGGTATAATAAATACATGTAATCACGTTTTCTTTAACATTTTACACTATGGAATCTAAGAATTTAGTGCAAATAGTTATCTATGATAGAGGGTTCTGGTCAGATTCTAAGTATTACTTAGAAATAATTATTCCAGTTTTGGGGCAAACCCCCAAGTGAGGCATTGAAGTTGTTTAAATTTAGCCTAATGTCGCTAATGAAATCTAATTTTGCCCTACTCTGCGTTAAAAATTGACCCCATAGCGCTGCTATGAGCTAAATTTTTGCCTTGATTAGAACCAAATTAGTACTCATTATCAACACAATTCCATTTTTAAACAACTTCATTTAAATTTAACAAAAAAAGCCAAAATGCGGTTAATTTATTCCAAGCAAAAATTACAAAAATAATACCTAGTAACTTGTACATTAATGGTTTTTCACTAGGAGTTTTGTTTTAGAATTGTCTACTTTTGACCCATTATTTGGCTAAATAGCTTCTAATTTAAGAACGAAGTTTTAACAAGGTTTATTAAGAATGGACGAACAATTTGCCCAAGATATTGCACAGGGGCTTAGTGCAGCACAAAAGTATATTCCATGCCAATACTTTTATGATGAGCGGGGTTCTTGGTTGTTTCAACAGATTATGCAATTGCCCGAGTATTATTTAACGGCTTGCGAAACCGATATTTTGGAAAAGCAGGGAGCTGCATTGCTTCAAATTTTTGGAGCGGCAGGAAAAGCATTTAATCTCATTGATTTGGGAGCAGGAGATGCCACCAAGACCAAAACGTTGTTGAGCAATTATGTACAGCAGCAAGTAAAGTTTACGTACACGCCTGTTGATTTATCTACTTCTATTCTTTCGGCTTTGTCAGAGAGTTTGGATGCGGTGTATGAGGAGCAATTGAATTACCAAGCCATCAATGCGGATTATTGGGAGGCTATGGAACAAATTAAGGCCAGCTCGAAACGTAATACTCGAAAAGTAGTACTGTTCTTAGGTGCGAATATTGGTAATTTTACACCCGAAGAGAGTGTGGCGTTCTTGACCAAGCTCAAAACGTATCTCAACAAGGGAGATTTGGTGTTGGTGGGTTTTGATCTCAAAAAACGCCCAGAAATTATTTACAAGGCTTATTTAGATACCAAAGGCACAACAGCAGCGTTCAATCTCAACTTACTTCATAGAATCAATAGAGAATTGGGAGGTAATTTTAAGCCCAATTATTTCCGTTATTATCCTTCTTATAATGCACAAACAGGTATACTGAGCAGCCACTTGGTGGCTCAAAAGGAGCAGACTGTTGGTATCGAGAAGCTGGGCATGGAAGTGAAGTTTGAGCAATGGGAGGCCATTCACACAGAGATTTCTGTCAAGCACAGCCAGTCAGATATAGAGCAATTGGCTGCTACAGCAGGTTATCAAATAAGAGCGTATCTCATGGATAGCAAGGCTTATTTTGTGGATGTATTGCTCGAAGTGTAAGCATTATGATTAATAACAAGTCGTTAAAAGCCTCTGATATTTTTTAAAGAGACGTTAAATCACTCTAAGTAGTCTGGATTGTTTTTTTGAAATGTGCTAAAAAGGTTACTTTGGGGAAATTGACAAAACAAAGGCTATCTTTTGTAGAAGCCTTGAGTTTTTCTACCTTTGTATGTCTTTCAAAAGTGGCCTGTGTTTATATATAATATAAAAAATTATAACAAAGGCCATTTCTGAAAACTAGACGAGTATGTTTTTATGGAGAAAACCTTCTCTAATTGTCTATTTCTACCCTTTATAATTATAAACATTCAAATGAAATCATTTAACAAACTCAGTACCCTAACAGGATGGTTGATGTTTGCAGTAGCAGCCGTAGTTTATATGCTTTCGGCAGAACCCACGGCTAGTTTGTGGGATTGTGGAGAGTTTATTTCTGCTGCTTACAAGCTAGAAGTTGTACACCCTCCCGGAGCACCTTTATTTTTGATGATTGGTCGCATGTTTGCTTATGTGGCAGAATTGTTTTCGGATAATCCTTCTAATATTGCCTACTCTATCAATGTGATGTCGGGCATTAGTACCGCCTTCTTGGTTTTATTTATATGTTGGTCTACTATTATGTTGAGTAAATTGGCTATGGTAGGTCGCCATGCCACGCCTCAACCCGGTGGAGAAACCATTGCTATTTTAGGCTCGGGCGTAGTAGCTGCCTTGGCTACTACATTTGCTACATCCGTTTGGTTTTCGGCTGTAGAAGGGGAGGTATATGCCATGTCTTCAGGGTTTACGGGTTTGGTATTGTGGTCTTCGCTCAAATGGTACACCTCGGATCATCCCAAGGCCGACCGTTGGCTTATCTTTATTGCGTATATGATGGGACTCTCTATAGGGGTACACTTGTTGAGTTTGTTGGCCTTTCCATTTTTGGGAGTCTTATTTTATTATAAGAAAGAAGAAATGGAACGAGACGTGGTGGATTTCAACTGGAAGTCTACTATTATAGGCTTTTTAGGCGGTTTTGGAGCCTTGGTATTGGTACAATATTTTATTATTCCAAGACTGCCACAAATGGCTGCTGCGGTTGATTTTATGTTTGTAAATGGCTTTGGTATGGGATTGGGCACTGGTGTGCTGTTCTTTATCTTGTTGTTGTTTGCAGGGGTTATTGGCGCGTTGGTTTATGCCCACAAAAAGAACAATTATTACCTGCATTTGGGGGTGATGATGGTTGCTATGATTTTGGTGGGCTTTTCGTCTTATGGAATGGTGGTCGTTCGTGCCAATGCTCAGGCTGCCATCAATATGAACAATCCTAGTGATCCATACAGCATGTTGTCTTACCTCAACCGTGAGCAATACGGTACTCGTCCATTGCTTTATGGGCCTCACTTTGCGGCTGAACGCAACAATGTTTACACCAAAGAAAAAGATGTTTATCGTCCTATCGAAAAGGATGGTGAGGTAAAATATGGTATTGTAGATGAGAAAATAGATGTGGGCTACAAGAGTTCGGACATGATGCTTTTTCCACGTTTGGGGCATTTTGACCGTGCAGGCGAGTATGTCAAATGGTTTGACTTGGGGCCTTCGGGCAAACCAACGATGGCCAATAACTTGCGATTCTTCTTTGAATACCAATTGGGCTACATGTACTGGCGTTATTTTGCTTGGAACTTTATCGGTCGTCAAAATGCCAATCAAGGTACAGATGGCAACTTGATTCGTGGCAACTGGATCTCGGGAATTGGACCGCTTGATGAATTGAATGTACACGATCAGAGTAATTTGCCCGATTATATTGCGAATGAAAAATCGAGAAATACCTATTACTTCTTACCGTTTATTTTAGGCTTGATTGGATTGTTTTTCCACATTCAAAAACGCCCAAGAGAAGCGGCAGCTTTGGGAGTGATGTTTATCATGACAGGAATTGCCATTATTGTATTTACCAACCAGCCACCAAGAGAGCCAAGAGAGCGTGATTATGTTATTGTAGGTTCTATTTTTACCTTTTGTATGTGGATGGGAATGGCTGTGCCCGCTATATTTGAGTATCTTAAGCAGCGTACACCCGGTGCCGCACCTGCTGCTATTTCTGCTGCGTTGGCCTTGGTGATTGGTCTGGTGCCTCCTGTATTAATGGGAGCAGAAAACTGGGACGATCATTCCAGAGCCGATCAATATGGCGCACGTGATTATGCCATCAATTTCCTAGAATCTTGTGATAAGAATGCCATTATCTTTACTTATGGGGATAATGATACTTATCCATTGTGGTATGCACAAGAAGTAGAAGGCATTCGCCCCGATGTGCGGGTTATCAACTTTAGTTTGTTGGCTGTGGATTGGTACATCGACCAATTGCGCCGCAAAATTAATGAATCGGACAAGGTAGAAATGACGATTCCTAAGGAGGCGTATCGTGGTAAATTGCGGAACTATATTCCTTATCAAGTCAAGGTGAAAGATCGTTATGTGAATTTGCACGATGTGGTTAAATATATTGGTTCTACTCCCAAGGATATGACCCCACAAATGGCTCGACAGTTTGCCAGTTATGTGCCTGCACGAGATGTTTACTTGCCTGTAGATAAGGAACAAGCCATTGCCAATGGAGCTATTCCAGAAAGCATTCCAGATTCTATGATTTTGCCTGTGGTAAAATTTGCATTGCGAAAGCCTTATCAGCCCAAAAACAACTCTCCAGAAGAGCGCAGCAAGCAAGGACAATTGATTGTAGAAAGTCCATACATGACCAAGGATGAAATCGCCTTGATGGATATTATTTCTACCAATGCCAAGAATGGCTGGAAACGTCCTATTTACTTTGCGGTAACTTGCCGCCCCGAAAAAATCATGGGACTTAGAGATTATCTAATGCTTGAAGGAATGGCTTTGCGTATTGTACCTTACAAATCGCCTAATAGAAGCATGACGGCTATCCTGATGGGAGGGGTAGATGTAGATTTGATGTACGAGCGTATGGTTGGCACCGAAGAAACTCCTGCTGTATTTAGATGGGGTAATTTTGATAAGAAAGATGTGTTTATCAATGAGAGCTATATGCCGTCTGTACACAGTTTGCAGTATGGATTTATTCGCCTAGCCGATGAATTGCGCCGCCGAGGCGACACGGAACGCACCATCAAGACCATTGATAAGTTCTTTGAGGCATTCCCTCACAAAAATTTCCCTTATCCACAAAGCCGTATGGCCTTGCAAGCTATTAGTTTCTATGTGCAAATGGACGCAGAAGAATCGGCCAAGGAGCATTTGCAAATTATGGCTGATGCCCTACAAGATCGTTTAGATTATTACATGGGCTTGACGGACGAAACAGACATCAAAGCCTTTGGTTTGGAAACCAATGAGGCGATGGGGATGGCGCAGCAGGTATTACAGTTTACTGGCTTGCTCAAAGATGAGGACTTCAAAAAGCGTATAACAGAGCAATTGCAGCCTTATTTGCCGCAGCCCGAGGGGCAGGAACAACAATTACAAACGCTTCCTGCTGGACAGCGTTAGGTAGGATTTGGTAAGAGATAGGAAAAGAGGTTAGCTCTATTCCCAATAGAATAAAATTATGATTGAGCGTAGTGTGCCCTTGCATGCTACGCTTTTTTTGTACAGTACTGTGTCATATCTGTAGAACTAGATTGCCGTGTATGATAGAATATTCAATTTTTTTTCGGAAATTTGCAGGCTCAAATAGCAAAACAATGACCATGAATTTAGCAGAACGCCTAGAGGCATTAGTCGCTTTGGGGGATTATATACAACAAGACAGTCCTGAACGTCAGCGTGTACTGAGGCAAAGTTATCATCACAATGGCTGGTTTACGCCCGAGAGTAGCTTGTTGGCTTTGGAGCGTATTGCACAGGCTTTTTTGAGTAGAGCGGCTCTAGAACAGTGGGTGGCTCAATATCCTGCCTTGCAAGAGGAGCAACCGCAAAAACGGGTAGGCTTGGTCTTGGCAGGCAATATTCCAGCAGTAGGATTTCATGATTTGTTGTGCTGTTTTGTAGCGGGGCATCAAGCTTTGGTTAAATTTTCCGACAAGGATAAATTTCTAATGGCTTTCTTAATCGAAGGATTAATTGCTCAGGACGAACGGGCCAAGGCTTATTTTGAACCTACGCTTATACTCAAGAATTTTGATGGGGTGATAGCTACGGGAAGCAACAACTCTGCGCTTTATTTTAACCAGTATTTTGGGAAATATCCAAATATTATACGTCAGAATAGAAATGCAGTAGGGGTATTGACAGGGCAAGAAACAGAGGCAGATTTTTGGGCATTGGGCAAGGACATTTTTACTTATTTTGGTTTGGGCTGCCGTTCGGTGTCCAAGCTTTATGTGCCAGAGGGCTATGATTTTATACCTTTATTAAGAACATTGGATAGTTACAAGGACATCCACCAGCACAATAAATACCGCAATAATTACGATTACAATCGCTCTATTTATTATCTTAATAATGTGCCGCATTTGCTCAATGATTGCTTAATGCTATTGGAGGATAAAAGCTTACTATCACGCATTTCTTCTCTGCATTATGAAACTTATTCTAACAAGGAAGCATTAGAGAAAGAGCTGGCAGAACGAGCGGAAGAAATTCAGTGTGTAGTGAGTCAAGTCTCTTTAGGTGCTATTGATGTGGTGCCTTTTGGGGAGAGTCAATCACCTCGTTTGGCCGATTATGCCGATGGTGTAGACACCATGGCATTCTTAACCAATTTATAAAAAAACAATTACCTGCACCTTCTAAGGAAGCACTTTACTATGCTTAAAGTAAGCCCTTAGAAGTAGAAAAATTGCAGCTCAATTTTTCTGGAAGAAGATTACTTCTTGGTAAAGGATAGAATAATACAACTTCTAAACTCCCTGATTGGGCTATATTCCCAATTAAATCAAGACAAAAGCACTTGGGGGACTAAAGGTATGAACAAACATGATTATTTACTTAACTAGACAAGAGCATTTTAATGCTGCTCACCAATTGTGGGTGAATGAATGGTCGGAGGAAAAAAACTTTGAAGTGTTTGGCAAATGTGCCAATAAAAACTTTCATGGACACAATTATGACCTAATGGTAACTATCAAGGGCAAGCCCGATCCTGTTACAGGGTTTATTATGGATGCCAAAAAGTTGAGTAAATTAATCAAAGCCAAGGTTTGTGATGTATTGGATCACAGCAATATGAATTTGGACGAAAATTTCTTGCCCGAAGGCACGCCGCCTACAACCGAAAATCTAGTGTATTATATTTGGCAAGAATTAGAGCCACATTTGGATGAAAATTGCCGTATGCACTGTGTCAAATTGTACGAAACCCGCAATATTTGGGCCGAGTATTATGGGGAGTAGGGGCGTATAGCATACGCCCCCACACCCCATAATACGCCCTCTCGCATAATATACATCTGCAAAACCAAGCAGGGCGTATGCTATACGCCCCTACTTGGATTTGCGTTCGGCTTTGGCTTTTTCTTTGGCGGCTTTGCGTTTGGCGCGTTCCCGTGCCTTGGCGGCTTTGAGTTCGGCTTTTGCTTTTTGTTTGGCAGCTTTGATTTCTGCCTTCAGCTCTGCTTTGGTTTTGATAATAGGCTCCTTTTTTGTTGTTTCTGACGCTTCTGCTTCTTCCACTGCATCGGTTGTCACTGTTTTTTCTTCGGCTACAGGTTCTTGCTCTATCACTTCTTCGGCTACAGCCACCGCATTCACTTCATAAGGGAAATTATTGGGATCGGCGGAGGTGGGTTGTGCAGCTATGGCAAACTGATTCAATTCCTCTTTGTTCTCAAACAAATTACCAATAGCTTTGATTTGATTGGGTGTCAGGCAGGCATCTTTGATTTCTTTTTGAGCGGTAGCAAGGCGTTCGTTTTTGTCGCTGTTTTTGACACGCTCAAGCAGGGCTTTGAAGCTGGCGGCTTCCATTGGGAGGCAAGAGAAGTTGGTTGGAGTCATGGCTATACTGCGTTTCGAGCGCATTTGTTGTTGTCCATTACGTGTTACAATTTCTTTAGTAGTAGTAGTAGCTTCTTCTACTATACTAACTGTTCCATCAGCATTATCTGTTTTTATGTAACGTTTGGTAATGGTAACGCCTTCTTCCATTTGGGGAGCTGCGGTAGTGGTTTCTGATTCTGTAGCCGTTCCAGAAGAACCACTAAACTGACCACGGCGATTTTTTTCGGCTTCTTCTTTTAAATCATCCATTGAACCATGTACACGATTGTAGGTAGCATTTCTTTGGCTGTCTGCTAGTTCATTGGCCGATTTCATATCCTCCACTACCACACCCTCACGATTGTACCGAACACGCATTTGGTTGCTGCTGGCTTGCCCCACTTGGCTGAGTGGAACGGTGCTATATGCCTTTAATTTCCAAGAACTTCCATCTTTGTCAATAATAAAGGAATTTTCTTTGCTTGCTAGAATTCGCACATTTGATTTAACCGCCATTTTATCTTTATCAAAAAACAGCGTTACCCAATAATCACCTTCAGGAATGTTGGTTACTTTTAAATTAGTGGCCGCTTTCTGGTTCTGAAATTTATTGTCTAAAGCTATGTAAATGGCTTTGCCATCTGTGGTGAAAACTACTAAATCTCCCGATTGAGCAGTAGCAAAAGTGCAACTTGCAAAAAATGTTACAACAAGGATTATAATTCTAAAGGTCATAATAAATATAGAATAGTGATACAATTCAGTTAAAATAGGTGATGGTGTCTATTATAGTATACCTAAATTAAACAAGTTCATAGACTTACAAGTAATATAGAACTATTTGTTTGATAAAAAAAGGAATTGTACTTGGCTTAAAATTAGAATAGATTTTCTAGGTACTTCCTAGAATATTCTTTTATTTTTAGAGAAGAAAGTAAAAATAGTAGCTTATGCGTCTACTCGCATTGGCTCATTATTGAATAAAAATAACAAATCAAATGGATTTAATGGATATGTTTAAGCAGCAGATGACAGGTGCTGTTGTAAACCAATTAACAGAAAAAATAGGCTTAGGAAGCCAAGATCAAGCCCAATCAGCCGCCCAAAATGCTTTTTCTACACTATTGGGTGCTGTGGCTAAGAATGCTGCTACAGAACAAGGTGCTCAACAACTCAATCAAGCCTTGGAGAAAGACCACGATGGTAGCATCTTGGATAACTTGACCAGCTTCTTGAGCAGTGGCCCTACTCAAAATGTATCTGAACGCACTACCAATGGTAGCGGTATCTTGGGGCATTTGTTGGGCGATAAACAACAAGGAATTGTTCAAGGCTTGAGCCAAGTGAACAATATGAGTCCAGAAGCAACCCAAAATTTACTATCAACAGTAGCTCCTATGGTGATGGGGGTATTGGGCAAGGCCAAATCAAGCCAAGGGTTTGATGTAAATGGTTTGATGTCTTTGTTGGGACAGCAGCAGCCTGCCCAACAAGCACCCGGTCAATTGGGAGGATTGCTCAGTATGCTCGATAGAGATGGTGATGGTGGAATTATGGATGATATTGGGGGTATGTTAGGGGGTATGTTTGGTAAGTAATTCCGATTAGTTTAAGGATATAAGTATAACAAATAAGGGAGCTACTAGCTCCCTTATTTGTTTATGGTAATAACTGCATGATATTTTTTAAGGGTGCAGTCCCTGAATGAGTCGTTTAGACATATTGACAAAATTGCGTTCGGAGATCATGCCAATCAATTCATTTCCTTTTACGACAGGTAGAATATTCAAGTTTTCCTCTTTCATGAGTTTGATAACCTCTACCATACGCATTTGTTGTGTGACTGTTCTAGGTTTCTTTTGCATGAGCTGGCCCACCGTAGCATTCTCATCTCTGTTGGCTTTTTGAGCAAAATACTTTAGTATTTGTTTGGAGGTAATCAAGCCTTTGAGATTGCCTTGGGCATCCTCAACAGGCATAGACGAAATATCGCCCCAATCCATCAATGAAGAAGCAAACTCTAGCAAATCATCTTCGTGTAAGGTAAAAATATCAGTGGTCATAAATTCTTCTACCAATAATTGAGAAGGATCATACTGGTAGAATTCATCCAATTTGGGCAAGGGCCATTCATGTGCTGGCTTGCTCTGAATTTGATTGTGATAAATGGCTGCTGTGAGCGAAGTAAGCCCTTCGTCTATATGGGTTTCTTTACGGAATTTGGTGTAAGCTTGTAATATCCACCGTGAACCATTCATGTGGCGTTTGGCACGTTCCTCAATAATTCCTAAATATTTATCAATATCGGCCGTGTCAATATTGTATTTCTCTAGTCCTTGTCGGGCTATAGGCAATAATACTTGGGTGGTCAACTCTCTTGCAGACATTTTTTGGTTTTTGACCCAAGTAAATTCGCAATCCATTCCAGCTCTAGCTCCTTTGACAAAGTTATCTCTAGCATCATCAAAGCTCATGTATTTGCGAATATCATCAAAATTCTCGGCCATTCCTTCCATTGCACCTAGCCAGAAAGCCGTATTGGCCATTTCGTCTAGTACGGTAGGCCCTGCGCCCAATACACGATTTTCGATTCTCAAATGCGGCTTGCCATTGGGGCTGATGCCATAACAAGGACGGTTCCAGCGATAAACCGTACCATTGTGTACTTGTAGAGCCTGCAATTTGGGGGCTTTGCCCTCTTTTAAGGCATCCAAGGAGTTCTGTTCTATATCTCTGCCCAAGAGTATTCTATAGCGAAGAATATCTTCCTTGTATATTTCCAAAATAGATTTATCCAACCAATTATCACCAAAATTAACACGGGCACTCTTGTGGCGGAGGTGATCTTTGGACAAACGGTTATCTATAGACTGTGCAAACAGTGCAATACGGGTTTCGTGCCACAGTCGTTTGCCAAACAATACAGGCGAATTGGTACACATAGCTAGGGTAGGCCCTGTAATGGCTTGGGCAATGTTGTACATTTTTACAAAATTCTGTGGTGCTACCTGTAGGTGTACCTGAAAACTAGTGTTACAAGCCTCCAATAGTGGAGAATCGTGCAGCAAGTTGAGTTCGTCCACGCCCTCTAGGCGCAATTGATAATCGGAGCCACGCAAGCTCTTGAGGGCGGTCATCAAGGCATGGTAACGCGGTTTGGGGGTGAGCTGCTCCATACTCAAATCAAACTTACGCAACGAGGGAAGAATGCCCGTGAGCAAGATGCGAGTATCGTGTTTGGCGGCGGCTTGATTGAGTTTTTCTAGGTTTTGGCGCAATTCTGTTTCCATTTTTGCAAAGGCACTGCCTTCAAAAACTTGTGGAGCGAGATTGAGTTCTAAGTTAAACTTTGCCAATTCTGTGGTAAGCCACTCGGGATGAAAATCCTCCAGAATATCCATGGCCTTGTAGGCTGGTTTGTAATGCTTATTGATTAAACACAACTCTTGCTCTGCACCAATGCACTTAACATCATCCTCAAACCAATTGTTTTCGAGCATATATTCAAACGCCTCTACATCGTTGAGTAATTGGCGCACAAAGTGGCGCATCTCGTCGGCTCCTTGCGACGAGGCTAGTTTCACACGTTCTTCTCCCATTTGGTGATCGTTTTAGTAGGGGATTCCCTGTATTAATACTTGGTGACAGTAATGTAAAATCTGTTGTTCTGTCACTTGTTTATTTAAATCTAAAAACTAATTGTTAGTATCAGAAATATACAGCGGATATATTTAATAATAGTGTGCGAATTATTAGCTGAGGGCAAGCTGTTGTGTTTATGGTTTGTTTTTTTAGTGTAATAGGTTTGGTTTATTCTCCCAAAACCAAGAAGGTAGTTCTACGATTTTGTTGATGTTCATCATCGGTACAATCCGAGCACCTGCATTCTACAGCCAGCGCACTTTCTCCATAGCCTCGTGCTGTCAGACGAATAGGGTCAATACCATTCTGAATGAGGTATTGTACGGCCGATTCGGCACGGCGTTGGGAGAGTTTTTCGTTGTAACTCGTTCCCCCTTGGCAATCGGTATGGGAGGAAAGTTGAATATTGATGCTTGGGTTTCGCTTGAGCAGATCTACCAATTTGTTGAGCGTTGGTTTGGCATCCTCTCTAATAAAGGCTTTGTCCAAATCATAATAAATATCGTCTAATACAATCTCTTGATCGGTAAAGATCTTTTCTAAGACCAATTCCTTGCTCAAGGTGGTATCTGGATGTTGTTCGTTGAGAACAATACCCACCGTAGAAAGCGTATCTAAAGTAATAAAGTATCCCGGTTTACTTGCTTTAAAATAGTATACCGTATTGGTATCTAACACAGCATAGAAGGTGCCATCAATATCAGAACCCAAGGTAAAGGCGGTATCGGCACTGCTGATTTGAATAGACGCGCCCATGAGTGCAGCCAAACTATCTACACCACTGTTGGGATTGTTGGGTTCATTAAAGATTTTTTCCTTAACAATGCCCTCTAAATCTATTTTTAAGATCAGTAATGGGGTATCTATCACAGGTATGGTGTCCTTGGGTGGGGTATAGATGAAGCTAAAAATATTGTCTCCTTTTTGGTCGGCAAAACGTCTGGATGTAAAGAATCCTTTTTGCTCGCCAGCTTCCGTCATTTGTACAATAATACCAAAATCATCACTGCCCGAATTCATAGGAGCTTCTAGGTTTTGGGGCTGTTGCCAACGTTCGCCATATTCTACCGCCCTAAAAATATCCAATCCGCCCATTCCTTGATGCCCATCAGAGGCAAAATAGAGTGTATCTTCTGTAGTCAAGAAGGGAAACACCTCATTGCCTTGTGTATTGATCTTATTGCCCATATTGATGGGACTAGACCAAGAAATGTCCTCCCCCTCGCCCATACGGCTAGAGACATACAAATCATAGCCCCCAAAACCACCTTCCTTGTTGCACGCAAAATACAAACGTCGGCCATCGGGCGACAGAACAGGATGGAGGTAGTTGTTGTCACTATCGCCCAAATCAATTACTTGCGCTGGCAGCCAGTTGGCCCCTTGTTTTTGGCTCATCATAATTCGGCAATAGTCTACGGCTATTTTTTCATTGCTCCCACACTCTGTAAACAGAGCGATGGTGCGTTCTTGATTGAAGGAGGGCGTACCTTGATGAAATTCATTGTTGAAAGGGGCTTCAAAAGGCGTAACCGTTTCTTCTTCAAAATTCCAAAGATACAAATCAAAGAAAGGCTCCCCCGTCCACTTATAGGCATCGTCGCCCTCGCTCGTAGCTCGGTCAGAACTAACTAGGATATTGTTGTTGTCATAATAAACAGGACTAAAATCGTTTGCATTGTTGTTGAGGGATTCTATCGTAACCTTGTAGGGGTTGTTATTGGCATCTTTTTTCCAACGTTTGGCCTTGTCGCAAGCAATCATCTGCTCTTGATATAAGCGAGCATTGCCCGCATAGCGACCTGCGCTTCTGTAGGCTTGTTTGGCGGCATCATACTCCTCCAATTGTTGGAGCATTTGTGCGTGTTTTAGGTCGGTATCTTTGCCGTAGCGTTGTGTTTGAGCCCTTTTGTACCAATCGGAGGCCGCCTGTGGTTGCTGGGTACGGCGGTAAGATTCGCCAAGCATATAGGCAATAGCACCTTTTTGATTGCTGTCCTCGGCCTTGGCAAATTCTTTTTCGAGCATCGGAATGGCTACACTAAATTGTTTGCGTGCAAAGGCCGTTTTACCATCACGGATGCGTTCGGTATAGGTACAGGCAGTAATTTGTAATAAGAATAGTACAGTAAAAATCAGAAAGAGTCCTCTCATAAGGCACAAGATATTTTGTGATCGGTATAGAATGGTATCAGGGTATTTTTATACGTGTAATCCTGCAAACCTAATAAGATAACAACAAAAATTACCCCATCTTGCTGCGTTTGACCAAATAAGGCAACAAAATTTGGCGGAAGCCTTTGTTAATATCAGCTTCTACAAAATCAATTTTGTATTGCAAACACTTCATTTGCAATTGTTGTTTGTATTTCTGTACTTGTTCTACATAAAAATCTTTGACTTGATTGGGTTGCACCCGTACTTTTTCGCCTGATTCAATATCTACAAAAATATAAGGGCGGTTCTCAAACTCAAAATCCATCTCGTAGCGTTTGTCAACCACATGAAATAAAATAACCTCGTGTTTGTTGTATTTTAAATGTTGGAGGGCGGCAAATATTTCTTCGCTTTCTTGTCCATTCTGAAACATATCACTAAAAATAACCACTAGTGAACGCTTGTGAGTGGCCTCTGCAATTTTGTGCAAGGAAGGTGCAATAGAAGTCGTTTTGTCTCGTACAGGATTGTTGAGCAATTGCTCCAAGTGCGCCATAATGAGATTGTAATGGCGGGTGCTCGATTTGGCGGCCGTGTGCTTGTCCAAGTCGCTGGCAAAGGTGCTCAGACCAAAAGCATCGCGTTGCTTTTTGAGCAAATTCATCAGTGTGGCAGCAGCCAAAGTGCTAAAAGTGAGCTTGTTGACATGGGGGGCATTGCGGGTACTTGGTGCCTCGGGAAAATACATGGAGGAAGAAGTATCCATTACAATCTGACAGCGCAAATTGGTTTCCTCTTCGTACTGCTTGATGTACAACCGATCGGTTCTGGCAAATACTTTCCAGTCAATGTTTTTGATAGAATCACCGGGGTTGTAGATTCTATGTTCTGCAAATTCTACAGAAAAACCATGAAAAGGA
>CAYULH010000126.1:0-16005 GCA_964445645.1 uncultured Aureispira sp. | reverse complement strand
TCATAAATACCCTGTTGGATGCTCGTTACCACGCTCCCAAGCCTGTTGAGCGTATTTTGCAACAGCCAACTAATAGCGATACCATCCAAGCCACTGTAGTGATTCGTTGGCAGCCTGTACCCGTATTGATGGGAGAAGCGGCTGCCCAGGTTGCAGAAGAGTTGGGTTTGGATAGTGTAGCATCGGTGATTAGTAGCGCCGTAGGAAGCAGTGGTACAATTGATTCAAGTAGAGGCATAGAAAACTTAGTCCTTCGTTTGTCAGACCCTTTAGGAATGACGGTGACTATTCCGATGAAATTGATTGAAAGCAAACAACAGGGAGGCATACCTCTTGTTGTTCCAAGTAGTCCTGAGCCAAATTGCATCATGTTTACAGGAATAATGGACACTTATTATAAGGTAGAGGTAAAACGTTTGTACACAGATAGACCTGAGCCAGTACAAACAGGCAACAATCGTTTTGAGCAGCGTTTGTTTATTACATTAGAACTAGAAGGGCCCGCCATTACGGTAGGTGTTTCTGCCAGTTTTGGTGTAGGTGCCAATGTAGAGGTAGCCAAAAATCCCAAAAAATATTCTTTAGAGATAGAACTCGTGATAGAAAGCAGCTACGATGAAGCCAACAATCGTTTTGAGGTGCAATTTAGTCGTACCAATCGAGATTTAGTAGATTACAGCAACAACAGCATTGTTGAGCGTATGACTATTCCCGAAATACTTCCGCTTCAATTGGAAGTCTACAAATAGAACAACCCTTTCTAACTACAATTCAAAATAATTCCTACGAGTTTGGGAATCCAAAGAAATGGCGACTGTCGGCACTTCTTTTGTCGAAAGTTTGTTACTTTTAATTATCACCACTAAAAGTATAACAACAACTAGCCTTTCATGCAACATTTGGATACCAAGTTTTTACAACAACTGGTCGATCAACTCTCAGAAGATAGTCTACAATCTATTTATTTAGATGCCTTTCCTCAGCCTCATGAGCCACGCCTAGATGCTACCGTACTGAATCAAATTCGTGCAGGCTTGAGCCAACAATTTCTAGAACGGCTGCTCACACAAGCCGCCTTTGAATTGCCCTTGGGCCAAAAAGAAGCGGCAACCGAAGCTATTTTTGACCAATTCTTATCCTTGAGCTTAGACAATCAGGACTACCAACAAGAGCATGGTTGCACGGCCTTCGGTTTTGGTTATCCGCTAGTGGTGCTGCCCGACCCCACGCAGCCTAGTCGTTTGCTCCAAGCTCCCTTGTTTATTTGGAGCTTGGAATTGGAACAACTAGCAGGCCAATGGACACTCAAACGTTCTTTGGGCAGTGCTGTTCTGACCAATAATACCTTAGTGGCCTTTTTGCAACAGCGTGGATTGGCGGTCGATTTGCCCCAGTATGACCACTTGCTCAATGATGGAGTGCTGGACAAAGATGAATTGGCGGGCTTGTGTCATTATTTTTTGCAACAATTGCAAACCAATAGCTCCACTCAAAACAGTGCTTTTTTTAGAACGTTGCTAGACGAACCCTTGCAACAAGCCAAATCACCTCAAGCATTGGCGCAACTGCCGCTGCAACAAGCTACTTTCTTGTGGGCAGGAGTGTTTGGAATTTATCCATTACACAAAACAGCCTTGCTGCAAGATACTTTGTTACTAAAAGAAAACTGGCCTCAAATACAGCCCATTCTTAACCAAGAACGCAACCCCGAAGACCCGACACGCTCTGCTTTTATGAAGCACAGTTTCCCCTGCATGGACACAGACCCTTGCCAACAGCAAATATTACATGCACTGCACAAAGGCAAGGATATTTTGCTGCAAACACCGCCCAGCACCCAACGACAAACTACCTTGGCTGCTGTCTTGTACAATATTCTATCCAATGCAGGAACTTGTTTGGTGGTAAGTGATAAAAGCAGTACCCTGCACGAATTCCAAATGGCTTTTGGGGCAACCAACTTGGGCGAATTGGCACTCTTGGTGGATAATCCTCATGCTGCCCCCAATACGGTGGTGCAATCTATCTGGACAAGGGCTCGGATGCAGCAAGCGCCTTATCAGGTGGCTCCTAGTTTTATTCGATTGCTCCAAAATTGTGCGGCTTACGTGCAGCATTTGCAAGGCTTTTTTAAGAAAATGCACCAGCCTATATTGGGTGCGGAGACTTGGACAGATGTAGTGGGCAAACTGGTACAATTGCAACAGCAACAACCAGAGGTGATTTTAGAAAAAAAATTGCAGGCGCATAAATTTAAGTTTACACAACATGAGTTTGATGAGATTGTGCGGATTTTGCCAGAGGGGCAGCGTTTGTTCAAACGTTTGGGGCGTTTTCAGCATCCATTAAATGCGCTCAACAATCGCTTTTTTGAGACGGCTAATGCGGTCCAAATGCAATCCAAGGCCGAAGAGGCCATTGAGAAAGTGCTAAAAGTGGTGCAATCGGCCCAACGGGATGCTTTTACCTATTTGTTTGAATACGAACAATTGATTGAACAACACTTGGGCAAGGTTTACACCAACAAAATCAACTTGGCGGAGGAAATTATTAATGGCATTCAGGGTGGCTTGAGCAAGGCTTCTTATCATTTTAATAAAAGCGATGGCTTTTATCGCAAATTTATGCGTAGAGTGAGCGACAAGCACAAGGCTATAGAAGAGGAAAAAGTGCGTTTGCTAGAGGTCTTTTTTAAGTTGCAACGTTACCACCAACAATACAATTATTTTCAATACACCTTCTTAGATACCACCAAGTCGGCTAGTTTGGCCTTTAGTGATTTGTTAGAACATCTGGAAGCTTACAAATTGCAAGTGTATGATTGGTACGAAAAACGCACGCCTGCTATACAGCAAATCGTAAGAGATTTGTCGCCTCGCAAGATTCATCCCTATGTTTCCTTTGAGAATCAGGTACGAGACATCAGCAGCAACCTAACTGCTTTTGAGCGCAATTTTGTAAGTAGTCAGGTGTTTAGGGTCGATTTTCGTTTTGTAACGCCCAATATTAGGAAGCGTTTAACGCAAGTGGAACAATTGGAAACCAATTTGAAGCAATTGCAAGCTTCTTTTGAGGATTTTGAAGCCTATCATGCCTTTAAATTCTTTTGGCTGACGCTCAATGCACAACAACAAGAGGTATTGCAAGCCCTCACAGAGGTAGAAACCAACAATTGGCTCGATAGTTTTTCGCATTGGTACCTCCAAGCCCTGCTCAAACAACAGGAAGATGAATACGTACCCAACGAATCGCTGTATCAAGGGCACAAAAAGGCGTTTCAGCGCGAGCACCAAATTCTGCAAAAGGCGATGGAATCCCACACCTTGGAATATTGGCGAGGCAAACAAACACAGGCCGTACAGGCATTTCACCAAGCCAAAGCGCCCCTAACTCTAGGTGCTTTATACAATCCACAGCTCAACCAGCACAGCTTGGCGCACTTGGTCAAAACCGATCCTAACTTGTTTTTGAGTTTTTATCCTGTTGTAATGGTTAGCCCTGCTGTGGCCGCTACCATTTTGCCACTCCACCCCCACTTATTTGATGTTGTTGTGGTGGATCAAGTCAATCAATTGCCTGTCAAGGAGGTATTTTCGGTGCTTACCCGAGGGCGTTACCAAATCTTAATGGGGGATGGCCAGCAATTGCCTACACCCGAACAATTGCAAACCACCTTGCATTACCAAAAAGAGCAAACTTGGACACAACAAGGACAAGCAGTAGATTCGTTCTCTAAGACTGCCCACCCTTTGACGAGTTGGTCGGCTATCCCTTCTCTATGGGATTATGCACAATCACTTCATCATTATCAAGAACTAAGCTTAATTATTGATTATAATACCCAACAACAAACCTTGTTAGATTTTTCTACTATTGCTTTTTATCAGAACAAATTACAAGGCATTCGAGCCAAAACACCTGCTGCTCCTCCTGCCATTGAAGTGCATCCTGTAGCAGGCGAAGCCAAGGATCGGGTCAATGCAGCAGAATGCGAGGCATTGCTCCAGCATCTATGGGAGCAGCCTTGGCAGCAGCAAAAAGTAGGCATTGCCGTCAGCAGTGCCCAGCAAAGAAATGCGATTTTAAGGGCATTACAACAATTGACACCTCATCAAGCGGCCATTCTCCAACGTTTACAAGCCAATGGCTTCTTTGTCAAGGAATGGGATCAATTGCAAGGGCTTGCTTGTGATTGCTTGTTGGTGTCCACCACCTTTACGGCTCCTTTTTGGGCGCCACCTTATGCCCCTAGATTTGTCAATGTATTGGCAACTTGCGCCCATCAGCAAATCTATATATTTACGTCTATTCCTGCATCTGTTTATAATAATTATGCAACCTTATTTATGAATAAAAAAATGCAGGATGCCGCTTGGTTTTATGCTTATTTGGCTTATGCCAAAGCAGTAAGCACCTCCAATGAAGCTGACCGTCAAGCTGTTTTGGAGCATCTGCAACAGCACACAGCAGCCTTGCAGCCATTGCCCAGCAGGGGTTCTATTCCACAGCAGCATTTTTTGAATCTAGTATTGGCCGAAGCCAAAAAGAACTTCCCTGCGCTCACTTTTGTAGAGCAGTACCAACAAGCAGGCATTACGGTTCCTTTGGCTGTTCTGAATGGACAACAACAACTCAAGGCTGTATTTTATTTGGATTTGTGGGCGGCTCAGGTTGAGGAAGAGGGCTATGCTTGGGCCTTATTTTATGAGCAGTATTGGCAAGAACAAGGCATTGCTTGTTATTATTTGTGGTCTAAGGATTGGTGGCAAAACAAGAACAATGCCCTGCATACCTTTACCCATCAATTGCAGGCTTGTCTTTAGTTTAGGAATGTTTTTTGTCTGTTAACAAAAACATAAAACTTTCAACCTCATTTTCTTACCTTCAAAACACAGCAAATGAAACATTTGTATCTATTGTTCTTTCTTTTTCCGCTCACCCTATTGGCGCAAGAGGAGGTTTTGTATTACAACAAAGGTGTTAAAGCACACAATGCTGGAGATTATCCAACAGCGATTACGGCTTACAAAAAATGCCTAGAAATCAACCCCAAAAACAGCCAAGCCAAACAAAATCTAGGAGCGGTTTATTACAACCAGTCCTTGACTGCCTTTAATAAAAATGATTTTGACGGCGCCATCAAGCAAGCTTATGAAGCCGTGCGCCACAGCCCCAACAATCCAGATGTTTATGCCCTTATGGGCAATGCACATATTCAACAAAAGCAATACAAGCAGGCTTTGTTGGATTTTACCAAAGCTATTGAGTTGAGTCCCAAACCTGCTGCTTACTATGCTGCTCGCTCTGGGGTACACAATTCGCTTTTGGACAATGAAAGTCGTTATAAAGATATGGCCAAAGCTGCCGAACTGGCTCCCAACAATGCCAAATATCAATTCTTAACAGGCAAATACAAGCAATCTGTAGACCAAGAATTGTTCAAAACAGCTATAGACAATTACAATAAGGCCATAGAGTTGAAGCCTGATTACTTGGAGGCCATTATAGAGCGGGCGACCTACTACATGACTTTTGGAGATTTCAAAAGTGCGCTCCAAGATTTGCGTAAAGCAGAAGGTATGGGTGGAGATGTGAAGCATCTAATAGAGGCGGCTGAATTTGAATTGGAAATGCAGGAAGGGAATTAGATGACTGGAATCCAGAACCAAGCCCCACAAAAAAATGGCTGCCTGAACACTCGGGCAGCCATTTTTATTATAAACATATCATATTACTTGCGTGCATCTATTACTGTTGGCGATCATCAATGATGTCTGCTTGGTCTTTCATATTGGTGTAAACCCCGGAAGATATTACCCGTGCCAAACGCTCCGTAGTTTTCTTGCGAGCAGCAGCAGCATCGGATACAGGAGGAGCATCATTTTTGCTCAATACTTCCAATACATACACCCCTTCTCTACCACCTACAGCTTTGGAAACAGTACCCAATTCTGTAGCCGCAGCCATAGCCGCTACTTTGGGTTCAGCGCCTACGGTTCCCACATTGGCGGAACCAAACTTAACCGCCAATGCCGATTCCTTAACCACGCCGTACTCTCCAGCCAAAGCATCCAAAGAACCTGCTGTACTTGCCTTGGCTTGTACCAATTCGGTCTTTTTCTCATTTCTCAAGATTCTATCTACATCACCACGCACTTGTGGGTCTTCTATAGAAGCCAAACCAGCTTTGGTGCGAGACGTTAGAGCTGCTACTACAAACTGCTTGGTGTAGTTCAAGGCCACATCTTCCAATACATACGCCTGATTGGTGACTTCATTTACTTCGGTTACATCATCATGTGCCCAGCGAATAATTTCGGCAGAAGTAGAATTTTTGCCCAAGCCACTAATCGTGAAGGTGCCTTCCTCCAAACCAATAGCAGGAACAGGATTTAAGCCTTTTTCTCTAGCAGCCGTTTTCATTTCTTCCAATGTTCTGTTGTTGGCAATGAATTCTAATGCTTCACGCTTCACTTCACTGGTAGTTTTGGCCGAAGGAATAATATCTCTGCTTACAGTAGCAATTCTGATACCTTCTTTGCCCGTCTCGTATTTGTAACCTGTAATCTGAACCAAGTGCAATCCAAATTGTGTAGGCACCAATTTGTAAGCATCTTTTTCTCCGTCGTAGAATAGGTATTGTTCAAAAGCAGGCACCATTTTGCCTTTGCCCGACCAGCCCAAATCACCGCCCGTCAATCGAGTTCCGTCTGTACCAAATTTGGCAGCCAAAGAATCGAAAGAAACACTTTCGTCTTCTTCTAGCAATGTTTTCAAAGAATCCAAGGTTCTTCTAGCCGTTTGTGCTTCTTCTGCAGTTTTGGCTGGCAACAAGATGTGACGAGACTTAACAGAGTCTGGAATTGATTTGGTAGCAATTTTCTTTAATACTTTGAATTGTTGACCTTCTACATAAGGGCCAAACACCGTTCCGTCAGGAGCATTTACCAACGAATCTTTCATGCCAAATGGCACACCCAATTCATCCTCGGTGTAGTAATTGGCAGGGAAAGACCCATAATTGCGCTGAATAACCAACGAATCATCCTTCATGTCTTCTGCTTTTTGCATATCTTCTGCTATTTCTAACAATTCTTGACGATACTCAGCAGAATCGGCTGCAGTGGGTGTCACATCAAAAGTGATGTACTCCAAACTAACAGTTGCTTCTCTTTCGTACTCTTTGGGATGTGCCTTGATGTAATCTTGGATAGCCTGATCGGTAATTTCGATAGGATCCGTAACGTTGGTATAAGGCACACGTACATAATCAAAATTGTACCCTGTTTCTTCAATTTTGTTGTCCAACTCGGCCAACCAAGACGGCGTATAAATACCACGCTCCAACGCAATAAAATACTTGTCTTGCAAGCTTTTTACTTTTACAGCACGCTCTAGCGCAAACCACTGTTGTTGTTGCTCCAAGGCAGCAGCACGCTGCTGTGGGTTATCTTTGGTTTGTGATAGAATTTGGCCTGTATTTTTCATGAAATCCATGGTCTGCTTCACCTGCTGGGTGTTGACTTGGCGAGTCTGTGGGTCGCCCAAGCGCTGAACCACCAAAGAACTCAACAATTCGGGGCGGTCACTTACAAACAAGTCACCCATTTCTTCGGGCGTTACCATCATGCCTGCCTCAGTAGTCTTTTGTAAGAGCAATTTTTCGCCAATGATGCGATCCCAAACATTTTTTTGAATCTCTTCATTGAGATAACCCTGACCTTGGTAATCCTCGGTATACGCACGCACCATGTCATTGGTTACTTTCTCCCCGTTGATATACCCTACTGTTGTGTTTGCAGAGGGCAATGAATTTCCGGGACTAATATCCATGAATAGAAAAGAGGCAATACCAATAAAGATTACTGCCATCATTAACCAGCCAAAGCGGTTTCTAATTGTTCCTAATAAAGCCATTTTATACGTTTATTTTCAACTTTTTTGTGTGCTTCTATCGAGCCTATTACATTCCATAGGCTCCATCATCGCTTAATTATACAGCGTTCCAGATTGATCGGAAATAGTCTGTGTATTGATCTGTTTACTTGTAGTTTTCTATGGTTTAGAATAATTGACACAAGATGTCCATTCACAAATTTGCATAAGAAAACGGCACAAAGCTACAATTTTTTTATCAAAAAAGCCTAATCAATCAAATTGATTAAGCTTTTTTTGTTAGGTATTTGTTTTGCACCTTTTTTGCAGCGCTGTTCTGCAAAAGCCCTATTTAGCACTTACTTCTCCTCCTTATACAATTCAAACTCCTCTACTACCTTGATTTTGCTCCCATTTTCTAGTCCTTTGGCTATAGCATCATAAGGGGCAGTAATGACCGTTTCACCTGTTTTTAGTCCTGTTTTGATTTGGATGTATTCGTCATTTTGTAAGCCTGTGGTAACTGCTCTTAGGTTGACGGAGTCGGCTACTTGTACAAACACATACTCTTTGATAAGCTCTTTTTCCTTGGATTTTTTGGCTCCTTTGCGTTCTTCGGAGCGCGTGGTGACAGCCACTACCGGCACAGATAGAATATTTTCCACCTTATTGGTTTTGATTTGGGCAGAAGCCGACAAGCCCGAACGGAAGGGCGAGCGATCTTTTTGGGTATCTATATCTTTGTAAGAATCTTCGAGCACCAAAATACACACTTCAAAATTGGTCACAGCATCCGAAGTGAGGGCCACTGCTCCTACTCCTGTATTCAAGCCTGTGGCGGTATTGGCAATTTGGGTCACCACCCCTGCAAATTTGCGATCGGGATAGGCATCCAATTCAATATCGGCACTATCACCAATAGAGGTGTTCAAAATATCTCGTTCGTTGACATCTACCCGCACTTCTACAGTTTTGAGGTTGGCAATTTTGAGAATGGGCGTTCCTGCCATTTGAGCGGTTCCCACCACTTGCTCGCCTTGTTTTTTGTACAAGGTAGACACCACGCCATTGATGGGCGCATAAATTTTGGTTTGCGACAGGTTGTTTTTTTGCTCCCTTACGGTTGCTTTGGAACTCTGTACCGTAAATTGCGCTGCACGAATATTCTCACTAGCCGTTTCCAAATTGGCTTTGGCAGCATTGTAGCTGGCTTCGGCTGTTTCAAACTCTGCCTTGGAAATTACCCCATCTTCATACAATTTCTTATTGCGCTCATACACAATTTCGGTATTCTTAAAGGTTGCTTGCAGTTGTTTGCGTTGGGCTTTTACAGAAGCCAACTGGGCCGCTGCTCCGTCGGCCGCTGCCTCTGCCCGTTCCACCACCGAAACCAAGGCTTCGGGGTCTACTTTGGCTAGTAATTGGCCTTTCTTAACCAAATCCCCTTCCTTGACATACAATTCTACAATAGTACCCGAGATATTGGATGTAATTTCGAGTTCGGTTGCTGGAAATAGCTTTCCGCTCGAATAGACCCGCTCTACAATAGTGCGTTTTTGGGCAGTTTCTACGGCTACTTTGGTAGCTTTATTCTTATTTTGGGTAGATTTATAATAAAATCCTGCTGCTCCTAGCAAAAGAATTATTACTAAAATATACCAACCTTTTCTACTCTTTTTTTTGGTTGTCATCTGTGTGTTATTGCTACTATATATAATAGGACGCAATGATATTGCGCCCTATTTATCTTAATCAATACTAATTGCGTCTCCTTTGTAATAATCTAAAATCTTCAACTTAAACAAGTAATCATATTTGGCTTGCAAAACGCTAGATTCTGCACTCAGCAAGGTGTTTTGTACGCTTGTTAGTTCAAATGAATTGACTACGCCCAATTCGTAGCGGCGGCGTGTATTTTCTACCGATAAGCGAATGGCACGCACGCTTTTTCTGGAAACGGCTAGGCGTTTTTTGGCGGCTCTCACATCAATTAGCGCCCGTTCGATATTGGATTTCAGGGTCACTTCTAATTGCTTGGTTGCCAATTCGGCCACTTTTACGCCCAATTCTGCCCGTTGAATGCCAATTTTGTTACGCAGGCCATTAAAAATAGGCACAGAAATATTGATGCCTGCATTGGCGGAAGCGGTGATGCCCAATTGCTCAAAATAGGATATGGTTTCTCCTGTTGTTGGATTTCTAAAAGCCGTAGAAAAGTTACTGCCGATACCCGCATAATAAGATACCGTAGGCAACAAGGCTCCTTTCGCAATGTTTACGCCCAATAGAGCACTTTTTTCGCGCAGTTTGGAAGCCAAAATATTGGGCTGGTTGTTAATCGCTTCTCCATATACTTCTTCTAAGGTAGATTCTTGCTCTAGTTCGACCACTTCTATATCGCCCACAATTTCAATAGAAATTTCCTTACCGACATCAATGTTCATAAGGGTTTTTAGGTTGACATAAGCCAAGTCAATGTTATTTTGTGCAATGACAATATTTTCCTCGTCCCGTGCAATTTGCGCCTCCAAGTCGTATCGGCTATTTTCGGCCAATACGCCCCCTTCTATCAATTTGAGGGTTTGCTGCAATTGCGCTCTGGTTACTTTGGCTTGCTCCTCAAAAACCCCCTTGCTCTCTTCGGCCAACAAAATGGCCAAGTAAGCTTGTGCTACCGAGAGGGAAATATCATTCTTGGCCTGCTCTATGTCTTTATCGGCAGCTTCCAAATCCACTCTAGTTTGGTTGATGGTATTTCTGATTTGTAATCCTTGAAAAATAATTCCATTTACATTGACAGAAATCCCCGAACCAAAGTTAGGAATGGTAATCAGTTCGTTATTGGTTGGGTTAACCGTATTACCGACATTTATCCCATTGCGGTAGCTTGCATTAATATTGGGTGTTTGCGCCCAAACAGCTTGCTTATTGGTCAATTGTGCCTGACTTTTATTCAAATTGGTTTGCTTTACTTGCAAGCTGTTTTGAATAGCGTAATTGATGCACTTTTCCAGCGACCAAATAGATTCGTCATCCTGTGCCCACAATGGTGTAGCACACCAACAGATACACAATAACAATAGTGTTTTGTACATTTTTTTTTGTTTGTTATGATAATAATCTATCAACAGTTCCGAAGTTGGCAAGTAGGTGTTTGTTGTTATTATAGCAATAAAGAAGCACCTCTTTAACCAAAGTAATTGTATTTTGTTGACATTAAATTGATAATCTATTGCTACAATAGCCTTTCCAAACTGATTTAATTTAGAACTAAGATAGGATGTTTTCTGTTTTCTCGCATGAATATTATATGAAAGAGGCCCTAAAGGAAGCCGAAAAGGCAGCCTTATTAGACGAAATACCCGTAGGGGCTGTTGTAGTTTGTCAACAACAAATTATTGCACGGGCACACAACCTGACCGAACAACTGACCGATGTGACGGCTCATGCCGAGATTTTGGCCATTACGGCAGCGAGTCATCATTTGGGCAGCAAGTTTCTAAAGCAATGCAGCTTGTATGTAACGCTCGAACCCTGTGTTATGTGTGCGGGGGCATTGGCTTGGGCACAATTGGGCAGCCTTGTGGTGGGTGCTACCGATAGCAAACGAGGCTTTCAACGCTTGGCACCTCAAGCCTTGCACCCCAAAACTACCCTCCTTACGGGCATAGAAGCCGAGGCTTGCAGCACCCTCATGCGGGATTTTTTTCAGCGAAAGCGAAATTAATTCTAACGCTAACGTCTAGTCTTGCCCAAAAAAATCTGCACGCCCGGTTTGGGTGCTTGATGGCGATAGGCTCTATTGTATTGTAATAATTTGCGGTACTTGATGCCATACAATTGGCCTACATCATACAGGGTTTGGCCTTGGCGCACAATGTGTACTTTGGCGACTTTGCTGGCTGGATTGGGTTGGTAGTAATTGGCCTTTTTTTCTAAGAATAAATATTGCCCCACTTTGAGTTGGCGGCCTTTCAATTCATTGTAACGATACAATTTCTTGGGATTCTTGCGATAACGATCCGCAATACTATCAAGATTATCCGTTTCCTGCACATACACCGCATCCAAATCATTGATCTTGAATTGGTACAAGGTCAGCACCAAATCTACACTATCGGCCGCCATGCCAAAGGGATCGGGAATGCGGGTGGTAGTGGTGGTGGTATCTGTAGCAGCCAATACTACAGGCGGTGCGAGCGAGGGAAAAATACTAGCCAATTCCCCCGGATTGAGGGTTAGCACCTCTACGGTGAGGTAATCTAGTTTGTACAATTCTAGGCGTTCTATAATGGCAATAAGATTCTTGGAATAAGTCTTGGCAGTGGCATAACCTGATTTTTGCAAGCCTTTGGCCCAGCCTTTGTAATCGGTTTTTTCCAATTTGAACAAAGCCCCATAGCGAAAATCTTTTTTGGGATTGGTCAAGAATTCGCTGTGGGCAATGTACGACTCCTCGGCACTTTTGTACACTCTAAAACAGGATTTCACCACATCATCATCCCAAACATAGTGGGTTTTGCCCGTCCAAACTTCGCCGCCACACTTGATTCCAAAGTGGTTGTTGGCTTTGGTGGCTAGTTCGCTTTCACCTACGCCCGATTCGAGAATGCCTTGCGCCATTTTGATGCTGGCAGGAATACCCGTTCTGTCCATTTCGGAAACGGCAATGTGTTTGTATTTTTCAATATACTTTTTTGCTTTATCATTGTCAATAAAATAAAGTGTATTGGGAGCTGCTGCTACAGATAAGAAACCCCAACAACACAAGCTTATTAGGAGTAGTACAGACGCTGGCATGTTTGTTTTATTTTTGTAAAGGAAATACTGGTGCAAAATTACATTGAAGTTGTTTAAAAATGGAATTGTGTTGATAATGAGTACTAATTTAGTTCTAATCAAGGCAAAAATTCGGTTCATAGCAGCGCTATGGAGCTAATTTTTAACGATGAGTAGGGCAAAATTAGATTTCATTAGCGACATTAGGCTAAATTTAAACAACTTCATTATTAACTAAGGGGTACAAAATAAATAATGCCCTAAAAAATAGAACTTACTCCCTCAACACCGTATATACAGCTCGCTGTCCATTCTCATAAGTAACCTTCAAATAATAACAACCTTGAGGTAATTGAGATAGATCAACTTGAAAAGCTTGTTGCCCACTCTTACTGCCTGCTTGCACGACTTGTCCCAAACTATTGTGCAATTGCCATTGTCCTATTGCTTGCTCGCTTTGTACTTGCACAACACTATTGGTAGGATTGGGATAAAGGTGCAGGTTGGCAGGCGCTAGGAGCTTGGTGGTGTTATTGGTAGAACAATCTAGTTGGTTAATTTTAATCCATATACTATCATTGTATTGGTGCAAAATATTACTTCCTACAGGTGCATTGCCCATTCTAATCCAAACCAAATTTTGGCTCGGCACAATGTTCACGGCCTGCCCATTCTTACCCAAAGCCATAATCAAATCACTGGGCGCATTCGGATTCAGAGGCCCATTAATATTCAATGGAAGCCCCGGCAATTGATAACTGCTTTGCCCATTGAGCCACCACAAGTAGCCATAAGCAGGATTCAGATTTTGAGAGGGCGTAGTCATGGCTCTAAAGTAACTCGTATCTGTCAAAACGGGCGTGCCATCCCAATTGCCTTGGTTCAAGCCCAACAAGCCAAATCTGGCCATGCTTCGTGCATTGCTCCAATACACATTATTATAACCCAAAGGCAAATACAGCCCTGTCATGCCTGTAATTTGTTTTACTTTTTGGAACAAATAAGTATTGAGGGTGCGGCCTGTGGCTTGTTCTAAGACTTGATCGAGCAAAGTATAAGGCGCATTGTGATAAGCCCAGCGGCTACCTGCGGCCGTCAAATACTGCAAACACGTGTCCAGCGTACAATCGCCATTGTCCAACAAGCCTGTGGTCATGCAAAGTTGGTTTTTGATGGTAATGGCTTGTTCTTGGGCGGTGCTGGCACTGGTCCAGCCTGCTCCTAGATATTGGCTGGTGGTGTCTTCTATGGATAAGAACCCCTCTTGTTGGGCAATCCCCACCAAACAGGCGGTTAGGGATTTGCCTGCCGATGCCCAATACCAAACACTGTCTTGGGTAAAATTATCAAAATAACGCTCCAGTACAATCTTTCCATCTTTGAGCAAGATAAAGGCTTTGCTGTCGGTCTGGTCGAGGTATTCGTACAAGGAATCAATTCTATCTGCACAATAATTCAGACTGTTTGGATGCAAAGTGTCCCACGTACTGCCTGTTGTGGGCGGAAAATACAGTTGTTGAGCTTGTACATTTATTACTACTAGTAAGAATAGATATAATGTGTAGCGTTGTTTCATTGTTGTAAGAATTGGATGATAAATATTCATTAGACCTTGTGCTTGGAGGAAGGTTTAAAAGCAAGCACCCAATAATAGCCCCAAGCCCCCATTATCAATACCAATAACACCCCACTCAAGCCCATAAATGCCTCACCAATAGAATACACATCGGCCGCCCACCCCAATAAGGGGGCAAACAAAGCATAGCCCAAACGAATGGTCAGGCCACGAATAGAGAGTACAGTAGCCCGCATATCTGTAGGCGTGTGTTGGTTGATTAGATTTAAGAAGGTGGGCGTGGCAATGCCTCGCAAGGCATACATAAAGAACAAGGCCGCTAGGCCAATTGCCAAATAATGGCTTCCCCAATAGCCCAACACGGCATAGCCCAACACAAAACCACTCAAAATAAAGGCAACTAAGAATTTGGGGGCTATTTTTGAGGTAGTAATATGTGCGGTCAAGGCCAATAGTGCTACCGTGCAGTTGAGGGCGGCCCAGAGATAGCCAATTTGGTCTTCGGGCAATTGTTGGGAAGCAAAATAGGGCTGTGCAAACCATGCTAGGAGCAGCGATGAAAGGCCAAAAATGGTGGAAAGGCCAATGTAAAAACGCAGTTTTTGGCCCTTTTTGAGCACATAGGACAAAATTTGCTGCATTTGTTCCTTGTTGCTTCTTTTGGGGGCTGTTGTTCCCAATTGAGGTTCTACCAATAATAAGGCTGCCATAATACCCAAGCCACTAATACCCACTTGCACATAAATAGGCATTCTCAAACCATAATAAAAAGCCAATGCCCCTCCAATAATAGCTGCTACAGCTTCTGAAAAGGTGCCCAAAGCATAGGTTCTGCCCTCCCACTTGATGTAATCGCCCTTTCTATCCAATGCCTGCAAGGTATCGTAGAGCAAGGCCGAATCTGTACCCGACACAAAACTAGCTCCCAAGCCCCCAATCACTGCTCCCAGTGCCAATGTCCAAAAACTAAAGGAAAAGCTGAAGACCAAGAATTGTAATAAAATTAAGGAAGTGCCAATCAACAGAGATTGTTTGCGCCCCAAGCGATCGGAAAAATAGCCCGAAGGCACTTCAAAGGCTGCCACCGCAATAGAATAAATGCCATTGATGGTCATTACAGCCCTCAGGTCAAGCCCATTGGACTCCATAAACAACACCACAATAGGCATATACACCATAAACCACTTAGACAATTTGATGGTGTATAATTTCCAGATATTTCCTTCAATATTGGAGGGCTGTTTCATGGGCTTTATACAGGATGTACCTGCCCGTCTTTGAGAATGTATTGCTCACCCGATTCGGGGCAAGTGGCCTGTCCGTTCTCATCAAAAACCAACCGATGCCCATAGGCACTCACCCAGCCTATTTGTTGGGCAGGATTGCCCACTACCAAGGCATAGGGCGCAATAGATTTGGTCACAACCGAACCCGCTCCTACAAAGGCATAGGTGCCAATGGTGTTGCCACAGATAATGGTAGCATTAGCTCCAATAGTGGCTCCTTTTTTTACCAAGGTAGTTTGGTACTCCTCCATGCGTGGTACTTCTGAGCGAGGATTGACCACATTGGTAAACACCATAGACGGGCCCAAAAACACATCATCTTCACAAATTACGCCCGTGTAAATGGAAACATTGTTTTGCACCTTGACATTGTTGCCGAGCTGCACGCCTGATGCTACAAATACATTCTGACCCAAATTACAGGCTGCTCCCAATTGGCAATCAGGCATGAGATGGCTAAAGTGCCAAATTTTGGTTCCCTCACCAATG
>CAYULH010000125.1:0-16643 GCA_964445645.1 uncultured Aureispira sp. | reverse complement strand
TTTTTGCACTCTTGGGCGTTGAATGCTCGCCTTTGTAGCTAAGGCTACAAGGCTGTGCTTCGCCTTCAAGAGCACTAAAAATAATCTGTAAAAATATCCACTTACTTTTGTTACACTGTACTTAGACACAGGAGTGTTGTTGATGAGTCTTGAACATTTTCACCAAAAATATCAATCACTCACTTTTACAATAACTTAAACAGTTTCGATTGTTTTATAGTTGTAAATTGAGTTTTCTTAGTAACACACTCCCTCATTAAAATTACAACATTTCATTTAAATAAACTAGTATATGCAACAAGCTATATTTGCACTGGTCGTTTTTCTAACCTTTGGTTTTGCGTTTCGTCGTTACCGTTCTATTTATCGTGCCATTATGTTGGGGCAAGATACGCCAATGGTAGATAACAAGGGTGCTCGTATCAAAAACACATTATTAATTGCTTTTGGACAGAAAAAGATGTTCAAACGCCCTCTGGCTGCTGTTTTACACCTCTTTATTTATGTGGCATTTTTGTTTACACAAATTGAATTAATCGAAATATTTGTAGATGGCCTAACAGGCTCGCATCGTTTCTTTAGAGAAATGCTCGGTGGCGTGTATGTAGCCCTAATAAGTTTCATTGAATTCTTATCCTTGGGCGCTTTAATTGCTACCTTCATTTTCTTGGCTCGACGCAACTTGCTCAAGATTCCACGTTTTGTTAAACCAGAAATGGAAGGCTGGCCCAAGCTGGATGCCAATTTGATTTTGTATGCAGAAATCGTACTAGTAGTTTGTATTTTTGTAATGAATAGTGCCGATATGGCGGCACATCCCGAATGGGGATTCTTGATTAGTAGCCAGTTGGCACCACTATGGGGCGATACCATATCTACCGAAACCCTGCACATCATGGAGCGCATTGGCTGGTGGGGACACATCTTGGTGGTATTTGCCTTCCTCAACTACTTGCCCTACTCCAAGCACTTGCACATCATGTTGGCTTTTCCAAACACTTACTTTGCACGCCTACAGCCCAAGGGCGAAATGGCAAATATGCCCGACATACAAGCCGAAGTAGCCTCTATGTTTGACCCAGATGCTGCCTTTGAGGAGCCTGATCCAGATGCACCAATGCCCAAATTTGGAGCAGCAGATGTATTTGATTTGCCTTGGACCAGTATTTTGGGAGCTTATACCTGTACAGAATGTGGCCGTTGTACCTCTATGTGTCCTGCCAATCTCACAGGCAAGAAACTTTCGCCCAGAAAAGTCATGATGGATGTAAGAGATCGTGCAGAGGAGGTTATTGGTCATATTAATAACAACAATACCGAGCTTATTGCTGATGAATTTAAGGAAGAAACCAGTAAGTTGACACCTGAAAATTACAATGATGGCAAAAACCTATTTGATCGTATTTCTACTGAAGAATTACGTGCTTGTACTACTTGTAATGCTTGTGTAGAAGCCTGTCCTGTTATGATTAATCCTTTGGACATCATTCTAGAGTTGCGTCGCAACCAAATCTTGGAACAATCAGACTCTCCCGAAGAGTGGAACAACATGTTTAATACCATCGAAAACAATGGTGCTCCTTGGGCCTTCTCTCCTGATGATAGAGATAAATGGATTGAGGATGTAAATGCCTAATAACTTTAGTTTTTTTCTCCTAATATATTGCCCCTTCAGTAAGGTTGTACAGAAATACACTAGCTTACTGAAGGGGCTTTTTATTTAGGCATTTTAAAAATAGCTTGTTTTTTTCAAGAAAAACACCTATATTTAGTGGTCGAATTAGGTAAATAAATCGAAGTTACTTTCTTTTTAATTGTGTCAAGCATAAAACCAATTGTATGGCATTTCTAACAAATACCTAATTTAACTCTATTTCTAAATTAGGAATTTTCAACAATAAATCTTTCCACCTATATAGATACTGCTTACCATGGATTTAAAACAATATCAAGATGTCGTCAAACTCAATAACTTAGCTAAAGAATGGCTCACGAGTTATGATGAGAATGAGATGGGCACCTACAGCCAACGCTTGGAAAACCAACGCCAAGAAATTATTATGATTAAAGCCAAGACGGATCGACTCATGGAACGTCGTCAGGCAGAAGGAGTAGGCGGCAGTGAGCAGGAACTATTGGAAGAAATAAAAAAAATGGCGCAAAGCTCGCCTGCTTTTGCTGCCTGCTTTGGTGCTGTGCAAGTTCAAGAACAACCCAAAATAGACAAAGCGACTACTCTGCTTGCTTCCAAGCTCAAAAAACTCACTTCTGCTTGGTATGGACAATTTGCAGACACTACTCAAGATCAGGAAGCTGCATCCCTCGTGGCCACTATACACGAACACGCCAAAAAACTCTTGTCTGCCCCCAAAACTGTGGAGGGTGATATGATTAATTTGGTTCTATACGGCTCTATCAGCAAACGCTGCCGCCTTATGAAACGCAATGTAGACTTTGTAGTAGATGAATTGGGCGGGTTAATTACCTTAGAATTCCACGAAATCAAAGACGACGAACAAACCATGCACCAACTAGGGCTCGAAAACTTACCTACCTTAATCTTCAAAAGAGGCAAAACTGAAATTGCCACCCATCAAGGAGAATTGAGTATCTCGGCACTTCAAAGTAAGGTTAATATCTTGCTAGAAGGTGCGAATTTCTCCGATAGCAGTAGTGTCAAATCTGTGGAGGACATGAAATCTGTCAATGAAAAAGAATTGTACAATATCAGTGAGTACCTATTGTTTTATTTCACAGCTTCGTGGTGTGGTATTTGCAAAAGAACCACCTCTGAAATAGAACAATATACTCGTGATTACAGCAAGGTTAAGTTTGAACAAATTGAAGTAGACGGCAGCCACCGTATTCACAAGAGCTTTGGGGTAACAGAAGTTCCCGCCTTGGTCTTTGTACACGATGGTAAAGTGGCTGGAAAACATACAGGTTACATCAATTCTTCTACCTTTACCAAATTACTAGAAGATTTTGCGGTAGCTAATGTGCGCCAATTAGGCACAACACATTCGGGAGATGCCACTCCTATCAAAGAAGATTCTCATAGCTTGGGAGGACATCAAATTCAAAACAAAACACCAGAACAATAAGCATTACTGTTCTGAACAAACATAATAGTAAGCCAAGATTGATTGTAAAATTAGTCTTGGCTTTTTTGTTGGTTAGGGGCATTGTGTTGTTTGGTATCATCAACAATAGCTGTCATTACTGTATCTACATGATGTTCTATTTGTTCGATACTAGGGACTTCATCATAAGTATACTTGCATAAATGCAGTGCTTTATCTGCTAGTTGATAATTGATTGCATAAAACTCTTTTCTTACAGATAGTTGAATAATTATACTTAAGTCTTTGACCAATGTTGATGTTCCTTTTAAGCTTAAGCTGAATTGTTTGCCTTTACTACGATAAGATCCTTTTTCTTTTAGGAAAATATGCCATTTTTGTACCTCGTCTAATAATGATGATGAGCTATTTATTGAACGAGATAATCCCCTTTCTCTTAGCCATTGTACACTATCATAAACCGCAGTCAATTTTTGCGAAGCATTGTACAATTCTGTCATAAAAGGAACAAAAAAGTGATTAGTTATCACCTCTAACTGCTCTACAGACCAATGCGTCACTTCATTTCTTCGTTTCTGGTCTTCCAATGTTCGCTTTAGTACACTCAACTGCTTCATCCAGTCTTTCTGCTCCTCAATAGGCTTACCCTGTGCCCCATCTATAGCCAATTGCATGGATTGTATCAAATTTTGACCAATATAGCTTGCCAACGGACTAATATCTTCAAAAGTACTGGTATTCAAAGCACTATAATACGCTTGTCTTTGTTCCAAATAAACAATAGCAGGCATATACCCCTGCTGCATCAAGATCAAATTCATAAGAATGCGAGCCATTCTGCCATTACCATTTCCAAAAGGATGAATATCTATAAAACGTTTGTGAAATCCACAAGCTACTTTTAGAGGATGTAATTGATACTTTTTCTTGTTATGACGATTGAGTGTATTTTGGTGCAAGTGATTGTTGGCCCAATTGATCAGTTCATTCATAGCAGCAGGCACCTCTTCTGGTGCTAAAAATTCTAATTTTTCACCTGTAGGTGTTAGCAAGTAATTCGGCTTTGTTTTCCAATGTCCGGGGTTGATTTCTACGTCTTTTTCTTTGCTATTATCATAATCTGGCACCAAGATCATGGCATGAAATTCTTTAATCAAGGACTCTGTTAGGCGTACATCTTGATGCACTATTTTTTCCATCTGCTTCAACACCTGTGCGTGGCCTTCCATTTCCTTGTGGTCGTTCAAGGGTTTTCCTTTGGCGGTCAGGCCATAATACAACAACTGCTTGGTTTCTGACAAGGTGAGTGTATTACCTTCTATACTATTAGAATTATAATTCCACTCCAACTGTAGTTTCTGCATAATTCTCCTATATCGATCCTCTTCAATAGGTCGAAAACTATCCAATGTTTCTTTGAGTTGATCCAGTTGTTGGATTAAGGTGGTAATGGTCATAATTCTTAAAATAATAACGCCAATAACTTCTTTTAGACCTCATAAGGCCAATAACAAGCAATCATGAAAGATAGTAAATTATAAGCAGATGCCAATCAGAATACAAAAAATGCTGTACTTTTGATAGCTTTGGAAACCTGTTACTATTCATTACAACAATCAACTACCATGAACTACTTGTTTCTTTGCATAGCACTACTGTGTCCCCCCCTTCTATCGGCCCAACTCAATCATTATGCGGGCAAGCGCGCCCTCAACAACAACACCACTGGTGTTCAAAATACGGCCGTGGGCAATGATGTTTTACGCAACAACCAATCGGGGAGCTACAATACAGCCACAGGGGCTGGGGCCATGCTCAACAACCAATCGGGCAAAAGCAACACCGCTGTAGGCTATCAATCTCTCTATAGAAATGATTCTGGAACAGAGAATGTAGCCATTGGAGCTAATGCCCTCAATTCCAATAGCTCGGGCAATTACAATACAGGCATTGGCACTTATGCACTGGGTTTTAATACCAATGGCACCAATAATACAGCGGCTGGCTATCATGCGCTCATGAGCAATACAGGTGCCTCGGCCAATACGGCTTTTGGAGCATTTGCTCTACAAAGCAATACCAAAGGGGAAAATAATGTGGCTTTGGGTTATTATGCCTTGTATAATAATACCGTGGGCGTTTGTAATGTGTCGTTGGGCACCAATGCACTGGGCAATAATTACTCGGGGAGTTATAATGTTGCCAGTGGCTATCATACCATGATGAAAAACAAATCGGGCAATTATAACTTGGCAATGGGAAGCAAAGCCTTGCATACCAATATCAATGGCTCACGGAATGTAGCATTGGGCTACTTGTCTATGTTTAAGAATACTTCTGGTTTGGAAAATACAGCATTGGGCAATAAGAGCTTGTATACCAACAGTTCGGGCGATTATAACCTAGCCTTGGGGGCACAGAGTATGCGTGACAATAAAACGGGCAATGAAAATGTAGCCATTGGTTATAAAGCACTAGAACAAAATACAGCAGGCAATAAAAACACGGCCTTGGGCTACCAAGCCTATGCAATGGGCTATGCTTATGGCAATTCTACGGCTATTGGTGCCAACTCACAAGTATCGGCCAGCAACCAAATGCGTTTTGGAGATGAGTTGGTGACGAGCATTGGTGGCAAGGTGTCGTGGTCCAAAGTCTCGGACGAGCGTTTCAAAATAAATATTCAAAAAAATGTGCCGGGGTTGTTGTTTATCAATCGCCTAGAGCCCGTGAGTTATTATTTGGACAATCAAAAATTGCGTGCTTTTCAGGGGCGCACCTCGCCTAGTTCTGCCAAAGAAAATTATACCAAGGAAACAGGCTTTTTGGCGCAACAAGTGGAGCAAGCTGCTCAGTCCATTGGCTTTGAGTTTAGTGGCGTGGATAGACCTGCCTCGGCACAAGACCACTATGCGCTGCGTTATGCCGATTTTACCGTTCCTCTAGTCAAGGCGGTGCAAGAACTCTCTGCCGAAAATGAAGCTCTAAAAGCAAAAGTGGAAGCCTTGGAACAAGACAATAAACGATTGTTGGCCTTAGAACAAGAAGTAGCTGCCATCAAAGCTTTGTTGGGTACGCAAGCCAAACAGGATTAGATTTTTTATTTTAAAAATCTGTTGCTGGGGTCAAATAAATGGTGTCCTCTTTTTGGGGAATAGCCGTGTGCATGATATAGCCTTCTTTGAAGAAGGTTAAATCATAATTTTTGCAATAAGAATGCCTCAATTCATAGAAGCCTGCTGCATTGGTAAAAACTGGCTGATCGAGGGTATCGTTTCGTTGATGATGCTGCAAGGCGAGCCGTACACGCACCGCTTCCAAAACCTGCTTGGTCTGCAAATCCAACACCACACCATTGGCCTCGGTATTGCAGCTACAGCCCACCCAATAAAAAGCTATTCCTATCAATAGGAAAAACAAAAATCGTATCATTTGATTTGTTTATGACAACTAAAGTAGAAGATTGATACACTAAAATAGGCACAATTATAGTTTTAATAAAACAGAACTCACTGGTTGAGTTGTTAATTTTAATACAGAAAAAATAAAAATCCAATATGATACACTACAGTTTTGCCCTGCTGGCCTTATTATTAGGAACACTCCCCTGCATGGCTACCCATGATGTAGACAGCACAGACTGGTATTCTACAACCATGCAAATGAGCAGTCTCATGAATATTGTACGCACCAACCAGAGCCTAGAAGAACGCAAAGGGGCTTCGGCCGATTTGGAAAAACTCCTACAAGAAACCTTGGAACTCAAGGGTTCTTATAAGCACGACTTTGCCAATTTGGAAGGGGTATCGGTATTACAACCCGAAGATAAGAGCTTCCGAATATTTACTTGGCAATTGTATATAGACAAGGAGCATTATAAATATCATGGCTTTATTCAGACCAAGGAGGGCAAGGTTTTTCCGCTCACGGATGGCTCGGACAATATGCGTACGGTAGAGTTTATGACCATGCGTCACACAGATTGGTATGGAGCTTTGTATTATAATCTAAAAGCCTTTAAACACGAAGGCCAAGATGCTTATATCCTGTTTGGTTTTGATGCCTTTAGCTTCTACAATCGCCGCAAGGTATTGGATGTTTTGTATTTTGATGGCAATGGCAAGCCACGTTTTGGCAAGAGTGTACTTCAAATGAAAGATGGCCGTGGCCGAGTTCGCAAAGTCAAACGCTTCTTGATGGAGTATTCGGCCAGCGTGAATGTGACCCTCAACTATTCGGAAGAGCAAGACATGGTTATTTACGATCACCTTATTTATGGTTCGCCGATTGCCAATGCGGGGCCTTCTAGTGTGCCTGACGGAAGCTATTGTGGCCTAAAACTGGAGCGTGGTCTATGGACGTTTGTAGACAAAGTACACAAGGATGACCCCAATAATGTATTGGTCAACGCATCTAGCTTTAAGGAGGCCATGCAAGATGGCTATAACCAAAAAAAGGAACGAGCACGCAACAAGAAACAGCAAAAAGATTTGTTTGGCCGCCAGCGTTAAGTAATTATTCCAATTCAAAAACTCATTCTTTAGAAATACGAACAGAGGCAACTTTGTTCGTATTTTTTGTTACTTTTGAAGCTGTTTTTTCATTCTCTACTGCTTTATCCTTTTATTTATGTACACCTTGTGGTTGATGCCCGATGCAGATGCTTACAATAAGTTGAGCCAATTGATTGTGGACTTGAGTAGTTCTCATGCTACCCCAACTTTTGAGCCGCATGTTACCCTGCTCAGTGGCATTGTTGACCCCTTGGAGGTGGCCTTGGACAAAACAGAGGAACTCGCCAACAGCTTATTGCCCATCTCGGCTGCCCTTACCCGTATTGAGTTTTTGGAGCGTTATTATCGTTGCTTGTTTTTTCGCACGAGCGAGAGTGAAGATATTTTGGAGGCACGCAAACTGGCCGAAGTCATATTTGAACACACACGGGTCGATCCCTTTATTCCGCATGTAAGTTTTTTGTACGGCTCCTTACCCATTTTTCAGAAGCAAGCCATTATTGATAGCTTGGGCGATGCTTTTTTTATGGATTTTCGATTGCCCAAATTGTGCTTGGTAGAGACTTCTCTACAGCCCGAGCATTGGAAGTTGTTGGCGGAGTTTGATTTGGATTGAGGGATAAATGAAAAGAGCATTACTAGTTGCTACACCAATAATGCTCTTGATATATACCCATTGCCAAGCCATTTTACTTCTCTACAGCTTTGCCCTCTGGGGCTTTGTCTTTTTCCTCGTCACCGCCCAATTCTCTTGTCAAAATATCTTTGAGTTGATTGGGATCAATGCGTTTGAGCAAGATGTTCTTATTCTCATCCAATAAAACCATATAAGGATTGGCTTTGAGGTCATAAGTTTTTTTGGCTACAGCCAAGGGGTAAGGATCATCGGATGTATTGATAAAATCCATGCCTTTTTCCTCTATTTTTTTCTTGCACTGGTCTAGTTCTTTCCAGCTCTTGCTGCACACCCCAAAAATCTCTAAGCCTTTGTCTTTGAATTCTTTGTAAACGGGCACTAACTTAGCACTGGTCTTGCTACAATTACCACAAGTGGGATCCCAAAAATACAATACCGTAAACTTGGCTTTGACATCGTACAAGGTCAAGTATTCGCCGTCCATATTGCGGAGGCGAATATTGGGTGCCTGCAAGCCACAACGCAAGGGTTTGAGGGCCTGCACATCTTCGCAAATTTTCACCAATTGAGCCGAATCTACCCAATCATTATCCCCATTACAATAATACTTTTCGCCGATAAACACATAAACAGCATCCATACAAATAATCTTGCTCTTGGCATACTTGTTTAAATACAGTGCCGCAAAATGCTGAAACAAATCCTTATTGCCCGATGCTTTGAAGTGTTCCAACATATAATCTACTGCTTTTGCAATAGAATCGGGGGCTTGAACAGTCATTTTATCCACCCAAAAGTTCATTTTGTCTTCGAGTATAGGCGTGCGAATTAGACGCTCATCCGACCAGTCAAAATTGTCCCAATAGTGTGCTTTTAGGTACAAATAAGCATCCATTCTGGACAAGCCTTTGGGGGCTTCGGGGCGCATAGAAGCACCAATCATTTTGGCAGTGAGGGTGTTGGGGTGTTTTTCTAGCAATTCTTCTTGCAATGCACGGCGTTCTTTGGATAGCACCTCCCCTTCTGCCTGAATGGCCTTTTTTTCTTCTTCGGTAGCATTGGCTAATTTTCCTTGCAGTGCTCTCAATTTTTGGTCATTGGCCATGCCATTCTTAATAAACTCCAAAAACACCTCATTATCTTTGGAGCCTTTGATTTTGAGGTGCTTGGTCAAATTGCCTGTTTCATCCATTTTGGTCTGCAATACCATTTTCTTTTGATCTTCATCATTGGGAATAAGAAAATCAAAATACGTACCCTCTGCTTTGAGGTAGATAAAATAAAGCCCCCCCGGTAAGTTTTCTTCTCCTTTAAATACCCATTCTCCTTTGTTGTTGCTTCTTGCCAAGGTATCTTTTATCAATAACTTGGGGCCTCTATGATAGCCCAGAATGAGGGTGTCTTCGGTATAATTATCAATTTTGACACGAATATTATAACCTTCCTCCTGTGCCCAAAGTGATACATTGGCTCCTATTATCAATGCCAACACGCAAAGGATTTGTAGTACTGTTTTCATAATTTTTTGTTCTTTTTTGTAATCCAACTACTCTACTGTTTTTGAGTACAAATACTCTTGCAAAATATTTTGATGGTCAAGATACAAGTTTATAACTAAAACTATAGTTAAATAAATGTTATTACAAGGAATACCTGAACTTTAAGGCTGTTCTTCCTCAAATTCACGTTTTAAAATATCTCTAATTTGGTTGGGGTCAAGACGTTTCCACAAGATTTTTTTATTCTCATCAAGCAGCATCAAATAGGGATTGACCTTAATATCATAACGTTTTTTGACCATACCCAATGGATAAGCATCACCAGAAACATTAATAAAATCCATTTTCTTGCTGGCAATCTTACTCTTGCACTTGTCTATTTCTTTCCATGTTTTGCTACAAATACCAAAAATCTCAAAGCCTTTGTCTTTGAACTCCTTGTATACAGGCACCAACTTATCGGTGGTTTTGCTACAATTGCCACAATCGGGATCCCAAAAATACAAGGCTACAAATTTGGCCTTTACATCGTAGAGATTAACAGGCGTGCCGTCCATTTTTTTGAGGCGAATATCGGGTGCATACAGTCCGCACTGCAAAGGTTCTAAAGCACTTACATTCTCACAAATTTTTTCCAGTTGCTCTTCTCCTACCCAATCGGCCAGCCCATTGCCATTGCAATAGTATTTCTTACCAATAAAAACATACACCGCATCCATACAAATCACCTTGGTTTTTGCATACTTATTGAGCAATTCGGCAGCAGCAAAACGAAACATTTTTTTGTTGCCTGCTTTTAATATGTTTTGCAAGATAAAATCTACAGCCACAATCATAGAATCGGGCGATTTGACGGTTAAATTCTCTGTCCAGTTTTCTATTTTGCTCTTAAAAGCATTGGTGCGAATGAGCCGTTCATCAGCCCAATCAAAATTATCCCAAAAACGCGCTCTGTAGTAATAAAACCCTTGTGCTCTAGTGAGTCCCTCTGGAACTTTGGGCGGCAGAGAAGCCATAATCAGGTTGGCTGTCAAGGATTTGGGGTGATTTTTTGCTAGGTCTAATTGATACTGGCGTACTTTTTCCTCAATCGCTACTCGTTGTTCTTTGATTTTCTGCTTTTTAGCTTCGTCTTTTTCGGCTTCAAAAGCTTTGGCCAATTCCCCATCTTCGGCTCTTCGATCGTTGAGATACTGCAAATAGCTGTAAAATAAATCATTGGGTTGGGAGTTTTGCACTTTTAGATGTTTATTCAAATCACCATCCTCCAGCTTGGTGCTAAACACCATATCTTTTTGATCGGCCTCACTAGCTACCAAAAAATCAAAATAAACATTATTGGGTTTGGTCAGTACCAGATACATGCCGCCATCTAGTGGTTCTTCTCCTGTAAATACAAATTCGCCTTGGGCATTGCGTTGGGTCAATGTATCTTGTACATAAATTTGTTTGCCCATGTGATACCCCAAAATACAGGTATCATTCTCATAATTATCAATCTTGACACGAATATGATAAGCTTCTTCCTGAGCCATCAAATTAGAACTACTCAATAAGGCTGTTGTTACAATTATCAGGTGGGTTATGAACTGTTTCATATAATTTTTAAATTTTCAGGTCTTATTTTTATTTCTCTTAGACAATTTTTATTTCGGAGCACTAGGTGCTAATTCTGCTTGAGTTGAGGAGTTTTCTTTGCGTTTTTTTCGAGCTTCAATCGCCTCCATTCTCTTTATTTCCAAATTATTAAAACGAGCGACCAAGTAAATTTTTCCTGATTGTACATTTAATAAAAATCGTTTGAGTGCCCGTACCTCTCTATCCAATTGCAAATCTTGAGTGGCATCATCCAAGTCAAAGGTCTGCAAAATATAACTGGCAGTGCTTCTGTTCAGTGTCATATAACTGTATGGAATAAAGGTACTGGTATCCAACATCATGCTCGGTGCATCCAAATACTCCTTTACCGCCTTGTCCTCTTTTTCTGCCCATTCATTGAATATCTTGAAGGGCCTATAGAAGATGGAATTACTAAACAATTGGTACCCCTCTTCAGGATTTTGCTGCCGTATACGAGTTACTAAATCTCTCGAAAAGTAACGCTCTTGCGACATAAACCAATATGCCTGATAAAAGGGTTCGGTTAAGAAAGCCAAGTATTGTTCCAAAAACAAACGATGGTCGTAATATAAAGCACGTTGAACTCTCAAACGATTCTCATAGGTTTGCAAAGAGGCCAATGTTGCTTCTTTGGCGACCTCGGCCTGATTGTCAAAATCCGTGTAATTGCCCATATACCAAAACTCAAAAGCACGGTTATACTTTTCTATGGCAAAACTCTTCAAACTCTGTCGCATATCACGAATAGCCGCATATACCAGTCGATATTGCTTGTCTTCTACAGCTTGCTGCACCTCCAAGAATTGCTCAAACTTGGCTTTATCAATAGTATAAAAACAAATTTCACGAAATGTTTTGGGCAATTCTGTTTTATTTTGCGCCTGAAGTGTACCAAGCAACAACAAGCAACAACAACAGCAATCAATAAAATTGGATAATGGCCTCATACGCTTCCTATTAATATTTCGTAGGTTTTATCATCATACACACGCATCGTCATCTAAATTAATACTCTTGAATAATTGCTTGGCTAAATGCCCAAAGGCTCGAAAATTCTGCCCAAACATGCGGTTTAACAGCTTCATAAGCCACCTGATCCAAATCGGGCTTGGTTGTTATCAAGACCGTACGCATACCTAGTTGTTGTCCAAAAACCAAATCACTAACCGAATCTCCCACCATGATAGAAGCTTCCAAATCAATAGCTGGAAAATCTGCTTGCGCCTGCATAGCCATGCCGGGATTGGGCTTTCGGTTGTAAGAATTGGCTCGCTCGTGTTCCATACAAGCATACACCTTGTCAATACGCCCTCCTGCTTGCCGAATATGCTGCAACATCTGCTCATGCAATTGCTCCAATTCCTGCGCCGTCATGATGCCTTTGGCCACACCTTGTTGGTTGGTCACCACCACAATTCGATCAAATTTTCGTGCCAAAACAACTAAAGCCTCTTGCACCCGCTCCAAAAATTCCCACTCGCCCCAATGCCGCACATAGCTGCCTATAATTCTTCGATTGATAACCCCATCACGGTCTAAAAACAAGTTCTTGTAGGCCATATTTTCCCTTATCCTTTCGTTATTAACACGTTATAATATTCGTAAAGCCTAGATTTTTCGATATTTTTTTTGGAACTCTGCCTAGAGTTCTTACCTTTGTCATCGCAAAAATAAGCAAGGTATTCCAACTTTTGAAATACAACTGCCTTTTAGTTCTCCCCCTTATACATGACTCAAAGGCTTTAATTGCACTTGTAAACCGAATAACACTACAATGAAAGATACCCAAAAATCGTTGGCAAGAACGATTGGTGCTTACTTTTTTTTCTTGTTAGGAACTCAAGTTGCTCTGCAAAGTAACTGTTTTGCCCCCCAACAATCTACACTCAAAGCCCCCTCTACTGCCAATATAATGGCCACCAGAAGTGTCACGCCTCTCCTAGAGCCTACAGAAGCACTTCCTACTTCTTTGTCCTTGGTACTTCTAGCCGAAGACAATGCCCCACACATCGAAATCGAACACCGCGATATTACAGGACTCAAGCGTGAGATTTTGAGCAAGCGCAAGCGTGATGCACGTCGAGCAGAACGTGTAGCAGCGGCCCTATTGGCGGATGAAACCGAAGCAGCATCAAGCGATGAGGACGAAATAGAAATTGTAGAATTGCCCGTGGCGTACAATGCTATTTTTGATAGTTTGAACGCTTCTGGAATTCGTGGCAATGTATTGCAAGAGGCCAAAAAGTACTTGGGACTCAAATATATTTGGGGTGGCACTACCCCCAAGGGTTTTGATTGCTCTGGATTTACCTCTTATGTATTAAAACAGAAGGGCGTTGGAATCGCTCGCAGCTCTCGCTTTCAGGCCAAACAAGGCAAAGCAGTAGAATTGGCCGAAGCCAAAACTGGTGATTTGGTGTTTTTTAGCAAATATGGTAAAGGTGGTCGTGTTACCCATGTAGCCTTGGTGGTTGATAACAAAGAAGATGGGGTTTACATCATTCATTCTACTCGCCGTGGTATTGTGGTAGATAATTTATCCAAATCCAATTACTGGAAACCAAAAATCTTATATGCCAAAGATGTTATTAGCAAAGGCTAATTTGACACTTTAATTTAATAAAAAAGGCATTGAAGGGAAATATTATCCTTCAATGCCTTTTTTTATTTTTAAAAACTAAAAGTTTGTTTGTCAATAGCTTATTCTACAAAAACAAATCTAAAAATCCACACAATGCAGCCCCCGAAATTAGAAACCAAGATATTTCATCTGTAAAACCATTTTTGGGGTGCTTTAGCAAAAAGTTGTGAATAATTAGGTGGATAATAAGGAAGTAATTGAATCCTTTTTGAAAACTTGGATCCTGTAATTTTAGTCCTTCCAAAAGCAAAATGTACAAGAGTGGAATGTGTATCAACACATAGAAGGCACGTGCTGTTTGATCGGAGAAACTAGATAAGATGGGTATCATTTCCCATTCTTTGCAACGCATGGCATCTAACTGATGTGCAATAATAAATACTACGCCGAGGTAAAAAAAATCTAGACTCATACTGGGAAGTTGTTTAAGAAAGGGGAAAGCTAATCAAACAAACTAAACGCATTATAAAAATTTTTGTTCTTATTACTAATAATAACAATAGTTTTTTTGAAATGGCCATGTAGATTTTAGCGTAGAATAAATTCGATCGTCCAAGTTAAATTATTTTTCAATCTCAAAAAATTCAATTTTGTGACATTTTAAAATAAATAAAAAAAGTCCTGAATAGATTCTACGTTATCACATAATACAACTAAAATCAGATAAAGTCAATTAATTTTGCTGAAAAAACGTTTCTAAAACGAGTGTTCATGAAAACAAACAGCAAAATATTTGGATTTTTGGGTCTAAAGAAACGAACGACTGTAACAACTCTTGCTTTTTAAGATAATATTTGCGTTTTTGTGACATTACAAAAATGGATATACAGCAAATATACGGATGTGCTTAATAATAAAGAGCCAAACCAGCTGAGAGTGCTGCTCCCACAATCAATGACCATGATAAAACATCTTTGAAGGCATTTTTGGGATGTTTGAGTAACAACAAGTGGGCAACTAAGTGAAGTATTAGAAAATAATTCAAACCTTGCTGGAGGCTTTCATTTTGGAGCTTGACCACTTGCATAAATAAGAGGTAAAAAAGAGGGATGTGTGCTACAATGAAGATTTTGCGGGCTTTATTCTCGGGGAGTTTGGATAAAATTGGAAAAATTTCCCATTCTCTACAACGCATGGCATCCAGCTCATGCACAATAAAAAAGATTACGCCAAGGTAAAAAAAGTCGAGTTCCATACGTTATATACTATACAATAGTTGGTCAATTGATTTTGGTCGGCACAAGATACGACTTATTTACTAAAAAACACTGCCTTATTATGAACCTTCACCTCCAACAAGATTGTCACGAAAACTGGGATGCCATGACTGCAACTGAACGTGGAAAGTTTTGCGCTAGTTGCCAAAAAGAAGTGCTTGATTTTACTACTTTTTCTGCCTCTGCCATCAAATTGTACATAGAGCAGAACAGAGGGGCATTCTGTGGTCGTTTTTACGCCGATCAATTTGATAGTTTTAACAAAAATTATCAAGCACTTCCCACCCCGTCAAGGATGAAACAATGGGCAGCGGCAGCCGTATTATCGGCAGTAGTTGTGCTACCTAGCTTTGGTCAAGAAACACCCCCATTGTCTCCTGATTCGCCAATAGAAACTACAATTAATACTTCTCCCTCTTATCAAGAAAGCGTAACATTGGAAGGTAGCGTTTGGGATCCTGTGCAGAAAAAAGCAGTGATTGCTGCTGTTATTGCTGTAAAAGGGACAAATATTGGTGCAATTACTGATAATAAGGGGCATTTTTCTGTAAAGGTTCCTCGATCTGAAGAAAAAATTGAACTTGCGATTAATCATACTGATTACCAACTGCATAGTTACCAGATTGTTCCCAATCAATCTCGTGCTGGCCTGCTTGTAGAAATAAAAAGTACCACGCTCCCCACAACAACAACAACAGAGCTTACTAAAAAGAAAAAAAGACCTAAAAGACGACGCTCCAGAAGAAGAATGATATATATGGGCTGCCCTATATTTTAGCCAAGAGCAGAAAACTGTGAAATGTATTTAAAGTTCTGTGAAATGTGTTAAAAGCCCTGTTAAGTTCCTTGTATATTTGTATTATTATTAAAACCAATGCTTTTAAAACATATTATCAAATAATACAATTATGCCAACTACTACCAGCAACACCGCCTCAAAAACTACCCAATTTCTTTTCTTAGGAATTTTAGTTTTACATACCTTAGGTTGTTATATTATGGGCATTACAGTCCTATTCAATCCTCAATTTGCTATAGAAACAGGTTTTCAGATTGCTTACAATCCAGAAATGGTAATTTTGAGCGTAGTTATAGGAATGGAATTGTTATTTTTAGGGAGTGTGGCACTGGTCGGAATTATTTGGACTAGACAAGGCAAAAGAGAAGGCATTCTGGCCGGTTCTGCGGTAGGCATGTATATGTTTTTATTTGGTTTTGCTGCCTTATTCTTTGTGGGCAATACACAAGGCTTACTTGTAGACAGTACAAGAGGTTTTATTACACTCGTTTTGGGCTACTTGATGTTAAAAGGACATCCTGCCCCTTCCAAATCTTAGATGACGACCTTTATCAAAATAATAACGCCATAAAAGAACTAAACCACTCTATTTTTTGTACTATAGGTTTGCATTAATGTTGTTTCTATCAACTA
>CAYULH010000124.1:0-16978 GCA_964445645.1 uncultured Aureispira sp. | reverse complement strand
TCGAACCCCCGACCCCCTCGGTGTAAACGAGGTGCTCTGAACCAACTGAGCTAATCACCCCAATATTATTGGGTAGAATTTATACAAATAAATTTTACAAAAAGAGTGGGTGATGAGGGATTCGAACCCCCGACCCCCTCGGTGTAAGCGAGGTGCTCTGAACCAGCTGAGCTAATCACCCTTTTGTAGCTGCCCTTCTTTTAAGAGCAGCACAAATATAGGGTGCTTTTTTAATTTTGCAAATTCTGGGGCTGTTTTTTTTGATTTATTTTTTTAGAATAATGCTTTCAAAATCCTTGACCAATTGTTTGCCCTCCTCACTTAGTGGCGCTAAGTTATTGGCATTGTTTTCTTTAGATAAGGCCAACAGCACAAAGTTATCTGCACAAAGTTCATCGGGGTGAATATTGTAATTGGTATTGCGGGTTACTTGTTCCCAAAAACCCTCTACTTCGGCGATAGAATAGCCTGTATTGGGGGTAGTAATGACCCACTGATCGCCTTGTTGTTCTGCCTCAAACAATTGAAAAACCAAGTAGCCAAAGAACATGGGCAAATTGGCATTGTACTCCTTGTAACGAGAATAAATAACAGGCACTCCCTTGAAGCTACGCCCTGTTTTTTTGTCTTTTACTGTAATGGCATAGCGCAAATCTACCCCATCGGGGTTGTACAATACCCGTTTTTGCAAAAAAGGCGATAATTGGAGATTGGGCAAATGCTCAAAACCTAGACGTGCATACAGTTCATTGCGTTTATTTTTATTATAACGAGAATACACATGAAAAATTTCGTGAATCATAGTAGAAAGGAATCCATTATGTTCTTGAGTGGCATCTTTGGGAACCATAGGCTCTGGGATGATAATGGAATTATCGCGGGTATAAAAAACACTAGGGCCGTAGTAGTTGCCTTTGGTTTTGATAAGGTAAATTTCGGGCAGCTGAAGATTGGGGTCAACTTTGTAGCACAGCTCTAGGGCGTGGTCAAAGACTTTTTTGACGGCCTCTTGCTCCTCTGTTGTAAAATCCATTAAATCCTTTTGCAGCATTTTTTTGTAAACAGGTAAGACCTCTTGGCGGGTTTCTCCATCTAGCGTTTTTTGTAGTTGAATAGACATTTCCAAGGGGGCAACCTTGTCAAAATATTGTTCTTTTTCATCTGTAATGACCCATTTACTAGCTTCTTTGCTTGACAGCAAGCGATAACTTGGTTTGGTCGAATCAGAGGATGAGGGTTTGTTGTTGACACAGCTTATTACCATAAAAATAAAGCTGCTAAAAAGTGTGATGCGACAGAGTGTGTGTAGCATGATGAGTAGTTTAGAAACAGAAGAATCAAAAAAATGGTAGATAAGTTAAAAAGCGAGACAAAATAAACAAGCATGGTTACTTTCCAAAAAATCAATCCATATAGGAATGATTAAAACGTAGAGATACTAAGTTTAGTTGTTGCCAGCTTTGATGCACTGCAATAATAATGCTGGTGCTTCGGGACCTGTGCAAAAAAGCAAATCCAAAATGCTCAGGTTGGGCAAAAAACCTTGTCGGTCTTCAAAAACCTGAGGGTAAGCTAAAGCACGATAATGTGTGTCTTGGTAGTGTGTATAATTTTTGGGTAATAATTGATGTCTAAAATCAACTACATCGGGGGGGGCTTGCAGTGCGTAAGCATCCGTAAAGGCTACTGAAGGGGCCAGTTGCAGTAGCTGCATAAGCAATTGATGGGCAGACCAGCAAAAATCAAAAAGATAGGAGTGCGATTGTTCATACAGTGCAGCTATTTCTTGGGCATAATACTCAAAAAAAGGGCTATTGCCATAGGCCGTTTTGATGCTGCGCCAATGCTGCTGTTGCCAATTGCTCTGGTTGTCTACCTTTACTTCTCGGATAGGAGCTTGTTGGTGCTTGCCCTTGAGCAGTGGAATACTCAATGGGAGTACGCCATTGGCGGTAGCAATATGGCAGCGATTCCGAAACGAACCCTTGCGATAATTTTCGTGCTGTTCAACCCATACTTGAGGATGCAACAAAAATTTGCTGTAGTAGGGTACACTGCCCAAATAGTGTAATTCTAATAAGATAGATGGATTCATGGAATGCTTGCAGGACTAAATACGTATAAAAATATATAGTGGTATTTGTGAGGATGGTAAGGAAATATATAGGGTTGATTTTTAGCCTTACTTCGTTGGAAATCGTATCTAATTGATTATCAATTTATTACAGAAAACAAACCAAAATCATAAAATATTGATAATCAATTAGATACAAGATGTTTTTTAGCTTTTTTGTAAAAAAAAAGTAAAAAATCCACGAAGTATTATTTTAGAACAAGTGCTAGGAATACCAACACCGACTAACTACGTTCGTAAAGATGCGTTTTTTTGTCTGAAAAAACTTAAAAGCAGTCTTTATTTTATAAACAGAAGAAAATATACCATAGATGAAATGTAATTACAAAGAAATAAAAGAAGAATTAGATTACTTGTGTTTTGAAGGTTGCTCTACAAGGGACTTTATATTTTGATGATAATTTGACCACTTTTTCACAATTCTGTTAGAGAAGCCTTAAATTGTTAGAAAAGAATTCTATTTTTGTCCATGCTAGAGTTTTAAGAAAAATGCTCTAACAAAGCTATTTGTTGAACTTTGTGTAAGAGAATGTTCTATTAATGTTTAGACTTTTTCCAAAAAGCGTTGTTTAGCAAATGGTCAAATGCTGGATTGTGCAAGGTTATCTACTGTGTTAATCAATTTATGGAATAGTGATTAAGTTAGTCCTCTAATTTAACATTCACTTTGGGATAGGTTGCGTTCATCACTATCCTTATGATCACAAGGAAACATCCAAATTTTATGATGTTTCTCAAATTTCAAACAGGCACAATCGCCTAAGTATTTATTAAACAATAGCTTATGAAAAGAATTATTGTACTCGTTTTGTTAACTATGGGCATTGCTGTGGCTAGTCAGGCACAGCAACAAGCCATGTTTACCAATTATATATTCAATCCATTGCCCTTCAATCCTGCTGTTACAGGTAGCACCGAGGCATTGGATATGGTACTCTTGCATCGTCACCAATGGTTTGGTTTGGTAAATGGTGCGCCCTTGACACAAAACTTTTCGATTCACTCACCCATTAAGATTGGCAAGGAAAACCAAAATGCGGCTGTGGGTGGTTATATTACACACGATCAAATTGGTGCTACCCGTACCTTTTCGGGCAATTTTACGTTTAGTTATCGTTTGCGTCTGAACAATCCCAGAAAAGAAAAGCGTATTATTTATCTTAATATTGGGCTTTCTGGAGGTGTTGCCAACTGGTCGGCTGATTTTTCTCAGCTCAACTTAGACGATGCCAATGATCCATCTTTTCAGAATTTGACCCCAACGGTATGGATGCCTAATTTTGGAGCAGGATTGTATTTGCACAGCAAAATGTGGTATGTGGGTTTGTCTGCTCCTAAGCTTTGGACCAACAACATGCGTGAGCGTCGTCCAGGAGAATCCGCTCAACTGCCACTATCACAAGAATATCGCCATTATTACCTCATGGCAGGAGGAGCGATTGAGGTGAGTGAGAATCTTACTATTCGACCTTCGTTTATCTTGCGTAATGTAGGGTTGTTTGTAGAAAGAAATGTGCAGAATGCGGTAGGTGCGCCCAATTCTTTTAGTGCCGATTTAGGGTTTATCTTTGCCAAGCGTTTTTGGTTGGGAGCAAGTTTCCGCTCTTCAGTAGAGGCCATTATAGGACAAGGTTCCTCTTATGACTCTGTTGATTTTTGGATGGGCTTTCGCCTAAAGAATGGCTTGCGTTTTGGGTTGGCTTATGATCTTCCACTCAATGATATGCTTGCCCCTGGTATTGGCTCTTATGAAGTCATGTTGGGCTACGATTTATACAAAACAAAATATTTGAGAGATGGTGGGGATGTAATTAACCCTCGTTATCTTACGTTCTAAGAAATAATATTATAGCTAAGAAGTATTTTTAGTTACTTTTTATGCTTTATTACTAGTACTAGCTGAATAACTCATACACACCACGCTCTATATAACTTTTTAATAGTCTTATGCGATTCCTACACTATATTTTGACTGCTTCTATCTTGTTGGCACTATCTACAACGGTAGCTGCCCAGCGTGCAAAGCTCAATCGAGCCGAACGCCTGATGGGACAGCATAACTATGCCGCAGCAATTGACTTGTATCTAAGCATCTTAGACAAAGGCAATGATTCAGAGGCGGTCAAAGGGGTAGCGGAAGCCTACCGCCGTATAGGTGATCCGGATGAAACGGAATACTGGTATGGTTTGGTTGCTCGTATGCCCAATGCGCCCCAAAAGTCTTGGTTGTATTATGCCCAAGCCCTACAACGCAATGGCAAATGTCCAGAGGCCAAAGAGTGGGCAGAAAAATACGTTACACAAATCGAACCCAACAATACACAAGCTTTGTGGTTGGTCAAGTCTTGTGAAGAGGAGGTGGTGCAAGATTTGCGTGCTTCGGGCAAACTTTACAAGGTAGAGCCCGTAGATGCCATCAATACAGAAGAAGATGAATTTTCGCCGATGTTTTTTAAAAACGACTTGGTGTTTATTTCTTCTAGAGATCGCAAAGCTGCCGTAAAACAAGATGACCGTTGGACAGACCAAAAGAGCAAACCCTACACAGAAGTTTACATTACCAAACGCAATCAAGTAGGAGAACCCGAAGAATACAATTACAAATATGGCGAAGTAGAAAAATTCAGTCCTTCATTGAGTTCAATCTATCATGATGGGCCTTTGAGTTTTAATGCAACGTTTGATGAAGTGTATTACACTCGCTCCAATATGAACAAAGCGGATGACGGAATTATTCGTTTGAAGGTGTATCAATCTAGAGGAGAGCCTAAAAAATACTCAGAGCCTAGGCCACTGCCTTTTAATAGTGATGAATACTCAGTGGTGCATCCTGCCTTGTCTGATGATGGAACCATGTTGTTCTTCTCATCAGATATGCCCGGTGGTTTTGGAGGGTTTGATTTGTATGTTTCTTACTTAGAAGATGGCCGCTGGTCGCCACCTGTTAATTTGGGACCTACTGTCAACACAGAAGGCAATGAAGTATTTCCTTTTTATCATGACAGTGGAACACTGTACTTTGCTTCTAATGGCTTGATAGGATTAGGAGGCTTGGATATTTACAAAACTTCTGAAAACTATGGAGCATGGACGGAACCCATCAACTTGGGTTATCCCATCAATACTGTGGATGATGATTTTGGATTTATTCTAAATGGCGATCAAACACATGGTTATTTTTCTTCTAATAGAAAAGGAAAAGGTGGGGATGATATTTACACCTTTACCAAGCTTTCGGTAACCGTAGAAATTTTGGTCTTTGATCAGGAAACCCAAATGCCAATTGAAGCAGCAGATGTATTTACACCTTGTTCAGATGTTCAAAATCTAATAACCAATCAAGATGGTAAGGTCATTATAGAGCTGCCCTTGGATCAAGCTTGTGATTTTGCCGCAGAAAAATTGGGCTACCAACCCAACTCTGTGCGCCTTTCGTCTAAGAACGAGCCTCCAGGTAGAACCCTTTATGTGCGTGTGCCGCTCAGGCTAGAGTGTATCTTTATTGTTTCGGGAACCATTATAGATGGTTATTCCAACAAAGCCATTGATAGTGCTTTGGTGCGCCTAGAGTCGGCCTGTGGGGGCGAACAAGATGAATTGACCCTTTATACAGATGCAGAAGGACGCTATGAGTTTAGGGATGTGCGAGAGGATTGTGATATTCGAGTCACCGTAAGTAAACCCGGCTTTACGGATGGTTCTGTTACCTTCAAAACAGGAACAGAATGTGGAACAACAGTGGCTGGAGTGGACACCATAGATTCAGGGGTTATTGTAAGTTCTATTCCCTTGTATTGTTATGGGCCTAATTGTGATGGTGCAAAACAAGATACGAGTATTATCGGACCCGAAGATCCACTAACAGTAGAGACAGATACAGCAGGAGCTGAAATTATTACCTATAAGGATGGAACTCGAATCAAGAAAAATCCAGATGGTTCAGAAGAAATTGACTATGGTGATGGCAATGGTTGGCAGCCTAGACCCAAAGAAGGGGACTTGGAGCTGGTAAATATCTATTATGACTATGACGATGCTCGTATTCGTAGAGATGCAAGACCTGCTTTGGATGATTTGGTAGCTATGCTCAAGAATTATCCTGCAATGAAAATTCAAATTACCTCTCATACAGATGCCCGAGGTAAGAAAGGATATAATAAGCGTCTGTCCAAGCGTCGTGCAGAATCAGTAGTGAAATACTTAATGAGCAATGGAATTGATAAGAGCCGCTTACAAGCCAAAGGGCGTGGAGAAGAGGTCATGATTAATGAATGTTATGATGGGGTGACCTGTAGCGAGTTGCAACACCAAGAAAACCGTAGAACAGAATTTGTAATTTTAGAATTTGTACCTCCGGGTGTAAATGCACAATCTAAGGTTCCAGAAAATATTAATGTAGATGCTTGTAAGGATTGTCCTGTAGCACCCGAAGTAGAAGTAGAGGAAGAATCAGTAGAACCCCTAGAAGGAGATGTCTACAATGATGAAGATATAGACGGCTAGATAAAAAGGCCATTCCGATAAATTAGAATCCCTCTTTTGCAATACTACGTTTGCAGAGGAGGGATTTTTTTGTGTGCATGTATGAATGAAGGATATGCAGATATGGTAGATTATTGTAGGCTAAAGGGTATTTCAAAATAATACTTGTTTTTTTGCTCAGAAAAGCGTATTATTGACAAATAGAACTATTCTCTCTTTTTATAGAAGTGTCCATGCTTCTTTCACGACCAACGACCACAGATGATTACTAAAGGTGATAAAATTAAGAGCAAGACAGATTTTAATGCTTTTGATCTCCGCAATACTACGGTAGCGAATCTAATGCCCAAAAAGATAAAAGGGCAAACCAAAGCAGCCGTCAAAAAATTGCTCGGCAATCTCAATGTAAGTGCTCCCTTCTTTCTGATCTTGAATTATTTTAAGGATGCTTCGGAAAAGCCTATGGGGCATTTTTTGGATATTGGCACCCACAAAAAACTGGCAAAACATTTTGAGCAAGTTGAAATGAAGTCAGGAAAATGGGACAAAAGTATGGCAACCACCCAAAAGGAGGTTACTATGGGTGATGTGTATGCCCAAGAGCAAAATGGTCAGAAGGTGCTCTTTTTTGATCCTGATGAAAAATCCAAAATACCCGATAACAAATGGCCTAAAATCCTAAAAGAACTCCGGCCACTCATCAATAATATGAAAGCTTTTGTGGTGCTCAATGGCGAGGTGGTAGCAGCAGAAGCAGATAAGGACTCAACAGGAGAGGAGTTGGACACTGACGATACAGAAGAAGGATTGTCCTTGAATGAACTAAAAGCATTGTTTCAGCCCATTTCGAGAATGCTCAAGGACACCCTACCCAAAGAAATCCTTCCTCGCATCAAATCCAAAACAGTAACAGAGGAAGATGATGAGGCGATAGATGAATTGGAACGCCAAGTAGAAGTATTCTTAGAGGAGTATGAACAAGGGACAACCGAGGCACAGACGGCTCTAGCCAAGGCCAAAGCAACCCTAGAGGGGCAATTGCCCAAAATAAAGCAAATTGCGGCCGCCATCAAAGCCAATATACCAACCACTGAGACGGACACCGAAACAGAAGTGCCTCCAAGCCCAGAAGAGGAAGCCTTGTTAAAAAAACTGGAAGACTTGCTGCAACAGGCACAAGAGGGCTTGCAGGGATTTGACCAAAAATATCAAAATCTACAAGCGGATTTAGATACGCCACCAGAGCCTATTCCAATGGGTGATACCTTCTTGAGTGTTATGCCCTAAGCGTTTATTTTCAACAGCATTTTCTATACAATAACCAACTACGACCAACTATGCCAGTTCAGACCAATAACAATACTGCTGTTCAGGAAATGAACAAAGAGCTTCAATACTTGGAGCGTCTCAAGCAAGAAATAATAGCACAACTCCCCCAAAAAGAGAATATTCTGACCAGAATACTCCTTCAAAAACTCAATAAAGAGTTGGAGAAAATTGATAAACGCATCCAAGAGGTACAAAAAGAGCTGGAAGAAAAGGCGAGGGCTTCGGATTTGGTAGAACAAGATGTATTGGACAAGCTGTCAGACGTGGCCAAGGATGTGGCCAATGGTAGAACAGATGAGGTGGTAGATGACCTAAAAGATGCAGGGCAAGAAGCCGTAAAAGATCGGGTAATAAAAGAGATTGACGAGCATGTAGATGAACGCCACAAGGATGATCTTATAGAAATTGTAGAGCATGTCGAAAATGGCAATATAGATGATGCTGTAGATGTACTCAAGGAGGGCGTTAAGGATGAAATAGTAGAGCAAGCAGACAAACACATCGATAATCCTAAAGTCGTAGAGTTGATTGAAGCGGCTGTAGAAGGGGTCGTAGAAGGTGATTTTAAAGGGCTACTGGAAGTAGTTGCTGATGGGGTAGTGGATATTATAGAGGACAAGCTCATTGAGTTTGTGCAGCATTTGCTCCAATTGCTAGAAGAAAAAATCTATCTACGCCTAGAAGAACGCCTCAAAGAAGAAATTAATGAGCTAATTGATTCGGCTACAAAACTGGCTATCGAAAAAACAGGTGCCGAATGGACGGCCAAGCTGGTGGCTACGGTTGTTCGGAGACTACTCCGAAGATCAGCAGCCATTATCAAAGAAGAAATCAAATATCTAACCTCCAAGAAAACCTTAGAAACCTTATTAGGAGTACTCAAAGATGCTGCCCTCAAAACCCTAGCAAGCGGCCTAAAAGGGCGCAAAATCAAGGATATTCTACAAGAACTATTGCAACATGCTGAACAACACCCCGAGTTTCAAAAAATTATCCAAGAGTCAAGAAAACGCCTAGCCAAGAAATTCTTGGATATGGCTATTGCTGAGGTTAAAGCGGTGGCTACTGAGGTTATTGATGCTTTCTTGCGAGTGCATGGCAATTGGCGTGGCTCCTTGATAACGCTCGAACGCACAAGTGTTAAGTTTCCATTATTTACGGGTGTGAGCCTCGCTGTTGGTGCCTCTGCAAGCATATCGGGTTCTTTAACGGCACGCAGAAAAGGCATTGGTGCTGTTGCCCACGGAAAAATTGGGGGAAGTGGTTTTTTGAGTTTAGGGTTATCTATTGGGTATGATTTGCCCATTGTTGGTGATGTATCTATTGAGGGCGGAATAGAGGGGGGACCTACTTTGAGTGCGAGCCTAGATGCTTATTTAGAAGCCAAAAATAGTGTCATTCATGCTTCGATTGCTCCTCTTACTATCAATGCGTCCTTGGCTGGACGTTTTTATTTGAAGACTCCCATTCCAAATAGCATCCTACAGTACGTTCCCGCTTATTTTGAGAAGGCGTATGTAGTCAAGCAAAATGTCTATTACCCAATAGGCCAGTTTGATATGTTGATTATTAAGACTCCCAAATACAGCATGACCTTCAATATGAAAAGTGGAAAGTATGTCTATCAAGGAGCAAGCGGACAGTCGCAATACTACGTGCATCCAACTATCAAAACATTCATCAAGGATCTTATGGATAGCATAGAAAAAGCAGCAGATGAAGCATTGTCTTATCTCGACCCCAGAAATATAGACCTCAATCCCTTTGATGAAGAGGGCTGGATTGGGAGTATGTTTTAGCAACAAAGCCCTGCAACTTTTATTCGATGCTAAACGATGAATGCTATTGCTATCTTTTTCATGAAAAAAACTAGGTTTAAATATTTGTAATAACAAGACAAAAAAATTAGACAACATCCATATCTACATGAACCAATTTAGATTTAATTTGTTTTTTTTAAAAAAATAGATTAAATTTGCTTTTATAATTTATCTAAACAAGAATAGACTACTTTATCAGAAAGCTGATACGAACAACTATCCTTTTTACTATTCAAATAATCACACAAAACGTATTTGTATGTCATTTAAGGGTAAAGTAGACTTTAATGCTTTTGATTTAAACAATTCAAAAGTAAAAAACCTCGAAGAAGCCGCTGTCAGAGGTCTCAGTAAGAATGCGGTTAAAAAATTGCTCAATGCTCCTGGTACTCGAACACCATACTTCTTAATCTTGGATTATTTCAAGAATAAAGATGGTAAGCCAGTCGCTCACTTCTTGACTTTTGGTACCAACAAAAAAATGGAAAAGCACTTTGAGCAGGTAGAAATGAAATCGGGTAAGTTGGACAAAAGTATGTCCGCCTCCCAAAAGGAAGCTTCTATGGGAGAAGCTTATAGCAAAGAGGATAAAGGCAAAAAACTGTTGTGTTTTGAGCCATCCGACAAATGTAAAATTCCCAAGAGCCAGTGGCCCAAAATTCTCAAGGCATTAAAACCATTCTTGGCAGGAGCCAAACCAGTAGTCGTATTGAATGGTACTGTTGTTGGAGAAGACAGTGACGGTTCTGAAGAAGATACTACAGGAGGAACCTCTTCTACTGATACTACAGGGGAGGACAACACTACCACTCGGTCAGTAGACAATGTAGAAGAAGACAACACTACCGCTACTCAAGATGTTGCTGGTTTAGCACAACAATTCAAAGCACAAATAGGAGAAATTGTTGGTTTCCTAAAAGGTCAACTCCCCAAGGAAATTCTTCCTAAAATAAAGGATAAAACAGCAAGCGAAGAGGATCTGACCAGTGTACAGGATTTCCAAGCTAAAATGGATAGCTTCAAAGAGGAATTCGACAATGCACCCGAAAAATTGAAGAATGCTCTAGCAGGAGCTGTCAACAAAATTTTGGGACAAGCACCTAAGATAGCTCAAATCATAGCTGCGCTCGAAAAATTGGTGGGTGCGGTAACTAGAGAAACTTCTGATGAAGAGAGTGTAGATGAGGATACAAGTGCATTGGAGGAATTGTTGCAAACGGTAACGAATAACATAGGTGATTTTGATGGTAAAATAGGTTCCTTGACAGAGGAATTAGAAACAGCTACTTCTGAACCCTTACCAACAGGCCAAGAATTATTAGATCAAGTAGGTTAAGCTACCTACAGCATGTACCTATTGACTTACGTACACAACTTACTGTACCGAAACTACTTGTCTTATCAAGTAGACTAACTACCCTATACCAATATATTTATTTTAAAAACTATGGAACAGCTCTTTAGGACTACTTAAGAGCTGCTACCACAATCTATATATACAATGGCCACAGCAACAGACAAAGCTTTAGCTGAAATAGCAGAACTAGAAAAAACTAGAGGAAAAATACAAACTGAATTATCTAGAGAAAGTTCAGGCCCCAAGAGTGATAAGTTACGAGAAGAGCTCCAAAATCAACTCAACGAGCTTGACACTAGAATTGCACAATTGAATGAAACCGTAGAAAATAATACCAGTGCTTCTGATTTGGTGACCCCCAAAAGTGTAAGTGACAGGACTAAAAGCAATAGCAAGGGAAATACAAAAAATGCAGTAGGAGCGGCTATAGAGGGAGTAGTAGATGGATTGTTGGCTTATTTTGCACGAGGCAAAGTAGACGTGATTCCTCCTTTTGAAAGGCAGATAAATGTGCCTGTGTACGCTGGCCTTATGGCAACGGGTAGGGTGTCAGCAGGGGTTTCTGCAGAGGGGGAGGTGAAACGAGAAAACTTGAAGCTTGAAGGAACTGTAATGCTAAAAGCAAGCGCAGATGTCCTGCTGGGATTCTCTGTAGCACTTTCCCCATTCTCGATTTTTGTTAGGAGTCCAGACATTACATTTGGAATTAAACTGGAAGGAAGTACAAGTGGAGAGACACAGGTTTCTTTGGAAATAGAGCCACAGGTACCGAGTATTACAGGAAAAATGACTGGTGCTGCATTTATTATCAAAGGAGAGCATGCTTTGGTTTTAGAAGTTCCTTTTGATTTTGAGTTGATTAGGCGAGTAGCGGCAGTAATAAATGGATTAGGACCGTTAGGCAAACCTGTGGCAGAAGATAAAGGTAATGCTGGTTCTGCACTTGTTTGGGCTGGGAAAGGGATAGATATTTTTAGAATGGATACAGGAGAGGTAGATTTAACCTATAGAGGTGGCACTAATCTACGTCTGACTACTACTCCGCCAACTTTTGGTTTGACAGATGAATTTAAGGGGCTATTAGAGGATGCTCAGAATCTATTAATAAACACTCTAACAAATGTAACTAATGCAATCAGAGATAGAATTACCGAAGTTACAGGAAATGCTCAAGCTACTTATGATGACATAAAAGATAGAATAGGTCAGTTTTTTCAATAATTAGTGCTACAATTTAGCTTTGCAAATTTACAGTGCTGTTGGAATGTTTTGATAGGCTGAATTTTGTAAACTACCTATCATATACTAGCCTTCCGTTTTTGTGGTGTTGTACCTCTGAACTCGGAAGGCTTTTACTTTTTTACAGGCTTGCAATCAAAAAAAGAGTCTCCCTACTAGAGGAAAGACTCTTGTGTTTTATTCGATTACAATGTATACTACAGTATTTGTTCTAGTATAGGAGTTACTTTATTGCCCAAGTATTGAGAATCGGTAACGTTAATTTTCTCTTGATAAATGGCCTTGATAGCAGGTGCTAGTTGTGTTGGATGTTGTTCTTTATATACCAACAATTCTCCTTTTTGTTTACTAAAAACAAGTCTGCCATCTTTGGTGAGTTGTAATTTGACCTCATAACTCTCTACACCATCTAGAGGCAAAAAATCAATGACAGCACCATTAGCTGTTTCTTTCTTGATATTATAAGTAGCCATTTGTTCCTTGTCATCCGAAAGCATTAGAATACCTTTTTCTGCTACTACCAAAGAGGATAGTGAGAACGTATCTTTGAAGGTTTTTACTTGTTCGTTAGTGAATCCTGCACTTGCTAAACCCTCACTTTTCAAATCATTAAAAACCCACAATTTTCCAAATATTTTGTTGAAAAAACTGGAACGTTCATTCTTTGAAAAAGCTGTTTTCTTACTATCCATATTGATCTCACGCAACTTTTCTAAGAATTCTGTGAATTCATCTACTATGTATTGTTTGGCAGCTTCGTGTGAACGTGCGGCGGCTTCTTTGAGGAAAACATAAGATTTGAGTACATTGCCTTGCTGTTTGTAGATGATACCCAAGTGGAAATAAGCATCTGCTTGATGTGTACCACTTTTTTCGCCAATGGGCGCCAGCAAATCTTCTGCTTGTTGGAGTTTGCCAAGCTCGATCAATATTTTCCCTTTTAAGACTCTAGCTTTGTCCAGTGTAAATTCATCATCAAGCATTGCCTCCAGTTTTTGAATAACTTGAAGCGCCTCATTATATTGCTCCAGCTTAATATGAATATCAACAATGTGAAAAGCTGCTTCGGTATACTCGGGTTTCAGTTCCAGATAGGTCTGAAAGGCTTCGAGGGCGTGCTCATATTGTTGCATTTCCAAGGTAGTTTTGCCTATACTGTAAAGAATGCCCGTGTCTTTATGCTCCGCCAATTCATCGGCCCTTACCAGATGTACCAATGCTTTGGAAGGTTGTTCTAGTTCAAGTAATGTGTAGGCATAATCCGAATGAAAAAACTTATTGTCAGGTTCTTGTTCTATTAATTCATCGTATAAAGGAACAGTTTTTTCCAACTCGCCTAATGCTTTGCAAATACTAATGGTTAATAGACTAATCGTTTTATCAAAACCAGGTTCAAGGGTAGTTGCCTGCTGAATATCTTGTAGTGCTTCTATATAATTTTGAGCAGCATGGTGTACTTGAGCACGGAAGTGATAGGTATTGGCATTAGTTGGGTCTTCAATTACTGCTCTATCAAGAAACGAGAGCGCTTTTTCATGATCTTCATTGGTTTGGAATTGGTACGCCCCTTTGGCTAGTAACGCTTCTACATGGTTGGGATCAAGGGCTAAGACCTTGCCCCAGATAATTTGGGCAGCATCATGAATGCCTTGCATACCCTTGACCATAGCAAATCGGGTCAGGTAGTGGGTGTTTTTAGGCTCTAGTTCTGCTGCTTTGGCGATACACAGTTCTACATCTGGAAATGAAATAGGCACTTCACCCAAAAGTGCTTCTCCCAGATAAGCATAACCAAATGCTTCTTCGGGATATTGGGTGACAGCTTCTTTGGCCAATGTTTTTAATTCTTCAAATGTTTTCGTTTTTAGAGCGTTTTCCAGTTGCTCTTTTAGTTCATTGATGTTCATCTAATTATAGTTTGGTCGAATAACAAGAAACCACAATTTGGTTCGTTCCTGTATAAGATACTCGATTAGCAGTATCCGTTAAAAAAAAATTTTAATAGGACAAGCATTTTTAGATAGTTGCATTAGCAGAATATCAAATCACTATTCTAGTAGGTGAATGAATATAACAATTTCTTTATTATTTAGTTGATTCTTTAAGCAACTTAGTGTATTAAAATCATATAAATAGATATAGAAAGTATGTGAAAGTAATTAATACTCGTTGTGTTTTGATAGGCGATGGAGCAATATTTTTACAATAGCTGATTCAATACAGCACTAACCTTATCACCCAAGTACTGGCTATCTTTAGCATTTATTTTTTCTTGATAAACGGCTTTTATAGCTGGTGCAACTTCTGTTGGATTTTGTTCTTTATATAAAATAAATTCTCCTTTTTCTTTGCTAAAAGCAAGGGAACCATCAGCCGTGAGTTGTAATTTGGCAGTAAAACTCTTGAACCCATCCATAGGTAAAAACTCAATCAGAGCACCACTGGCTGTTTCCTTCTGAATCTTGTAGGTAGCCATTTCCTCTTGGCGATCCGAGAGCATTAGAATCCCTTTTTCGGCCATCATCAAAGAGGAAGAAGATAAGGAGGTTTTGAAGTGCTGTATTTGTTCGGCATGGAGCCCCGCACTACTTAACCGCTCGCTTCTTAGGTCATTGAACACCCATAACTTGCCAAATATTTTGTTGAGGAAATTCGATTGCTCATTTTTTGCAAAGGCAGTTTTATTGGCATCAATAGAAGCTGCACGAAGTTGAACTATTACCTCTGCCAGTTGGCTGTTCATAAATTCGTGAGCTGCTTGATGATTCTTTGCTGCTGCCGTTTTGATGAATTTATAAGATTTGAAATTTGCTCCTTGTTGGTGATACAATCGCCCCAATTGGAAGTAAGCTTCTGTTTGGTGTAGGCCATTTTTTTGTGCAATAGTAACCAGTAGTTCTTCTGCTTTTGTGAATGCTCCAAGACCAACCAATACTTCTCCTTGCAACACAGCAAGTTTATCCAACTTTGTTTTATCTTCAAGTTTTTTTTCTAATTGCTCAATAGATTCTAGTGCTTCCTTATAGTGTTTTTGTAAAATTTGAAGATTAATGATAGCAAAGGCGGCTTCGCTCAATTGAGGTTGTAGTTCTAGGCAGGTTTGGAAGGCTTTGGTTGCTTGCTCGTATTGTTGCACACTTGTGGCCGTTTCGCCCCAATTGTATAGAATAGTGGTATCGCTATGGGCCGTCAGTTCACTCGCTCTTTCCAATTGTATTACTGCTTCAAGTTTTTTTTCTAGCTTATTTAATACATTGGCATACCCCAAATGATTCAAATAATCATCTTCAGCCTTTTCAATTAACTCCTCATACAAAGGGATGGTTTGCTCCAATTCTCCCATGTTTTGGAAGATACTGATGCTTAGTAAATTAACATTCTTATCAAAAGCAGGAGCAATAGAAGTGGCGTGCTTAATATCTTGTAGAGCTTCTACATAACGTTCAGTATTATTATACAACTCAGCACGATAAAGATAGGCAGAGGCATTGCTTGGCTCTATTTCAATCACTTTATCAAAAAAGGGCAATGCCTTTGGGTAGTCGTGTTTGTTTTGGAGTTGGTAGATACCTTTAGCTAGTAGAGCATCTACATGATTAGGATCAATAGAGAGGATTTTTCCCCACATCAGCTGGGCGGCATCCTTAGCCCCTTGTGCATCCTTAACCAAGGCAAATTTAGCCAAATAGGAGGTGTTGTTAGGGGCTAATTCTGCGGCTTTGGCTAAACATAATTCTACCTCTGCAAATGGGATGGGTAGTGTTCCCCAAAGTGCTTCTCCTAGATAGGCATAACCAAATGCTTCTTGGGGATAAGTGCTTATAGCTTCTTTGGCACCTGTTTTTAATACTTCAAATGCTTCATTTTGCAAAGCACTTTCCAGTTCTTCTTTTAGTTCATTGATGGTCATGTCATTGTAGTTTGGTCGAGTGGTCGAAAACCAGTGTTCTAATGGTATTTGCCAAAGCAATAATGTCTAATATACTAGAATATAAGCATGTTTTGGATAGATTGGTGAGTGAATGGGGGATTTATTATTTGTGGGTGGAATACAGTAGTTATTACAATTCCTGTTTGACAACATTTGAGTTAGTGCAATAGAATGGCATACAGGATAGTGAGCAGCAATGAAAAAATCAAAAAGACAATAATAACCAGTCTTAATTCTTTGGGCAAACGCCGAACCCCCGGCAATAAACAGGCCACTTGATCCAGCACTTCTGCCAACCACGAAGGTGCTGCATTAACATCTTCATTCATAAAGCCACCTTCTTGCAACAAGCGAGACGCTTTGGCATAATCATCTTGGTGTACCAAAAGCTTGGCTCCTCCAAGTGCCCTAGCTTCTAGGCCCGATACTTGCGTCATAAAAGCATCACGAGTGAGCGTTTTGACCCCCGCTGCTTCCAAGTGGCGTTGTGCCAAGGCCAGTGTTGTCAAGTCAGAAAAATACTGCACAACGATTAATTTCATAACGATGATAACTTTTTCCTAGTTTCGTAAATTAGTACATAGATGATGTTTAACGTACTAATTTACGAAGTTATAATAACAAAAGAAAAATTAGAAGGTTGCTAGTCTTTGAATTGAAGTTGTTTAAAAATGGAATTGTGTTGA
>CAYULH010000123.1:0-17000 GCA_964445645.1 uncultured Aureispira sp. | reverse complement strand
TTATCAACACAACTGCGAAGCACTCACGAAGTAATTCCATTTTTAAACAACTTCACTAATAAATATTCTAATTTTGCAGTTGTTCTTAGGCTTTACTAAGAACAACTTTTTTTATTCCATTGATTTTATAATTATGAGATACCGTCTTTTACTCTGGCTACTTATGGGATTGGGTGCAACTATCAATGCTCAACAAGATCTTGCGCCCTCCTCTGCCAACAACAAAAATCTACATCTGGGCTATAGTCTTGGACTTTCTTATAATTTTTATAGTTGGTATGCTCCACCCAATTATACCACCTCCAATTACTCTACAGGGCAAGCCTTGAATATTTTGCCCGGTCTCAATGCGGGCTTATGGCTTGGGGATATTGATAATTGGTTGTTATCCTTAGAAACGGAAATCAATTTTCTCCCCTTTGCCCTCAGCCTCCATAACTACAATGGCTTGGGCAGTCTGGAAATCCCCACTTTGGTCAAAATACAGTTTCCTCTAAGCAAACAACAAAGCTTGTGGACATTCCTACATATCGGCTTAGGCGTACAATGGCAATCGGTAGATTTGTATGCTCGCCAAGAATTGGTCCATTACAACGCAAGCTATATCACTTGGGTAGGAGAATTGGGCTGGCAAATTGCGGCTGTTGCCCACCACAAACATCAAATTAGAACACTCGAATATTTTGTTCGGGTAGGTGCTCAAGTAGATGCCCTCTCTGTCAATACAGGCTTAAGATTGCGTTTTAGTAATGGGAATAAATAGACATTAGTAACATTATTTTATTTTTCTATTCCATTTTGTCATTTTTTTTGTAATTTAGAGTAGAGAATAATCCAGTTGGCTTCCCAAAATCCAAAATATTCATTTTCTGACCATTGACTATTTAATCCAACTGTCATTATTCCATTTGTTGGGACGTTCTTGCTACTTCGACCAAGCACAAGACCTGTAAGTTATGGCTAGGCTCTCAGAGTCTGCTTTGTTTACCTCTATTGTTTACTCGAATTTTCCCAACATTTATCAATGAAACACACATTATTTTCCCTCGCCATTATCCTATTATGGAGCCTTAGCTCTTGTAGTTATTCCAATTCTCCAGAACTAGTACCTGCTCCAAGTATTACCTCTGCTTCAGCAGCGCGCCTTATTAAATCTGCCTCCTATCCCCGTTCTAACTTTGAAATCAAAGCCAAATTTGTTGATTTTGAAATGGGAGATGTGGCTCATTATCTTTTTGAAGATGAACACGGCGAGATTTGGGATTTTACCAGTTGTTTGGAACAAGAGTTTGAATTTGAACAAATCTTGCCAGAGGAAAAGCACAATGATTTTAACCAAGGCTGGACCAGCAATAAGATGCTACAAGGACATTGGTTTGTGTTAGAATGCACGGTGGAGGAGCAACCACTCTATCCCAAAGGGTCTGATGAATTCACTCACGTTATCAAAAGTGCTACTTTTATTTATTAGTGAAGTTGTTTAAGAATAGCCTAATGTCGCTAATGAAGGCTAATTTTGCCCTACTCATCGTTAAAAATTAGCTCCATAGCGCTGCTATGAACCGAATTTTTGCCTCGATTAGAACCAAATTATCGCTCATTATCAACGCAATTCCATTTTTAAACAACTTCAGTGTATAAATAATTGGTTCAAAATTATTTAGCACCAGTCCTTTTGTACTTTTCAGAAGAACATTCAACTATAAGCCTGTCTACTTCTCCAATCGTTGATGTAGCACAGTTGGTCGAATTATGCCGCTTTAGAAGTGTTTTTTATAGTCAAAATTATGTACCTTGAAAGCACTTCTTGAGTGAGAAGTGTTGTAAATCAAGCAGCCCAAAACTTCAAGAACAAGTTTTGGGCTGCTGCTTTTATACTTATAGTAGCACTTTGTTACCCATTTTATTTCGTTAACCAACACTCGCCTATGGATATAAGTAGGTTGAGCATCATAGTCAAAATCATTACTGATGAAAAGAATCGTTATCTTATTATTGACCCTGTTATTACAAAGCCCCTTTCAGCTTTGGGCAGTAGAGGGCATGTGGATTCCTGCTTTGATTGATATGTTTCATTCTGACATGAAAACCTATGGTTTAAAACTGAGTCCAGAGGAAATTTATTCGACCAACAAATCAAGTCTCAAAGATGCTATTGTACAATTTAATGGAGGTTGTACAGCCGAATTGGTTTCTGACAAGGGCTTACTATTTACCAATCATCACTGTGGTTTTAGTGCTATACAACATCATTCCTCGGTAGAGCAAGATTACCTCAAAAATGGTTTTTGGGCAAAAAATCAGGCCGAAGAACTCGCTTGTCCTTGGTTGCGTGTTACCTTTGTCAAGGAAATCAAAGATGTAACAGAAGCGGTATTGAATGGTGTCACCAGCGGCATGGGCGCAGCAGAACGCAGCAAAAAAATGCAGCAAAACATCTTGCTCTTAGAACAAAAAAACAAAACTAAAGCTTCTATTACGGCCAAAATCAAACCTTTTCATCAGGGCAATAAATACTACATGCTCATTACAGAGGATTACAATGATATTCGCCTAGTGGGTGCGCCCCCTTCGGCCATTGGCAAGTATGGAGGGGACACCGACAACTGGGTATGGCCTCGCCACACAGGAGATTTTGCTGTATTTAGAATATATGCAGATGCTAATAATGCCTCGGCCAAGCATGATGCGGCCAATGTGCCTTACAAGCCTGCTCATTTCTTACCTGTTAGTCTCAAACCCAAAAAAGAGGGCGACTTCACTATGGTTTATGGTTTTCCTGGAACCACTTACCAACACACCAGCTCTAGCAAATTGGCCTTTTACATAGACCAAGAACGCCCTGCTCGTATCAACATGCGTCAGGCAACCCTAGATTTGATGAAGCCGCCCATGAACAACAGTGATAAAATTCGCATACAGTATGCTTCCAAGCAAGCTCGTATTGCCAATGCTTGGAAAAAATGGATTGGTCAAATTCAGGGCTTGCGTGAACTCAATGCCTTGGACAAAAAACTCGCTTGGGAAAAAGAGTACGCCCAAAAAACGGCCGAAAAATCAGATTGGGCGGTTTACAAATCAGCATTAGAACAGCTCAAACAATTGCAAACAGATAATGAACCGTACGAATTTGCTCGTTCTGTATTTATCGAATACTACTATTATGGCCCAGAGTTTATACGTTTTGCCCATGACTATCAAAAATTAATAGAAAACTATGCTGAATTGGAGGCAAAGGGGGAACTGAAAGATGAAATCAAACGCCTGCACGATAAGGTAGATGGTTTTTATAAAAATTACAACAAAGAACTCGATCAACAAATTTTTAACAAACTCAGTCCTATGCTCATAGAGTATATGGATCCTGCTCTATTGCCCAGTGATTTTAAGGCTAATTGGAAAAAAACAGGCGATAAGATTTTTAGCAAGTCTATCTTTCTGAATCCCGATAAACTCAAAAGTACGCTCAATAATTACAGTGCCAATGCAGGTAAAAAACTAGCCAAAGATCCTGCTTTTGTTATGGCCAACAACTTGTACAGCAGCTTTGTGGAGCAAGTGATGCCTAAGTATCGTGAGTTTGCAGCACAAGAACAAGGCTTGGTAGCCAAATATGTGGAAGGCATCTTAAAGATGTTTCCTGAACGCAATACTTGGGCAGATGCCAACTCCACCATGCGTATTGCATACGGCAAGGTAGAAGGCTCGGCTCCCGTAGATGGTATGGCCTATCGCCATTACACCACCATCAAAGGTATCATGCAAAAATACGACCCCGAAAATCCAGATTTTCAACTCACGGATCGTTTTCTTAAGCTCTATGAAGAAGGCGACTGGGGCGAATATGAGCAAGATGGTGAATTGTGGGTGTGTTTTACCGCCTCTAATCATACCACAGGGGGCAATTCTGGTAGCCCTGTTATTGATGCTGATGGCAACTTGATGGGCATCAATTTTGATAGAAGTTGGGAAAGTACGATGAGTGATTTTATGTTTGAAGAATCGCGTTGCCGCAATATTATTGTGGATGCTCGCTATGTGCTGTGGGTCATTGACAAGTATGGTAAAGCAGGACATCTGATTAAAGAAATGACTTTGGTAAAGTAATACCTTTTTTGAAAAAAAATAAAATTTATACCATATTAAAAGAAGCATTTTAGTTAATACTAAAATGCTCTTTTTTTTGATAATCAATCTTTTGCAAGAGTTAAAATTTCTTGTTTTTTAGCTAATTTCCAATCATTTTTTTACAAAACAAGACAAATTGCAGACTTAATTGTATCTTAGATCTTACAAAAAACTTAACTTTTAAAATAGTTTTATTTTTTTGAATACAATTTTGAACAATCAATAAAATCCACCTATAACACCCTTGTTTTTTGGGCTTTCTATAAATACTACAATTTAACTCCTATGAAAATACTATTTACTAACCTACTCTTTATAATAACTAGCCTTAGCCTTTGGGCGCAGAATGTGAACTATGAGTCACGTATCACACAATTTAATGGTGGCACTTGTGGCAATGATGGCCCGTTTGGTACTATAGAAGAGCATACTTGGTATGGTTTCATTAGTGACAACATAAACACCACCGAAACCTCTTCGGGCTGTAGAACGCTCAATGATGATGCTCCTAGCACCCTCAATGGAACCTTTGCTACACGCAATATTAATAATACCGCTGCCACACAATTGCGTGCCCGTTTGGATGCTTGGGAAGATGATAGAGGGGGACGCTGCAGTTTTGATACAGATAATAACCCTTTTAATAATGATGATGATTGTAGAGCGCGACAAAATTGTGTGTTCGGGTTTAACAATCCTGTAGAATATCAATGGACAAGTAACAGCCCTTTTTGTGATGGTGGCAATGGTTATAATATGCGTTTGTTTTATCGTTACAGATATGCTACAACCACTCTAGCCGATGCTACCGAATACAGTGGTACGACCTTTAGTACAGGCGGCAATCGCCCTTTTTGGGGTTCTCGTGGGAGCTGGGGCGACATAGGAGCTGATTGTGCTACCTCTGGTACTATTGGTAACAATCAAAGTTCTAGTTTTTCTACTGAAGTAATTTGCAAAAGCCAAGTGCGTTTTCGTTGGCGTGTATCCTCTGAGGTCAATAGTGATTTTCTAGAAGTTTATGTGAATGGGGTTCGTAGAAATCGTATTTCTGGCATTACAGGCTGGGCTACTGTAGTCCTGCCCTTAGATGCTGGGCGCAACACAGTAGAGTGGCGTTATGTCAAAGATGCTTTTGGCTCGGTCAATGAAGACCGTGGATTTGTGGATCAAATTAGTTTTATAGATGCAACTGGTATAATCAGTGCAGGGAGTGTTACAGGCAATCAAGTAATTTGTAGTGGCGATAATCCCAATATTTTAGCATCAACAGCCAATGGCTCTGCTTTCTCGGATGTCACCAATTATCAATGGCAATTTAGCACTAATAATGTCACTTGGACGAATATTGCAGGAGCTATAGGAGTAAGCTATGACCCACCTGCGGGGCTTACACAAACCCGTTTTTACAGAAGAAGAGTCATTGATGGTTGTGGTTTTATAGGTTATACCAATACGGTTACTGTGGCTGTCAATCCACTACCCAATGGTAATTTAACCACTACAGGGGCTATTTGTGCAGGCAATTCCACCAATATTACCTTCAATAGTACGGCCGGAACAGGGCCTTTTGATATACAGTACAGTGGCAACACCTTAAACAATATTAATACGGGTACTAATATTCCAGTGAGTCCTAGCACCACTACAGCTTATACCCTCACCTCTATTACCGACAACAATGGTTGTGTACGCACCATAGGCTTGGGCAGCAGTGCAACGGTTACGGTCAATACCAATTCTACCGCACCAACCATTGCTGGGGTGGGCGGAGCAATCTGCCCCAATAGCAACCTAACCCTTACTGCCAGTGGTGGCACAGCAGGTACAGGCTCTACAGTGGAGTGGTTTACAGGGCCCAATGGCACTGGAACAGCACTAGGCACGGGCAACAGCATCACAGTAGCCCCCAACAATACCACTACTTACTATGCCCGCCGTCAAGGGATTTGCAATACCACTAGTGATGACTCTGAGCAAGTAACCATACGAGAATATATTTACGCTCCTATTGGAACTACGGTAGCTGCCAATTATTGTACAGATAATGCAGGTTGGAACCACTTTTACACGACCAATGACCAAATTATTTTCTCCTTGCGTGGCGATTTAACAGGAGCTACTATCAATCCTGTTATTACTATTAATAACAATGGTAGTTATTTCCAAACAGCTTTTGGTGTGGTAGGTTCTTGTGCCAATGGCTACTCGCCGGGGGATGAATTGTTTGAACTACCACGCAGTTGGAATGTGAATTTTACAGGCACTACCAATGGTAATTATGATATTCGCTACTATTTTCCAGCCAATGAAAAAACAGATTTGGAAACAGCTGCCGCCAATCATATTGCCAATAATCCTGCTTGCAACTACAGTTACACCTATCCTTTTCCAAATGGTTTTTACTGGTTTAAGAATGTAGGAGCCGCTTACACCACGCCTCTATTCGATCAACCTACCAAGCTCACGGGCACTACAGGCAATGTAAATGGAATTAATTATGCCGAAATTACGGGCATTACTAGTTTCTCAGGTGGAGCGGGTGGTATTCGATTGTCTCCTGACGGAAGCTTGCCGGTAGAACTTTCGAGCTTTAGGGGCTGGAACAATGGCCGCAGCAATACTCTACAGTGGACTACTGAAACAGAATTGAACAACAATCGTTTTGAATTGGAACGCAGTGCGAATGGGCAAGCATTTGAAAAAATTGCTACCATTGCTGGAGCAGGCACAACTACCCAAGCCAACAGCTATTTGCACGAAGATAATACCCCATTGTTGGGTGTCAATTACTATCGTTTGCGCCAAATAGACCATGATGGCACCGCCACTTTGTCCAATGTCATTGCCATTGAGGTAGATGCCGAGCAGGGCGAACAACGGTTGTTCCCCAACCCCACTACGGGCCAATTGGTTTATCAATTTAATGCGCTACAACAAGAGCAATTGACCTTGCAAGTACACAATACCCTTGGGCAAATGCTCGATACTTGGACACACAATGCCCAAGTAGGCATCAACAACAAAGTACTCGATTGGACAGCCTATCCTGCTGGAACCTATCATGTAACGGTAAGCAATCAACAAGGGCATGTTATTTATACACAAGCTATTATCAAGAAAACGCCTTAATTTTTTGTTATAATAACAACTAAAAAATCCCTCCAATCAAAGTGATCAGAGGGATTTTTTAGTTTTATAAGCTACAATATTCTAATAACGTTTCTTCTTTTTGCCTTTGAAGGATTTGCCACCTCCAAACTTACCTTTACCTTTGCCCTTGCCCGATTTGCCAAAACGCTCTTTTTTGTAACGTCCTTTGGAAGCACCAGCCTGCTCCTGACGGTTGGCGGTACGCTCAATAACCACCGGCACGCCTGCAATTTGTCGCCCACGCTTAACACCATCCAACAGCTCCCCTTCATAATTTTGGTCGATTTCAAAAAAGGAAAAGCCTTTCATGATTTCAATTTTGCCAATTTCTAGCCCCTTGGTGCGTACACTATCCTTGATTAAGCCAATCATTTTGGGGGCGGTCATTTTGTGCTTGCTGCCCAAATTGACATAAAAACGAGCCATGTTTTCATTGTCGCGTTGGCCACCACGACTAGGGCGATCACGTTCTTTTCTATTCTTTTTCTTATCAACAGATGCGTTTAAGTCCCCTGCATTTTTATAATAATTCAAGAAACGCTGAAATTCTAAGCTAACAAATTTTTGTAGAATTTCCTCTTTCGTAAAGCCCTGCAATTGTTCATACACCGTAGGCATGTACTTGTCAATACCTTCATCTACCTCTGTATTGGCAATTTTATTAATAAGAGAGAAAAGGCGACGTTCACACACCTCCTCTCCTGTTGGAATGAGGCGGCGTTCAAATTTTTGTCCAATCTTTTTCTCCAATAGGCGGATTTTGTGGCTTTCCTTTCCTGTAATTAAGGCAATAGAAACCCCTTTCTTTCCTGCACGCCCTGTACGGCCACTTCTATGGATGTAATTCTCTAACTGATCTGGGATTTTGTAATGCAATACATGGGTCAAATCAGTAACATCAATACCACGAGCAGCTACATCTGTGGCTACCAGCAATTGGATGTTTTTTTTGCGAAAACGCCCCATTACATAATCCCGTTGTGCTTGAGACAAATCACCATGCAAGGCATCGGCCGAGTAGCCATCAGCCATGAGCCAATCGGCCACTTCTTTGGTTTCCATACGTGTTCTACAAAAAACAATACCATACATTTCTGGCGAAATATCGGCAATACGTTTGAGCGCACGATAACGATCAGAGGCACGCGTAACACAGTACACATGCTTAACATCAGCATTGGCCTCATTGCGTGAACCAATTTCAATCTTGGCAGGCTCACGCATGTAGTTATTGGCAATGGCATCTATTTCGCGCGGCATAGTAGCCGAAAACAACAGCCCTTGCTTGTCAGTAGGAGCGGCACCCAAAATAGCATCCAATTCTTCCTTGAAGCCCATGGTGAGCATTTCATCGGCCTCATCCAACACCAAAAAATCAATGGCACTAATATCTAATTTGCGACGCTCAATCAAATCACGCACACGCCCTGGTGTTCCCACCACTACTTGACAGCCTCGACGCAACTGGCGGATTTGTACATCAATAGGAGCACCACCATACACCGATACGGTTTGTATCCAAGTATCATACTTGGTAAAGGTGGCTATATCCTTAGATATTTGTATACACAATTCGCGGGTAGGACATAAAATAAGCGTTTGTACTTCTTTTTTGTCTTTTTGTAATTTGTGCAGCATAGGCAAGCTAAAAGCTGCTGTTTTTCCTGTTCCTGTTTGTGCCAAGGCAACCAAATCTCGGTCAGAATCCAATACAAACGGAATAGCCTCGGCTTGCACCTCAGTAGGTTGTTCAAATCCTAAATCCCCTAATGCTCTTAATACGTTTGGGCGCAAGCCCAACTCCTCAAATGTCAACATATAGTGTGGTTCAACGTGTCATAAAATAGCTGTCCCCTACGCTTATGCTCTACATGATGGAGTGTCAAGCGCCCATGAACAGGCTCAAATAAGGTGCAAAGGTACGATTTTTTGCTGATAATCATTGCTTTTGGTTGCTTATTAATAGATATTACAAAGAAGCAACTTTTTAAACTAGAAGCATGTTGTCAAAATGATTGGACATGTAAAACAACTTCCTTATCTTGGTTAGGTTATTGTTTTTTTAAAACACCATGTAACAAAAACAAATAGATACTCGTAAAGCACTATATTCAAATCATTTTTATTACATAGTAGTAGAACATAAAATTCACATAAAACTTATTATTACCATGTTATATTCGGCACTTGCCTACTTCTTGACTTTATTTCTAGCCTTTACCATTATTCCATTAGTGGCTGTTTTATTGCGTTTAATGCTCATAGCACTATTTTCGCGCCTATATTGGTTGGTTAATAAGAATCCCTCTCCTGCTGCTTTATTACAATTTTCTGTCAGAATTGCCCATCCAGTTGGCTTTCTAACTTCTATTTTTCATGGCTATGTAGCCCTGTGGATGGGTTATGTATTGATTAGAGGAATGGATGTTCCCATAGATTGGTTTTTGCCTATTATTCTTGCTACCGCATTTGTATTGTGGGGTATTCGTGGCATTAAAAACCCCGCAGAAATCAAAGTGAATAATAAGCTGACAACTACCAATAGCTTGGGCGAAGAAACGACCATTATTCTTAATCCAGAAGCAAACGATGGTAATACAGATGATGATTTCGCTGCTGCACAAGAGGCTGCTAGAGAAAAAATCAAAGAAAAAGCTTCTGAATTTATGCAAGGCAATACCATTATTGGCCTAATTGGTAAAGTTACAGGTGTGTTGTTGGCAACTGTTAATCTCATTCTTCCACATTTGCAGTAAGCCGCCTATTTCACCTGTATGAACCCCCATAGCCATCGTTGCCAAAATTGCCACTGTACGCTCGAAGAAAATTGTTGCATATACACACCTTTGCACTAAGCCTACTTACAGCTATGGCATTTTGGTTGTGGATGAATTCCAATTGTACCATTCCTTTGTACACCTTCGGGCAAATATTATTGATAGATAGAGTAGACTATTTATCTTAAATTTGAATAGTTCTCGTAAAATCAACCATCTACCATGAGCCAACACTTACTGCTATTACACGGGGCATTGGGCACCCAACAACAACTGGTTCCTCTAGCCAATTTGCTTCAAGAGCAATTTACGGTTCATCATTTTAATTTTGAAGGACATGGCGGACGAGCTTCTGCTGCGCCTGCTTTTTCTATTGATTTATTTGTGGAGAATGTCTTGCAATTCTTAGAAGAGCAACAATTGGATGCGGTTTCCATTTTTGGTTACAGTATGGGCGGCTATGTAGCTCTGCGGTTGGCTCAAAAACACCCTGCATTGGTCAAAAAAATCATCACCTTGGGCACTAAGTTTGACTGGTCGGTAGAAGCTGCCAACAAAGAAGTAAAAATGCTCAATCCCACCATCATCGAACAAAAAGTCCCCAAGTTTGCAGCAGCACTCCAAAAAGCGCACGCCCCCAATGACTGGAAAGTGCTCCTAGACCAAACGGCCCAAATGATGCTCGATCTCGCCCACAAAAGCAAATTGACTGCACAAGATTTGGAGCAAATCCAACAAGAGGTATTAATAAACATTGGCAGCTTGGACAACATGGTGACTGTAGAAGAATCTGAGCAAGCAGCCGCAGCCCTGCCTAATGCACAATTGCAACGCATAGAAGGTTTTTATCACCCACTAGAGAAAAACGATATGCAGCAGTTGGTGCCTTTGATGCTTGATTTTTTGACCTCTTAGTTCTTTTTTAGAAAAAAATTAACAAAATGAACAAATTCCCATAGGGAATTTGTTATTATCAATATCCCTGCAATCCACTACATTCATTCCCAAACAAATGAAACACAGTAGCACATTCTTCGTAAACCTAGGCTGACATTCGATAATTCACAACACAAACCCTAGATATGAGATTTGTAGACGTAAAAAATGATGTAGCTTTTCGCAAAATTTTTGGCAACGAGCAAAAAACAAGCATTCTTGTTTCCTTTTTGAATGCTGTGCTAAATTTGGAAGGAGAAAAAAGCATCCAAAAAGTTAGTATTATCAACCCCTACCTGCTCCCCAGAATAGCAGGAGAAAAAGCCTCTATTATAGATGTAAGAGCAGAGGATGCCCGTGGACAGCATTTTATTATTGAAATGCAAATGGCTGATGTTGATGGATTTGACAAACGGGTACAATATTATACTTGTAGAGATTATTCGGCTCAACTCACGGAAGGCGAAAAATATCACTTGCTCAAACCAACCTACTTTATTGGAATTCTGGATTTTAATTTCTTTGAAGGCGAAGATTATTTGTCCCATCATATTATTGTGAATGGAAAAACCTACGAGCATAAGCTCAAGGATATACAATTTACCTTTATAGAATTGAGAAAATTCCACAAGACCATGGAGGAACTAGAAACCTTGGTTGATAAATGGATCTTTTTTATTAAAAATGCCAAAAACCTAGACGTTGTGCCCGAAAACACAACAGATACGGGTTTGAGAGAAGCCTATAAAGATGCTGAAAAATACAGTTGGAATCGAAATGAATTGATAGCTTATGATAACTTTTTTATTGCCGAACAAGATGCGAGAGGACGCATCACTCTTGCGGTGAGAAAGGCAGAAGCTTTAGGTAAAGAAAGAGGTAAAGAGATTGGCAAAGAAATAGGCAAAGAAATAGGCAAGGAGATTGGCAAGGAGATCGGGAAAGAAATAGGCGTATCTGAAACCAAAAAAGCGGTTATCAAACAATGTTTACAAAAAAATATGCCCTTGGCAATGATTGCCGAATTGGTGGAGTTATCGGCAGAGCAAACACAACAGATTATTAATAACCTCAATCCATAAACCCATGAAAACATTACTCTTACTAACCAGCTTATTTTGGGCATTGCTCGCCTCCACTCCTGTAGATATATGGAATACACTGGAAAAATTAAGGTTTAAGATTTCTTTTGATAAAGAACTTGATGATATTATTTTTGAACCCATTGCTACACCTGCTATCAGAGCATTGGAGGGGAAATATATTACAATCAAGGGGTTTCAACTAGATTATCTGGAACTTGAAGAGCAGAATAACAAGAAGCTATTTATATCTAAGTACTATCTTTATTCTGTTTCTTGTATTCAACCAGAGCAAGAACACATTATCCAAATTTCCCTAAACAAAGAATTACAATTAGCAGAAGAAAAAGCCTACACCTTCCGAGGCAAATTTCATTTGAATGAAAGTAATCTACAAGCACATCCCTTTCAGCTCCACGAGGCCGAGTGCTTGGACTGCCCCTAACACTAAAAAAGAGGCTTTGGTTGTTCTTTTTTTTGTTGGCCCAACCGATGCAACTCTGGCACTAAAATGCCAATAGCCGCCCCCAGTGCATAGCCTGCTATCACATCTGTCCAGAAATGCTTGCCGGCTTGCTGGCGCAAGATGCCGGTAGCCGCAGGCACAGTGGCCGCTGCTGCCCACACCCAAGGCACTGATTTTTTGCCTCGATTATAATCGTGATAAATCTTGGCTGTCATAAAACACATGGCTGCACTGATAGAAGTATGCCCCGAAAAGAAGGCATATTGAGCATCTTTTTTCTGCTTTTCGGCCCAAGGGGCGGCTGTTCCATACACAAAGGGACGTGGCCGCTTGAGCAATACTTTGGTCAGCATGGTAATGCCTGCTGTTAGGGCAAAGGTTTCTGCATAAAGCAAGCCTAAGGGCAAGGCATCTTTTCGGATATTGGGATCGGCCAGTAGGGCAACAGGCGCAGCCATACTTGTATAGAGCAAGCCATCACTAACCCGTGCTACCGTAGGCGACCACAAATAGGTAGTGGCTTGGTCCAATGGATTAACCATGCTTCTATTCAGATTATTAATAGCGGCCACCGACAAGGGCATTGTTTGGGCATCGAGTACCAAATAGGGAATGCCAGTGCCTAGTGCCAGCCCCAAAACAGGTACCTCTACCGACCAACGAAGCCGATAAGGGGCTTCTTCTTCAAAAAAAGTGCGCTGTCCAAGCACTGCTGGAATGCCGCAACCGAGCAGGAGCAACACAAAAATACAATTCTTAGTATAGCTAAACATGGTGTATTTGGTTGATAAGAATAACTGTAGATGAATGGTCAAAATACAAATTTTGGGCAGCCATTTTATAAAACAAGCTATAGTTTTACCCATAAAACCGTTTAGAAATCTTATTTTGTGTAAACATTGTCCTTCTAATCAATTCATCTAATCATGCCTGATATTTTTATTAAGAATATGGTTTGTCCACGTTGTGTGAGCAGTGTCAAAGCTGTCTTGGAGCAACAAGAATTAAGCTATTATGAAATAGAATTGGGCAAAGTAGCACTCAAACGAAGCTTGAGCCCCAGAAAACGGGAAGCATTGGGGCAAGCATTGGAGGAATTGGGTTTTGAGTTGTTGGAAGATAAAGAAAAGCAATTGGTCAATGCCATCAAGAGTTTTATTGTAGAATGGATACATTATGGCAAGGCGGCCGAGAGTCCTTGGAATTTGTCGGAGGCATTGGCACAAGAACTAAACAAGGATTACTCCACCCTCAGCAAGACCTTTAGCCGAAAGCAAGGCAAGACCATTGAACAATTCAGCCAGCAGCAAAAATTGGCTCGTGCCAAGGAATTATTGATGTACAACCAACAATCCATTGCAGATATTGCCTTTGATTTGGGCTATAGTAGTGCGGCGCACTTCTCCAATCAATTCAAGAAATTGACCGGCCAAAGCCCGCGTGATTTTAAGAAGCAAACGGGTCGTTCTCGCCCTTTTATTGATTCTATTGAATAAACTCACAAAACCATAACTTTCACCCAGAATTGTGTAATTTTATTAACCTTATTCTTCTTTTCTTTGTTATCATAACAAAAATAAACTTGAATGACAGAGGAATATCAAATTGAGGGCATGACTTGTAACGGTTGTGTCAACCGTGTCAAAAACAAATTACTAGCACTGGATGAGGTGGAAGAGGTGCAGATAGACTTGGCAACGGGTCAGGCTACACTAATCCAAAAACAGTCTATTGGACAACAGGTACTGGAAGATACACTAGGTGCCAAGTACACCATTACCAAAACTTCAGCTCCTGCAATCACAACAACAGAAACAGAGGCAGAGTCGTCTTTCTCTTGGAAGGTATATCAACCGCTTTTTTTGATTATTGGATATATTTTGGGCACTTGTATTTTGGTGCAATATCCTTTTGATAATTTTTCGGGGAGCTTGTTGATGCGCCATTTTATGGCAGGGTTCTTTTTGGTGTTTTCTTTTTTTAAGCTGCTTAATATCAGTGGTTTTGCCGATTCGTATGCCATGTATGATTTGGTAGCGGCTCGTTGGAAGGCTTGGGGCTGGATATATCCCTTTGTGGAATTGGCCTTGGGTGTTTTGTACTTGACAAATGTTTTTCCTTGGTATACCAATTTGATGACGGTTATTATATTGGGTGTGAGTAGTATAGGTGTTATCAAAAGCAACTTGGAAAAACAAAAAATAAAATGTGCTTGTCTGGGCGATGTGTTCAATCTGCCCATGTCTACCATTACCATTATAGAGGATGTAACTATGGTGGCTATGGCTGGTTTTATGTTGTTTTAAGAAAAAAAGCATCGTAAACAAAAATAGCATAGATATTGTTATACAGATAACATAACAAAAAACAATACCATTTATAAAGTGAACAATAACTCTACATACCGTTCTTGGTGCAGTTATGCCTTGTCTTTGCTGCTATTCTGGATCAGCACTGGCCAAGTATTGGGTTGGGGCCATTGTTCTTGCGTTAGTCATACTGAAGTGCCGAACTGCTGTGCTAAGAAAAGTGCAGTGCTGGACAAAAAAGCTAGTTTTAGCTACAAAAAAGGGGTACAAATCCAAAATGTGCCTTGTTGTTGCCAACAAGTAGAAGAACAAACCGCATTTTCTCCATTAGAACAAGTATTGGAGCTGTCTTCTGTTGGTGCTCTATTGCCCGTCACGACTACCAAGTTTGTTGTTCCGAGTACGCTATTTGCAGAGAATGCCTATACCGAACATCCGACTTGGAGACATTACACTCCTCCTCCACTCTACAGAGATATTCCCATCTTTGTACAATCCTTTTTGCTATAGAATTTTGTTTTGTGCTATTAATAGGACGATTAGCCTTAGTAAACGCTAGGCTATCTTTCTTTTGTTCTAACCATAAAACAAAACAATATGAATCGCTATTTGCGAATACTCAAGCTGCTGCTTTGCTGCTTTTTGAGTAGTAATATTTATGCACAAGGCCCACCTATTTTGGGTGATAAACCCATTATGCTAGGGGCCAAACGTGTGGTGCTCCGAACCTTGAGCGAATTTCGGCAATTATCTGATGGCTGGGCTATCAAAACGCCTGCAATGGTGCATTACTTACCTACTTCCAATACCTTGTTGGGGCTTTATGTGCCCTTGGTCATCTCCAATAGAGCCAATGAAACCCAAGCGGTATTGGGCGATATTAGTCTCGTAACCAAATATCAGTTTTATCGAAACGATGGAACAGGTAAAACGTTTAGAATAGTCGCCAAAGGCGTGCAAAACATTCCAACAGGTGCCCAACTCAATTTAGACAATATGAGTATGGGGATTTTTCAGAGTTATTGGAGTGTGGTGGCCGGTTATGAAAGCATTAAATATGGTATTGCTAGTGAACTGGGGTATAATTTTAGCCCTGTTGCTGCCATGAATGATGCTCGGCTCAAGCTGGGTTTTGGATTGCCTTTGTTAAAACCAACGTATCCTGTTCGCCAAATCAATTTATTTTTTGAATACCAAGCCAATTATTGGACAGCCACACAGGAGTACTTGATGCTTTATGCTCAAGGGTTGCAATATGCTACTGGACAACTGACCATAGAAGCTGCTTTTCAGTGGCCATTGTGGCAAAAAGTGCCCTTAGAACGCACTCGTTTGTACAGTGTGTATTTAGGTTTTCGCTATGTAATATAATTTATTTCTAACAATCATTCCCCGCAAGGGAATTATAACATAACAATTATGAAAAACACGATTTTAATTTTTATCAGCCTTTTCCTTTTAGTACTCACAACAGAGAGTAAAGCACAAAAGGCAAAAACTCAATACGATGACTTTACGGTAATGGTCAAAGGGCTTGGCTGCCCATTTTGTGCCTATGGCCTAGAGAAAAAGTTTAAGGAATTCAAAGGGCTTCAAAAGCCTGTCATTGATATGGAAACTGGAAAATTTACCTTTAGGTATCCCAGTGAAAAGAACTTGAGCATTGAACAAGTGGAACGACAAGTAGATGCAGCAGGCTATACGGCTATTGATGTGGTAATTGTACGGGCTGATGGTACCAAAGAACATTCTGATTCTAAATCAACCGCAACGATCTCTAAAGATAAGTTGACGCAAAAACAACTTTCGGTATCGGGCAAATGCGAAATGTGCCAAGCTCGTATAGAAAAAGTGGCCTCTAAGGTCAAAGGGGTGGGTAAGGCATCATGGGATCTAAAGACCAAAGTTCTAAAGGTTAGTTTTGATAGCAACAAAACTTCTATCCAAGCCATTGCTAGTGCTGTAGCCCAAGCAGGGCATGACAACTCCCTAGCAAAAGCAAATACTGCTACTTATGAGCAATTGCCTCCTTGTTGTCTATATCGTTAATTTTAAATTCTTACATCTTTGGCGCACTTTCCTCTTGTGAAGTGCGCTTAAGTAGTCTTAAAAAAGTTCTCGGACTAAAAAATGATTCTTTTGCACTAGC
>CAYULH010000122.1:0-17148 GCA_964445645.1 uncultured Aureispira sp. | reverse complement strand
TTCGCCTTTCGGAGTGTTGACAATTAGAACTTAACAGCCCTACCCTTCGGGATTCGCCTTTCGGAGCGTTGACAATTAGAACTTAACAGCCCTGCCCAACACGGTCTAAGAAGCAAGCACTCCTTCCGAAGACATACCCCCCCCAAACCACCACTCCAAGACAAGACTAAGCAGCCTGCTTTAAACTTGCAAATAATTCACATACACCAATCATTGTAATACAAATACAATCACTACTTAATTGAAACGTCTGAGCTTTCAATAAGGATACTGTTTATTATTTTTAGAAAAAACTAAATATATGTTTTATAAAATAATAACAATTAAGTGTTAAAAATTTACTTAAATACTATGAAATATTAACTCCAAATCCTATCTTCATAATAATAAAGTAAATAATTCAGTATAAGTATTCGTACAAATAGACCACTGTGTGAATTAAAAAAAGACCAAATACCGACCAAACAATGGCCAGAAAGAAAAAAGAGACAAAAGGGGAACCTTTAGAAAAACAGCTTTGGAAATCAGCAAATAAATTGCGAAAGAACATAGACGCAGCCGAGTACAAACACGTCCTATTGGGCTTGATATTCTTAAAATACATCTCGAACGCCTTTGAGGAGTTATTTGCCAAGCTACAAAAAGGCGAAGGAGAGTACGCAGGTGCCGACCCAGAGGACAAAGACGAGTACAAGGCGGAAAATGTGTTTTTTGTGCCGTCATCTGCTCGATGGTCCTTGCTAAAAAGCCACGCCAAACAACCCAACATAGGCAAAATCGTAGATGATGCTATGGATGCCATAGAGCAAGAAAATGCGGCACTCAAAGGCGTATTGCCCAAGGTTTATGCTCGACAAAATCTTGACCCAACCAGTTTGGGAAAAATTATTGATTTGATTAGTAACATTGCCTTGGGCGATGCCAAATCAAGAAGTTCCGATGTACTAGGCCATGTTTTTGAATACTTTTTGGGGGAGTTTGCCCTAGCAGAGGGCAAGAAAGGGGGGCAGTTTTACACGCCAAGAAGTGTGGTAGAATTGTTGGTCGAAATGCTCGAACCCTACCAAGGCCGTGTTATGGACCCTTGTTGTGGGTCGGGGGGCATGTTTGTACAATCCGAAAAATTTGTTAAGGATCATCAAGGAAAGACCCACGATATTTCGATTTATGGACAAGAGAGCAACCAAACTACTTGGCGACTCGCCAAAATGAACCTTGCAGTTAGAGGCATCGACAGTTCTCAAGTCAAATGGAACAATGAGGGTTCTTTTCTCAACAATGCCCACAAAGATGTTAAAGTAGATTACATCATTGCCAATCCGCCGTTTAATGTGAGCGACTGGTCGGGTGACTTGCTGCGTAAAGATGGCCGCTGGAAATATGGCGTGCCTCCTACGGGCAATGCCAACTATGCTTGGATTCAACATTTTATCTATCATCTCGCACCAAATGGGCAAGCTGGCTTTGTCCTATCCAAGGGCGCACTCACCTCCAAATCATCGGGCGAAGACGCTATTCGCAAGGCATTGGTAGACGATGGATTGATTGATTGTATTGTCAATCTGCCTGCCAAACTCTTTCTCAATACCCAAATCCCAGCTTCGCTTTGGTTTATGAGCCGCAACCGCCGCAATGGCAAGTTTCGGAATCGCAGCAAGGAAATCCTCTTTATTGATGCCCGCAATATGGGGCATCTCATCAATAGAAGAACCCGTGTTTTGTCCAACGGAAGCGAAGACCCCAAGGATAATGATATTAAGGTGATTGCCGATACCTATCACCATTGGAGAAACCTAAACGGACAGTACAAGGATGTCAAGGGATTCTGCAAAGCCGCACCTATAGAACGGGTCATAGAACTAGATTATGTCCTCACCCCCGGCCGCTATGTTGGCCTAGCAGAAGTAGAGGACGATTTTGATTTTAAAGAACGCTTTAGCAGCCTAAAAGGAGCGTTTGAAACGCAACTCCAAGAGGCCGCTGTTTTGAATAAACGTATTGCTGATAATCTTGCTAAAATTAATATTGATGAGTGATTGGAAGGAAGGTAAATTAACTGATGTGGCTGAAATTGTGATGGGGCAATCTCCTAAGGGAGAAACATGTAACACCATTGGAAATGGTTTACCATTACTCAATGGTCCAACTGAATTTGGTATAAGTAATCCATCACCAGTTCAATATACTACAGATGCAAAAAAAAAGAGTAGAATAAATGATTTACTTTTTTGTGTAAGAGGTTCTGTAGGTAAAATGAATTGGTCAGATAAAGAATATGCAATCGGTCGTGGAATTGCTGGGATAAGACATAAAAATGGTCAGGAATATAAATTTTTCCTCAAAGGAATTATTGATTACAATTTATCATTACTACTTCAAAGTGCAACTGGTTCAACATTTCCAAATGTTTCTAAAAAACAGCTAGAAGGGTTAGAAATACAAATCCCCCCCCTACCCGAACAACGCGCCATAGCCTCCGTCCTCAGCAGCTTAGACGACAAAATAGACCTGCTCCACCGCCAAAACGAAACCTTGGAAGCTATGGCGGAAACGCTTTTTAGGGAGTGGTTTGTGGAAGGGGCTACATCTGTAAAATATAGACTTGAAGAACTTGTAGATTCAATATCAACAAAGCATAGCTTTGATAAAAAATCTGTTGTTTTTTTGAATACTTCTGATATTTATAATGGACAAGTGATAAATCACGAATACTCAAAAGTCAAAGGATTACCTGGACAAGCAAAAAAGAGCATAAAAAAAGGAGATATTCTGTTTACTGAGATTAGACCCGCTAATAAACGATTTGCATATATAGATTTTGATGCAAAAGATTATGTAGTGTCTACTAAGTTAATGGTTTTAAGATCAAAGCAAGTATTAGATACTTCAATAATTTACCTTTTTCTAAAGCAAAAACAGACATTAGCTTTTCTGCAAATGTTAGCTGAGACAAGATCTGGAACATTTCCACAAATTACTTTCGACCATTTAAAAACTATAGATATTTTTGTTCCAAAAGATGAAAAAATATTACAATCTATATCAAAAATATTTATAAATATATTAAAAAAAACATTTAAAAATTGGAGCCAAATCCGCACCCTATCCAACCTACGCGACACCCTACTTCCCAAACTCATGAGTGGCAAAATAAGAATAGCCCTTGACGAATCGACTAAAAAAAAGTCCGAGCAGCCTATAGCCATTGGGCTAAACGAACCCCGTATGCAGCATCCCCAACCGTGACAAAACCAGCAACATGAGCAAAATAACAGAAAGCAGCATTGAAGCATTTGCGATACAATTATTGGAAGATTTGGGCTACCAATACCTTTATGGCCCAGATATTGGCCCTCATGCGCCAACATCGGAACGGGCGAATTTTGAAGCGGTCTTGCTTTTGGAGCGTTTGGAAGCAGCCATTCGTAGAATCAACCCCCATCTTTGTGGTGAGTGCCACACGGCTGCGCTCAAAGCGGTGCAGCAAATCAACTCCTCCGACTTGCTTGCCAACAATGAGCTGTTTCATAGAATGCTGACGGAGGGGGTTAGGGTTTATTATCAAAAAGAGGGGCATGAAAGAGGCGATTTGGCTTGGCTGATTGATTTTGAGCAGCCTGCCAACAACGAATTTGTGGTGGTCAATCAGTTTACGGTAGTAGAAAATGAGCATACCAAACGGCCCGATATTGTTGTATTTGTCAATGGTATTCCATTGGTGGTGATGGAATTTAAAAATCCAGCCGATGAAAATGCAACGGTAAAAGCGGCCTTCAAACACTTGCAGACCTACAAGGCCATTATACCCAGTTTATTTACCTACAATGGTTTTATGATTATTTCTGATGAATTGAAAGCCCGAGCGGGTTCCTTATCGGCAGGAATGAATCGTTTTATGAGTTGGAAATCCATTGATGGCAAAAAAGAAACGTCTCCTTCCGTGAGTGAGCTCGAAGTCTTACTCAAGGGGATGCTCAACAAGAAAACGTTGTTGGATTTAATCCGCCATTTTATTGTTTTTGAACAATCAAAAAAAGAAGATGCTCAAACGGGCATTATCATGATAAATACCATCAAGAAATTGGCTGCTTATCATCAATATTATGCGGTCAATCGAGCGATAGCATCCACCCTCAGAGCCGCCAATTATACCATGCCCAACCCCTCTGCTGCCAGTATGGCCCTAGAAGATTCCGTGCATTATGGGCTATCCAGCGTACAAAGACAAGCCAAAGGCGACCGAAAGGGGGGCGTGGTTTGGCATACCCAAGGAAGCGGCAAGTCCTTGTCTATGGTTTTTTATGCGGGCAAAATTGTATTGGCCTTGGATAATCCAACCATTTTGGTCATTACGGATCGCAATGATTTGGACGATCAATTGTTTGATACCTTTGCGGCTTCTAAGCAATTGTTGAGACAAGCCCCCCAACAAGTTGCGACTAGCGCAGAGCTCAAAGAATTATTGCAAGTGGCTGCTGGTGGGGTTATTTTTTCGACCATTCAAAAATTTCAGCCCCAAGAAGGCAATGTATTTGAAACCTTATCGGAGCGAGAGAATATTGTGGTGATTGCCGATGAGGCGCATAGAACGCAATATGGTTTTAAGGCAAAAACTATAGATGATAAAGATGCCAACGGCAATGTGGTGGGCAAAAAAATTGTTTATGGTTTTGCCAAATACATGCGCGATGCCTTGCCTCATGCTACTTATTTGGGTTTTACGGGTACGCCTATAGAAAGCTCCGATACCAATACGCCTGCCGTGTTTGGCAATTATATTGATGTGTATGATATTGCTCAGGCTGTAGAGGACGGAGCGACGGTTCGGATTTTTTATGAGAGCCGCTTGGCAAAAGTACAATTGAGTGAAGCAGGCAAAGTGTTGGTTGATAAATTGGATGCTGAATTGGAACATCAAGCATTGTCCAACACGCAAAAGGCAAAAGCGAAGTGGACGCAGTTGGAAGCCTTGATTGGCAGTAAAAATAGGCTAAAGAATATTGCCAACGATATAGTGACGCACTTTGAGCAACGTCAGGAGGCATTATTGGGCGGCAAAGGGATGATTGTGGCCATGTCCAGAAGGATTGCTGCCGAATTGTATCAGGAGATTATCACCCTTAGGCCCCAATGGCATTCCGATGAATTGAGCAAGGGGGTGATTAAGGTGGTGATGACTTCTACCAGCACTGATGGAGCGGCCATTGCAAAGCATCATACCACCAAATCGCAACGCAAGACCTTGGCTGACCGCATGAAAGATCCCAAGGATGAATTGGAATTGGTTATTGTGCGAGATATGTGGCTAACGGGTTTTGATGCGCCGTGTATGCACACCTTGTACATTGACAAACCGATGAAAGGCCATAATCTGATGCAGGCAATTGCACGGGTCAACCGCGTGTATGGCGACAAACCGGGGGGCTTGGTGGTGGATTATTTGGGCATTGCTTCTGACCTCAAAAAAGCGCTTTCCTTTTATTCGGATGCTGGTGGCAAAGGGGATCCAACGGTTTTGCAAGAGCAGGCCGTAGACTTGATGTTGGAGAAATTGGAAGTGGTGGCTCAATTGTATCATGGTTTTCCTTATGAGAATTATTTTGAAGCCGACACGTCTACAAAGTTGGCCACAATTATTGCAGCCCAAGACCACATTCTGGGTTTAGAGGATGGTAAAAAACGATATATTAATGTGGTAACGGCCTTATCCAAAGCCTTTGCGATTGCTATTCCGCATGAACAAGCAATGGATGTCAAAGATGAAGTTGCCTTTTTTCAGGCGGTAAAAGCACGTTTGGCCAAATTTGATACAACGGGCAATGGTAGAACAGATGAAGAACTCGAAACGACAATTCGCCAAGTTATTGATAAGGCGTTGGTGTCGGAACAGGTGGTTGATGTTTTTGATGCCGCTGGTATTAAGAAACCCGATATTTCCATTCTTTCTGAGGAGTTTTTGCTCGAACTCAAAGGTATGGAACATAAAAATGTGGCCTTGGAGGTGTTGAAAAAGTTACTGAAGGACGAGATCAAGACCAGAACTAAGCGGAACTTGGTAAAAAGTAAGTCGTTGATGGAAATGTTGGAACGTTCTATTAAGCGGTATCATAGTAAGGTATTGACGGCTGCTGAGGTTATAGACGAACTCATAAAGCTGGGCAAGGACATTGTTAATATGGATAATGAAGCCAAGACAATGAACTTAACGGATTTTGAATATGCTTTTTACAGTGCTGTGGCCGATAACAAAAGTGCCAAAGAATTGATACAGAAAGATATATTGCGAGAATTGGCGGTGGTACTCACCAAAAAGGTAAAAGTAAATGCTTCGATTGACTGGACGATTAAAGAAAGTGTGCGTGCAAAATTGAAGGTTATTATCAAACGAACCCTAAGACAATATGGTTATCCGCCTGATATGCAAAAGTTAGCCACAGAAACGGTGTTGAAACAAGCAGAGTTGATTGCCAATGAAATTACCAATGGTTAAGCCAAGGTATTTTAGTCTGTATGGCCACTCTATTATTACTATAACAAGCCCAAAAGCGACACAATGACATGAAAACAAAACAAAAACACGACATAATGACACCAAACAAACTCCAAAAAGTCAATATGACCTAAAAAAAACATAAAAAATCGGCTGGCACAACAGTTGTACAGATAAGGGTGTAGTTTAATTGTATTTATTAATCATTAAAATTTTGGAATATGTTAACAGTGAAAAATAATTTATTTCCGACAGCATCAAAATTTTTTGATGACGATTGGAACTCGCTATTCGATTGGAAAAACCGTAATTTTCCCAGCAAACCAACTACCTTACCTGTCAATGTTAGAGAAAACGACAATGAATACATGGTAGAAGTAGCAGCACCGGGTATGAAGAAAGAGGATTTTTTGATCGAGCTTAATAATAATGTATTAACGATCAAAGGAGAAACTACTAACAAGTATGAGGAAAATGGTAACGATAATTACACTCGCCGAGAGTTTAGCTATCAATCTTTTCAACGTTCCTTTGATTTGAATGAAGAAGTAGTAGATGAATCTCAAATCAAAGCTACTTATACAGATGGTATTCTCAATATCCTAATTCCTAAAAAGGAAGAGGTAAAAACTAAACCAGCAAGAACCATCCAAATTTCATAAATAGGTAATAGTTGTTGCAAATATGCCAAGGCAAATTTGCAATAACTGTTAATCATACACCATAATTATAGGGAGGCTAGTCCTCCCTACTTTTATTTTTATTCAAAAGATGTCAACAATGAAAAATAATTTAATTTTTTCAGGCTTGATAGCTTTTTTAGTAAGTATATCAAGCATTGGAATATTTACAGGGTATAATCAGTCTGCTCAGACTGTCCGAATAGAACACATCAATAGCACGCCAAGCAAGGCTGCAGTTTACACCTTGGATAATGATGGCAAAGCGGTGCCATTAGATTTTAGGCAAACAGCCGAAAAGGTACTGGATGGGGTGGTTTATATCAAATCAACTTATTTGTACCAAAACAATGCTTCAAATTTTCACGCCCCTGCTCTACCTGCTCCTTTTAGAGAATTTTTTGGCGATGGTTTCCAGCCATTTCAAGCACCTAATTTTCAATTCAAAAATTCTCCATCAAATCCCAATGCAGGTGCTATGCCTTCAAGAGTAGGCAGCGGCTCTGGAGTTATCATTAGCAAGGATGGTTATATTGTTACCAATAATCATGTTATTGCCGATGCTGATGATATTGAAGTAACCTTGCACGACAATAGAAGTTATAAAGCAAAGGTAGTGGGCACGGATCCTTCTACTGATTTGGCCTTGCTCCAAATCAAAGCCAACAATCTGCCTAGTGTGCCTTTTGTCAATTCTGATGAAGTACATATTGGGCAATGGGTTATGGCTGTGGGCAATCCTATGGGTTTAAATTCTACCGTAACGGCAGGTATTGTAAGTGCCAAAGGGCGCAACATTAATATTCTGAAAGATAAGTATGCGGTAGAAAACTTTATACAGACAGATGCAGCCATCAATCCGGGTAATAGTGGCGGAGCATTGGTAAATTTGGAAGGAGGACTGATTGGTATCAACACCGCTATTGCCAGTCCTACAGGCACCTTTGCAGGGTATGGTTTTGCTGTTCCTGCCAATATTGTGAGTAAGGTGGTAGAGGATTTGCTAGAATATGGTGTCGTGCAGCGTGGTGTGTTGGGGGTTATGATTAGAACTGTTGATGGCAATTTGGCCAAAGAGAAAGGCTTGAACCTTACACAAGGGGTTTATGTAGATAGCTTGATGGCCAATAGTGCTGCGGGCAAAGCAGGTATCCAAGTTGGTGATGTTATTTTGGCGGTCAATGATGTAGCCGTCAATACCTCTTCTGAGTTGCAGGGTATGATAGCCCGTTATCGCCCTAAGGAGAAAGTCAACTTAACCATCAATCGTGGCGAAAAAGAGATGCAGCTAGAAGTAGTCCTTAATAATAGAAATGGTACGCCCAATTTGGTGAGCAAGGAAGCTCCACAAATCTTGCAACTCTTGGGTGCCGATTTAGAACCGCTAACCCCCGAGCAACTCCAACAACTTAACATCAATGGAGGCGTTAAAGTCACCAATCTTTATGCTGGAAAACTCCGTCAGAATACCAAAATGCGAACAGGTTTTATTATTACTGCTATTGACGGCAAAGCGGTGAATACAGTAGAGGAGCTGGTTGGTATTTTGGAACATAAAAAAGGAGGTGGTGTAATGCTAGAGGGAATATATGAAGACATTCCCGGAGTCTATTACTATGCCCTAGGAATTGACTAATCTCCTCTACACTTTTCTTAATCTATAGACAGCGTGTCATCTGAAAACCTTACTTCGCTGGAAATCGTATCTAATTGATTGTCAATTTATTACAGAAAAACAAGTAGAATCATAAAAGATTGATAATCAATTAGATACAAGATGTTTTTTCAGCTTTTTTGTAAAAAAAGTAAAAAATCCACGAAGTATTACTGAAAAGTGACACGCTGTCTTTTTAATTGGTAGCCTGTATGACACTCGAAATTGCTGTTTTATTTTTTATAATAATAGTTATGGTGTTGCTCATGGCCTCTGAAAAATTGAGTCCCGACACCCTATCTATTTCATTGATGATGGTACTGATTGTAGGTGGTTTTGTATCGCCAGCAGAGGGCTTGGCTGGGTTTAGCAATCAAGCAACCATTACAATTTTGATCTTGATGATGTTGACAGTTGGCTTGGAAACTACGGGTGTCATTACAGCAATAGGCAAACGTATAAAAGTGCTTTTGATTGGAGAGGAATGGAAAACATTAACCATTTTAATGCTGATAGTAGGCACTTGCTCTGCTTTTATTAGCACCACAGCTGTGGTTATTGTATTTATGAGAATTCTTATAAAACTCTCCAAAACATTGCCCACAAGCTTATCTCGCCTGCTTATGCCTCTTTCGTTTGCAGGCATTCTAGGAGGTTCTTGCACCTTGCTAGGCACCTCAACCAATCTACTGGTAAGTTCTATAGCCAAAGATGCAGGGTTAGCCCCTTTTGGAGTGTTTGAATTTTTATCCATTGGGGCTTTTCTTTTTGTAGCAGGTGTATTGTATATGGTATTTATTGGCCGATTTTTAATTCCCAATAGAAAGAAAAATGAAGAGCTGGGAGAAGAGTATCACATCACCGACTATCTATCAGAATTGGTAGTGTCTAGCCAATCCAATTTAGTAGACCAACGGGTAGATGCAACTGATTTTTTTACAGATGAGGCAATTGATTTGATTGAAATTAAGCGTTCCAATGACGTTATTTTTCCAGATGAATTGCAAGTGTTCAAAGCCAATGATGTATTATTGGTAAAGTGTAGTGTAGAAAAACTAGCCAAAATACGTGAAAAAGGCAACCTAACACTAGCCAGTCACCAAAGTTCTATGAACGACGAGCGATTGAACACCAGTGATATGACACTGTGTGAGGTATTTATCAAACCCAACTCCAAGTTGGTAGGCAAATATATTGATAAGGTTGAAATCAAACGTTTGTATAATGCCATTCCTCTAGCCATCAAGAAAAATTCTAATTACTATTCTTCTAATTTTGAATCCCTAAAAATTGATGCTGGCGATACCTTGCTGATGGAAGTGGGGCGATTAAATTTTAAGAATTTTTACAATAGGCCCGATTTGGTGGTGTTGCAAGAACATGAGGCTTTGGCCGCTAAATCCAACAAGCGTTATTTGGCTGCTTTTATTACCATAATGGTAATTCTCACAGCAGCACTTCATATATTGCCTATCTTACAAAGTGCCTTGCTGGGCTGCGTGGCTATGATTCTATCGGGTTGCATGGATTTGCAACGCGCCTACAGGCGAATAGACTGGGGTATTTTTATTCTTTTGGCTGGTATTATTCCATTGGGAACAGCTATGGAAAATACAGGCGCAAGCCAATTGATTGCAGATACTTTTCTAAAGACTTTTGGCCATGTATCTCCTTCAATACTGGTGGCTGTTTTGTTTTTGATTACTATGCTTTTGAGTGCAGTAATATCCAATAATGCAGCTGCTATCTTGTTTGCACCTATTGCCATCTCTATAGCATTGGATCTAAATCTAGATCCACGTCCATTATTATTAACAATTATGTTGGCCGCCAACATGAGTTTTATGTCTCCTATTGGTTATCAAACCAATACCTTGATTTATAATGTAGGAGAATATCGTTTTGTTGACTTTTTTAGAGTAGGAGGTTTGCTCTCGATAATAATTTGGTTATTGGTCTCTTTAATTATTCCGTACCTATACTTTTAGATAGCGGTTGTGGCCTACATCCAATCCTTATTGAGCCGTTTCACCACAATCTGGTTGTCTTTTTGTAAGATGACCGTATATTTGTTAATACCAGCTTGAGCAGGAAAGGTAATAGAATAGTTCTTGTTAATGGTCATGTTGTTTTGCTGCACAATGACTTTTTCGCCCAATTGTTTGACGGTAATGTTTACATTGGTCAGTACGTGGGGCGAGGAAAAATAAATGCGGTTGCTATTTTTATCCATCGTAATTTTGACGGTATTCAGCAAGTTTTCTTCACCGCCTTGTCCCAATACGGCTTCTTGTTGAGTCGTAATTTTAGGCGGTTCTATATTCGGACGGGCATGAGCGGCGAATAGGCAAATAAAAAAAGAGAGGGAAGTAATTAAAATTAATTTGGACATACAGTCTTTATATTTGGTAGCTCGTTAGGAGCTAGAGATTGCATAATTGGTTTGATGATTGGTGCCAATACTTTACTTCTTGATACAGGAAGTTAGACAGTATTATACTTACACTAACCAAATCCATTCCAAAGCGTTTTTTTGGGGATTTTTTTATGAAAAAAGTAAAATTTAACAGTTGTAGCTACTCTGTGCTTCGAATAAGGCTATCCAGTTCGGGGGTTAGAAAAGCAATATCCTTTAAAAACTGCTTGACATCGCCCTTGAGGTCGCCCTCATAATCGCCGCCACACACATAGCGACTAGCCGCAAAAGCCGTGCTATCCCTCTTAGATAAGTATTTTATTTCATGCCCTACGCCCCCCGTACAGCCTTCTAGGGTTTTCTTTTTTTTGTGTTGGCTAATGCCATTTTTGAGCAAGGCTTGCCCTACTCGTTGCAAGGCATTTTCGGGCAAGGGGTAGGTTTCGGTAGCTAAGGTATCGCCATAGCTGTACACCCATATTTGCACCTGATTGGTATCGGCACGAATGGTATAACTGCGGTGGTAGGGCGGCGGCACAGAAGCATCCTGAAAATGATAATGAAACAAGGTTAGGGTATCAAAAATATCTCTCATAATGGTTCTAAATTGGGCAGTGGAACAACAGCCTTGTAGGAATAAAAAAAGAAGTAAGAACAAACAAAATATTCTTTTCATACAAATGGTAATGACCGTTCTCCCTAATCAATAGGGGCTTTGGCCGTTTTCTTTTTTTTGAGTTGAATTTGTTGAGGAGCCGCTTCAAATAGCCAGCCCTTGCCATTGCTACCAAAAATATAGGTCAACATCAATTCGTGATTGCTTCCCAGATGGGGCGAAAGCTCACTCAAAGGCACCCCAAAGGCATAACCCACTCTAAAACGTTTTTTGATTTGTACCGCTATATCAATTCCCAGCGTTCCATCGGTAGAAATGGCTACGCCCAAGCCCAATTGTTGCCGCCACATATAACGCAAATGCAAATGCACATTCAGGGGGCTATTGGGGGCGTAGCGAAACCAGAGCGAAGGCAACAGCAAATGCTCTACTCGCTCGTACAAATTGCTGCGTCTTATGCTCTTTTCGGGCGATTGTAGTTTGATTCTGGCTCCTGCATTGAAGTAGAAATGCGCTACACGGCGTATATTGGAGAGGGCATTATCACTTTCAAAACGCACATTCATGGAAATTAATTGCGGCACCGAAAAGCCTACGTAATACAAATCATTATAATAAAACAAGCCCAGTCCTGCATCGGGCAAAATAGAAGTCGCTTGGCTATTCACAATCAAGGGGTCGTCTACATCATTATAACGCAATTTGGAGCCATCGAGGCGGTATTGGTTGGCCGCCAAGGAAAGACCAATGGATAAGCGGTGGCGTTTTTCGTTCCTACGCCGCTCTGACCCAAACTTGAGGTGATAAGCATACTGCAAATTTAGTCCTGTAAAGGAAGTGGGGCCCGTTTGGTCATGGGTCAAGCCACCACCAAATGCCATATTTTTAGCCTCATCAAAATGCCTAAAATTGAGGGCAAAAGTGATGGGATTGTTTTCTAGCCCTGTCCACTGGTGGCGATAGGCTGCGGTAATTGCGGTGAGGTCTTCCCACCCAATCATGGCAGGATTGATAAGGGCAGGGCTGTGCAAAAACTCACTCAATAAAGGCATCTGTTGGGCTTGTACTTGTTGGCCCATACACCACAATAGCATCAAATAGTAAATGTTCTTCATACCTTATTCTCTTAAAATGGTCACATCTCCCTTAAATAATCCCCAATTATCGCCCAAATCCAAAATGTAGTAATACGTACCTGCTGGTAAGGGGTTGCCTCCATAATCGCCGCTCCAATTGTTTCTATAATTATTATTTTGATAAACAATATCTCCCCAGCGATTGACAATTTTGACGCTATTTCTAGGAAATAATTCCACATTTTTAATCAACCAAGTATCGTTGTAGCCATCGCCATTGGGTGTCAGTACATTGGGAATAAATACAATCTGATCGACTCCATCTCTAACCTCTACCAACACACTAGCCGTATCTTTGCAGCCATCCATATTCTCTACCTCTACATAATATTGCCTTGTAACAGTTGGGCTGGCCGCTGTGGTAGGACAAACCGAGCAAGTAAGGGCAGAATCTGGCAACCAATTGTAAAAATCCCCTCCTGTTGCCCTCAAATTGGCGGTAGTTCCTGCTACAATAATGGTATCGGCAAAAGCCGTAGCTATCACGCTATCAAATACCGTTAGCAATAAGGTATCGCTATAATCGCCACAATCGGCCAAACTCCCAACGACCCAAATCGGCACATCGCCCGAACGGCTCGCCTGAATGGCATACTGGTCACTAGGCCCAGACTGCACCAAAAAAGTATCGACATAAAAATCGTAATTGCTAAAAGTGCCACGGCTGGCACTGGCTGTTACAATGGCTGTTTCATCGGCACAGATTGGATTGGGAGCCACTGTGGCTTGGGTATTGGCACTTTTGTCTAGGAGTGCAAAGAAAGGCGGATTAAATCCATTGAAGGCTTGGCTAGTCGTGAGCGTAGCCAAATTGTACACATTGCTATTGCCTGCAATCCCCTCTTGGGCATTGTCCCACCGAAAAGCACCGATCCATTGCCCTGCACCATTCCAGTTGGTAGTTGCATTATCATAATAAAAAACCAAATCAGCAGCATTGCTGCCCATGCTTTGCTCTATTCGGTGATAAAATTGGTCATTGATGCTACATATATTAAAATTCTTGCGCTGGCGATCCAAACCTGCATTGCTAGGATCTTCGTGGGCCAAACGTGCCTTGAAGGTAGTGGCTCCATTGCTAGTAGGACGCACCCCTAGAGGGCGAAAAAAGTTGCTGCCCTGCACAGACGAGCCCAAGGGATAAAAATAATAGGCCACGGTATCCATTGCTCGGCTCAATCCTCCATTATCCAAGGCACTCACATAGCCCCAGTACGTTCCTTGGGTATGTTGTACCGCATCCAAATCAGGATTAAAGACCGCTACAGTGTGAGTATCAATACTAAATTCACGACTATTCAAGCGCAAAAAGCCATCTACATACACATCTATCTTGGCATAAGCAATGCTATCTTGCTCCAATTGCAAATCATAAAAACGGGTAATGGATTGCCCTTGAATAGAAGGGGTATTGCCCCTCAAATACACAATCCCCACTCCCCTACTCACAAAAGCTTCATTATTGGCGTTGTTTTCCCAATCGCCTGTGACATAAATCTCACTGCCATTGTCAAAAGTGCCGTCTAGGTCATTTTGCACCTTGCCCTGCACCGAAACAAAAGCAGAGTCCTGAACAGAAATAAGTGCTCCCTGATTACTCAGCATGGGAGGTTGAGCTATTGCCCACTGCACACAACAGTATAGAATGGTAAAGCATAAAAGTATTCTCATAGTTCTATATCAAACGCTACCAACAGGAAGCAAAACGCCTCTGTCTCAATTCCTCAATATAAAAATTTTTTGGGTTTTATGAGGCTTCTTTCGTCTATTCCTACCAGTTGTTGTACTTTACAGGTATCAATTTTGTTCTTGATGATTACAAAAGATAGGAACTATTGGCAAATATTGTTGTTCCATTATTTTGATTAATTACTTTATAAATGTTTGGTAACAAAAAAAACATAACTGATCGCGTCAAGGATTCTGTTACAGAATACATAGATGAAAAATTTGACCAATACAGAGGCCAAATTGCATTTGACCTATCTCGTGGTCTGGCTGCTTTGGCGGGCTTGGTCGCCTTGTGGAGTGTGGCTATTATTAGTGGGATTTTTCTGGCTATTACACTGGCATTGCTTATTGGCTGGTTGTTGTCTTTTGTAATGAATGAGGGGGCTTACTTGGTGAGTTTTGGAGGAATGGCATTGACTATTATAGCTGGCACGTATTTTTTGATTAAGAATAGAAAACAATACATTGAAGACCCTGTTTTTAAGATTATGTCCAATGTACTACGAGCGCCCTCTGCTGTTATAGAAGCACAAGAAAAAAAATCAGCCGTCAACAAAAAGTCCTCAAAGCCTAGTCCAGCACTTCCAAAACCCAAACAAAAAAACGCCCCCTACAACCCACCCAAGGCAAGAACTAAAGAAAAACCACCAGAGCAACCTAAAGAAAGCGCCAAGGAAACACCACAAGAGAAAAAAACAGAGAAGTCTACGCCTCGCAACAGTGATTCGCCTAGTAGCTCCAAGACTTAAGCTGGGGGATAGCCTAATGTCACGAATGCTGGCAAAATCAAACTGGGTAATGGAAAATACAGTGTAGGCAAATCGCCACAAAAAACTATGGAATAAAAACGTACCTTTGTCGCACCAAGGTCTATCAACCAATATTAGTTGATAAACTGCTCACCAGTACTATTATTATGAAAAAATCGCCCAAAAAGGATTCCAGTCCTTTTAGTAAGTTTTATAAAAAGAAATCTCCCAAAGAAATTGCTTGGGAAAAGGCTATGGAGACCGAGGAGGAACAACCATTGAAGCCAAAAAAGAAGCCGTACAAAAATTCTAATTCTAAGTATAATAAGCAGAACAGCAAGTCGTCTAAATTCAATAAAAAAAACAATAAGAACAAGGCTCCTACTTCTGTGCCTGCACCTGTAGAGGAAAATATGCGCCTCAATAAGTATATTGCCCATGCAGGCATTTGCTCGCGCCGCAAGGCCAGCGAACACATCAAAAAAGGATTAGTAACGGTCAATGATGCGGTTGTATTAGAAATGGGCTACAAAGTGCAGCAAGAGGATGTGGTCAAGTTTCAAGGAGAAATTGTAACGCCTACTCGCAATCATGTTTATATCTTGCTCAATAAGCCCAAGAATGTCATTACCACCCTGCAAGACGAACGTGACAGACGCACGGTATTGGATTTTGTAAACGAACTGACACAGGAACGCATTTATCCTGTTGGCCGGCTCGATCGTAATACCACAGGCTTGCTGTTGCTAACCAATGACGGAACTTTTGCTCAAAAACTATCGCACCCCAGCTTTAACATTAAAAAGGTGTATAAGGCCACCCTCGACAAGCCGCTGCTAGAAGCAGATATGGAAAAAATTCGCCAAACGCTCGTGCTAGACGATGGCCCTGCGCCTGTGGATGCCATTGAGTATGGCCCCAAGCCCAATGTAATTGGTTTGGAAATTCATATTGGTAGAAATAGAATTGTGCGACGGTTGTTTGAGCATTTGGGCTATCAGGTCGTAAAGCTGGATAGGGTGCGTTATGCGTCCTTGACCAAGAAAAATCTGCCTATTGGTAAGGCACGTTTTCTCACGCCACAAGAGTTGATTATTCTAAAACATCTATCTTAAATTTATACCTTGTTAACAATGAAAAAAATTATCACAACCAAGCAAGGGCCTGCGCCTGTAGCCCCTTATAACCAAGCTGTTGTAGCCAATGGTGTTGTTTATGTTTCTGGACAAGTTGCCTTAGATCCTACTACGGGCAAATTAGATGCAAAGGCGATGAAAAGCATAAAAAAAGAAACCAAGCGTGTGATGAAAAATCTAAAAGCGGTTTTGAAAGCAGCCAACAGCAATTTTGAAAAAGTACTAAAATGTACCATTTTTATGTCTGATATGAAACACTATGCCGCCATCAATGAGGTATATGGTCAATACTTTGAATCGGCCACTGCTCCGGCTAGAGAGGCGGTTGCCGTCAAAACATTGCCCCTATCGGTTAATGTAGAAATCTCTTGCATTGCATTAGTTAAGAATTAATATAATTTACTATTTTGTAAGCCCATCAAATCTTACTTGCATTGGATGTAATTAAGTGCTATTTTTTAGTTTTATTGTAAGAATTTGTGCGGTATTAAGTAGTCTTAAAAAAGTAAACGGGCTAAAAAACGATTCTTTTTCCCCAGC
>CAYULH010000121.1:0-17318 GCA_964445645.1 uncultured Aureispira sp. | reverse complement strand
TTCGTCGGGGCGGGGGTCGTCTCCCTGGCGCTCGCCGGGCTCACACTGGTCTTCGTGTACAACCGGCCGGAGGACGCGGGCTTCCCCTCGGTGCGCGAGCAGGAGGGGCTCCCCGCGCATCCGCCGCGCGCGCGCCATTGGCTGCCGGAGCTGCGAAAAATCCAATCCCATGCCCCGGCCAATCCCCGATTCAAAATATGAAGACATGGGGGCTTTATTCTTCGATGCCGAAGGTGATGGCGACCAAGATTTGTATGTGTGTAGTGGTGGTTATGAATATAAAGACCAAGAACACTTATTACAAGATCGGTTGTACCTCAACAAATATGGGGCGTTTACACTAGCAGCCGACCGACTTCCAACAATGCACAGCAGCACCCAAATCGTACAAGCGGCTGATTTTGACCAAGATGGCGATATAGATTTGTTTGTAGGCGGCCGTTTGGTGCCGGGCCAATACCCCAAAGCCCCTAGAAGCTATTTGCTAGAAAATGACGGCACAGGCCACTACAAGGATGTTACCGCACAGTACAGTGCAGACTTGATGTACCCCGGCATGGTAACAGGGGCTAGTTTTGGGGATGTGAATGGGGATGGTTGGTTAGATTTGACCTTGATTGGCGAATGGATGCCCTTGCAAATCTTTATTAACAAAGGAAAAAATTTTGAAAAACAAGCCATTGACCCCGCCTCAGAAGGACTATGGTTTAGTTTGGAACAAGCTGATATAGATGGCGATGGCGATTTGGATATGGTAGCAGGCAATTTGGGTAAGAACAGCAAATTCAAAGGAAGCCTCAAAAAACCTTTTAATATTTATGCCGATGATTTTGATAATAATGGCAGTTGGGATATGATGATGAGCAGCTATGAAGGCAACAAGAATTATCCTGTACGGGGTAGAGATTGTAGCTCCGAACAAATGCCCTCCCTCCTCGATAGTTTCCCGTCGTTTCAGTCCTTTGCAGTAGCCGAAATCACCGAAATCTGTGGCCCCAAAATCAATGAAGCCCTGCACCTTACCGCTCGCAATTTTTATACCTCCGTCTTTATGAATGATGGAAAAGGCAATTTTACTATAAAAAAACTACCCTCCGAGGCACAATTTTCGCCTGTCAAAGATATTCACATAGAAGACCTCAATGAAGATGGTATTTTGGATCTTATACTGGTAGGAAATATGTATGATGCAGAAGTAGAAACCATTCGCTACGATGCTGGACGAGGTTTGGTAATGCTGGGCAAAGGCAAAGGCGATTTTGAGCCGCTCACACCTGCCGAATCGGGTTTGTTTGCTTGGGATAATGTCAAGCAAATCAAAAAACTACAGGTTGGCAAGCGCACCTTGTATGTATTGGCCGTCAATCAGGGCAAACTGATGACTTTCTCCCTTAGTCGATAACCATCTTTAAGATGGTAATCGACTGAGGGAGCAGGATAGTTTAAGTTTTGTAATAGAGTAGAAAATTGCAACCCCAAGGCCAATGCCTCTTGTCCCTCTTTTTCGAGGGCTGTTTGTGCGCCCTCCAAGTCCTTGATGCTCACTTCTACAGGCTGCTTAGGTATCGCCAAATACACTTCATTTTGGCGAATCATCAGCCAACAATCGGCAGCAGCCAAGTCCAAAAACTGCTCAACCAATGCACGGCTTACGGTATAATAACTGTGCATAAAAGCCGTAGTGCTAATGCTGTATTGCTCCTTGAATGCAGGCAATTCGATTGCCTCATTAAAGTGTACCCGCTCCCATTTGGGCAATTGGTAAGGCAAGGGCAACAAAGCCGTATCGCCCTCTATACTCGAAGCAGGCAAGGTAGCCCCCAGCAGCCAATAGGCATTAAATTGGCGTTCTTGTCGCCAATACAAACTGGCTATCTGAATGGTGGGTTGTTGAGCAACAGACAGCACATATTCATCCAATTGCTCTATGGACTCTGGCGCAGCACCCCACAAATGAGGCAGCAAGCTTTGGACAGCATGAAGGCTTCTTTTATCAGGAAGAGCCAAAATCGTTTCCGTTACGATTTTTTTTTTCGCCCAACGCCTAATTTCACCACTAAGCACCCTCATCTTCTCTTTGTAGACCTTGTTGTTGTGTTCGTATTGCGTTCGCAACATATCAATCCAATACCACACTACCCCTACCACAATAATGGTATAAATCAGTAGTAGAGCATTGATTTGGAGTGTCTTGACAATATAATATCCCAAATACAATACAAAGCCACCCAGAATAGTCTTGACCGAATTGTTCTCACTCAACAGCACATTCCACCAGCTATTCTTCTGCTTTTTTAACGCTTCATATTCCTTTAGGAGTGTCTCCTTGTCCTTAACAGGCTTCTTTTTACGCATAAGTTGATTGTCTAATCCTTCCTGTGTTTTTTGTTTATAATGCTACTACTAAACACTCATCAGCACATCGGCCAAGTGCATAGTCTTTAGAGGCAAGCCCTTATTCTGAATATAGCCATCCAAGTGCATCAAGCAAGACAAATCGGTAGAAATAATGTAATCTACCTCCAAGTCCAATGCCTCTTCCACTTTCTTTTCTGCCATGGCCACCGAAATAGGCTCAAACTTGACAGCAAATGTTCCTCCAAAACCACAACAAACCTCGCTATTGGGGTTGTCTACCAATTCTAAACCTTCTACCTGAGCCAACAACTGTCGGGGGGACTCCTTGATTTGACATTCGCGCAAAGCAGCACAAGAATCGTGGTACATAGCACGCCCATCCAAGGCAGGCGTTAACGTTTGCCAAGCTGTTTGTTGAATCAAAAATTCCGAAAGCTCCCACAAATTATCTTGAAAATGCTGATGTACAGCAGGCTTAACACCATCGCCCAAGAGCCGTTGATAATGTTGCTTAACAAAGCCCACACAAGAAGCCGAGGGGCAAACAATGGTGGTAGCTTCTGCAAAATCTCCAACAAATTTTTGAGCAACATCATAAGCTTCCTCCCAAAAACCAGCATTGAGCGCAGGCTGTCCACAACAAGTTTGGTTGGGGTTGTAATCAACTTTTTGCCCCAATTGGCGCAAGAGTGTTACCATATTGACGGCTGTTTGAGGAAACAACTGGTCAACAAAACAAGGAATGAATAGATGTACGGCCATAGGTATCAATACAACGCTGTGGTTGTTGCTAATGCTGAATAAAAAAAGGATTCATTAGACATTAGCCCATCTACCACAACGCAGCACAAGGACTAATTATACTTGAAGGGGGGGATAAGATAGAACATTGGAATAACAACTTCAAATACTTCGTCTGTAGATAAATTTTTCATGCTAAATGTACCATACATTTTACCAATATCGGCCTGCAAAGGACTGCCCGATACATACTGGTGCAGTTCATTGGGTTCTAGCACAGGCTGTACCCCTATTACACCATCGCCCTCTACCTCTCGCAGCATATTGGTTGCATCCCAAATAAACCAGTGACGCTGTAATAATTGTACCGTATCTTCCCCTAGATTTTCTATCGTAATTCTATACGCATGTACATACTCACTGGCCAATGGCTTGGAGTACATGGATTGGTACATTGTTTCTACACTTACCCGTATATCATGTGTTATTGCTGTTTCTACCTTACGTGTCATATTGTTCGGTTTTGTACTAAATCTAGTAGTAAGTAACACGAAATTATTTAAAATGGCGTTGAAGTTTACATCAAATGCTTTTGTTCAGCCGCCAAAAATTGAGCCACCAAACGCTCCGCATCTACCAATGCCACATCCAAATCACTATTAACCAAAGTAACATCAAAAAGACGCTCGTAAGTCATTTCTTCTTTTACTCTATTAATGCGCTTACGCAAACTCCGTTCATCTTCTGTTTTGCGATTAATTAGGCGTTGCTTGAGGATTTCAAATGAAGGCGGCTTGACAAACACCGACAAGGCTCTTGCGCCATACGCTTCCTTGATGGAGCGCGCCCCTTTGACATCAATATCAAACAATACATGTTTGCCCTCTGCCCACAATCGCTCTATTTCACTACGCAATGTTCCATAAAACTGATTATCATACACTTCCTCATACTCTACAAATTCGTTTTGCCCTACTTTTCGCTTAAACTCATCGGCACTCAAAAAATAATAATCCATCCCATTTACCTCTCCATAACGAGGGGGGCGAGTACAAGCAGAAATAGAGAAAGCAACATCTTTCCGTGTTTTGAGCAAATGACGAACAATAGTCGTTTTTCCTGCCCCAGATGGAGCGGTAAAGATTATCAGTTTTTGGTTGTTCATTGGTGGTTTCTATATAAAAATTGCGCTACAGTAAAATAAGAAAACATACTTCAATACCTCAAAAATAGGAAGTATCATTCTTTTAGTGGTAAAAACAAAGGTAATACTTTTTGGTTCTACCACTTTATAGTTTTTGACTGATTTTGAACAACGCCACCAATTCTATCACCAATATTTTCCCCCTTTTGCAGCTTTGTAGAGCTGTTTTGGGGCAGATGCCCCAATTTGCAAAAGGATAAAAAAGAGCTAATAACCAAAAAATAGCAACAATTCAGTTATTTTGTGCTACAATAGGCAGAAGTTTCTTCTGAAAGGTGTAAAAAAGATAATGTTTTCACAATTATGGCCAAGAAAAAGCGCAAAGCTCCCAAGAGTTCTAAGCAAGCAACCACCGCCAGCACAGCAGCAGCGGCTTCCTCTACGACAAAACCTACCACCGCATCCAATACTAAAGCTAGTTTCTGGACTTGGGATGTATTCGTTTTGGGGGCTTTGGTATTATTTGTACTGATGGTGCGTGTCAATTTGTTGAGTGTACCTTTTGAGCGAGACGAAGGCGGTTTTGCCTACATTGCCTACCAGATGATAGAGGGCAAACAACTCTATGTGGATTTGTACGAAATCAAACCACCGCTACTCTACATGACCTATGCCCTGTTCATTACCATTTTTGGGCATTCAGTAGAGGGCATTCATACAGGCTTGCTGCTCTTTGATGTGGCCTATATTATTTTACTCTTCTTTTTTGCACGCTCCTTTTTTGACAAAACAGTTGCTCTAGTAGCCAGTTTTGCCTTTGCCATTTTGAGCCTAAGCCCCAATTTGTTGGGTTTTGCCGCACACGCCACCCACTTTGCCATTTTGCCGGGATTGGGAGGCATAATGCTGTTAATGAAAGCCTTGGAAGAGGACAACAAAAAATTGTTCTTTTGGGCAGGTTTGGCTTTTGGAGCAGCCTTTTTGTACAAACAACAAGTGATACACTTCATGCTCTTTGGGGGCGTATACACCATTATTGATTTTGCCAGAAAAAAACCAAGCAATTGGAAAAACTGGTTCATCAGTGAGGTGATTTTGGTGCTTGGCTCCGTGCTGCCCTATGCTTTGGTGGTGTTGTTTATGATAATAACAGGGCGTTTTGATGATTTTTGGTTCTACACCTTTACTTGGCCGAGTGAGTTTGCCACCTCTTCAGAGACAGGAGCTTCTTGGTATATTTTTGATTTGCAGATTAAGAATGTAATGACCAATCAAGAATGGTTGTGGTATTTGGCTCCAGCAGGTTTGGTGGCCTTGTTTGTAGTTGAAACCAAGAACCAATGGCGCATTTTTGCAGGCTTGTTTACCTTGTTTATGAGTTTGAGTGTGGCTACAGGCTTTCACTTTTATCAACACTATTTTGTGGTGCTTATTCCTGCCATAGCACTGCTCAATGGCTTTTTTGTGAGAAATGTAGGCTTATTGGTTAATAAATTCCTCAAGGTCAATTGGGGTATAGTATTTCCATTGGCCCTATTTGCACTGGCTTGGAGCCAAATTATTCAGCACGATTCGAGCTATTTCTTTGCGCCCGACTCCGACAAAATATTGCACAAAGCCTATGGCACCAACCCCTTTGTAGAATCGCCCATTATTGGCGAATTCATACAAGCCAATTCCCAGCCCACGGATCAATTGGTCATTGCTTGCTCCGAGCCACAAATTGGTTTTTATGCCCAACGCCAAAGCGTTACAGGCCATGCCTTTACCTATCCATTGGTAGACAATGGCAGTTATATGCAGCAATTACAAGATGAATTCATCGAGGATATTACCACCAAACAGCCCGAAATTTCTGTCTTTACCTTCTTGGGCACCTCTTGGCTCAATCGGGATCCTTCGGGGCGTTTGTTTAATTTTATGCAGAAAATGCACCAAGAAAATTACCAACTCATAGGCGTTACCGACTGCATTCCTATGCGTAAAACTCAAAACGGCCCCATCTTCTATTCTATGGTCTACAAATGGCACCAAGAAGCATTGCCCTATTTTAACCAACGAATGGCTGCCGTCAATCAAGGCCAACAAAACATACAAAATATGCCCATAATTAGCATCTGGAAACGCCGCCCAGCAGCCCCTACTCAGTAAGAACAACTGTTGGTGGCATCCAAAAGTAAAGCCTTGCTGTTAGTTGCGTGTTTTTAAGTGCTTGAGTGATTATCGAAAAAGGATTTTTTGTCGTATCTTACGAAATAAAATTTGGAAAAACTGTTACTGATTCAATTAAATTTGTTGGTTTAAGAAATATTAGTTTATTGTTTTCAACGGGTTAAACATGCAATGTTAGTAAGAACATATAGTGAATGAAAAGATTTAGTGACTATAAAGAAGATGGAGCCAACTGGATTACGCTTGCAACAGGGGAATATTATCCTGATATTTTAATCGATGCTTGTAATCTATACCAGCCTGTTCTAGAACTATTTGGTCAGTTCTTGAGGCAATCTGAAAGTTCTGAAAGGCTTTTTTTATATACTGCTGAATTAAAGCAACCTTGGATGCGGATTCAACTAGCTAGGGTATTTAGAAAATATGTGAGTCCAAGCACCCCTGTTGAAATGCTCAAAAAGAAAACTAAAGCAAAATGGATTTGTCAAGAGTTTGGAAGACAGTTCCGCTCAATTGTGGAAGTGCAAAGAGCATTTTTTTCCAGACCAATGCCCGATGAAGCATTATGTGCGCTGCTCTGGGAATATAAAAGCCGAGGTCAAAAGGGATATGACTTAACGGAAAGGATGTTTGAGTTATTGCGAAGTAAGTTTCCAAACTTGGATATATCAGGGCCTGAAAGAGCAGGTAGGGATATACGACTAGGGGAAGTATTTAAAGATTATCCAAAACCTGATAGACCTGTAGATTTTATTATCAAAGAGGGCAATACAGTTTTAGCAATTGGTTTTGCTAGATATGACGGTGACAGAGGAGGTGCTCAAGAGGATGATAGAACAGGAGGAAATCGAAATGCAGCCAATGAGCTATTGGGGTATGCAAAAGGTAAAGATTTGCGAACAAAAATCATATTTGTCAATGATGGACCGGGGTTATTGCTTGGTTCTATGTGGAATGATTATGCCTATATTGAGGACAGTTCCGATGATATTATTGTGGTTACACTGCGAATGATTATGGAACGCATTACAATGAAGTGGTTAAAATCTTAAATTATGGCTACAGGAATCACAAAAAATAAATGGGAAGATCAAACTTCTATTATTTCGGATGAATTTTTTGATACCTCTACCGAGTATGAAATTTCTTATAAGGGCAAAATGCCTGAAGAAAAACTAATTGTAGATACTCCAAAAGAAAATTACAAGCCAATTTTTACAAATAGCTCTGACAATGAACTTTATTATGGTGATAATCTAGATGTTTTAAAACATTTAATTCACAAGGCCAACTTAAAAGGCAAAATTAAACTAATCTATATTGATCCACCTTACGGAACAAACAGCATATTCTATTCAAGAAATCAAAAAAGTTCGTACAAAGATGATTTAATAGGTAGCCATTTTATTGAATTTTTAAGACGTAGGTTGATACTATTGCGAGAACTCCTTTCAGAGCAAGGCTCTATTTATCTGCATTTGGATAATAACATGATATTTGAGAGCAAATTAATTCTTGATGAAGTGTTTGGAGCAAAAAATTTTAGAGGGATTATTACACGTAAAAAATGCAGCAATAAAAATTATACAAAAAATACGTACGGGAATATTTCTGATTACATAGTTTTCTATTCAAAATCTGAAAATTATACTTGGCATCGAGCAACGCTACCTTGGTCAGAAGAAAAAATGAAAAAAGAATATCCATGTATTGACGAAAAAACAGGAAGAAGATATAAAAAAGTACCTATACACGCACCGGGTATCAGAAATGGAGCAACTGGAAAGCCTTGGCGAGGAAAAATGCCCCCCAAAGGCAAACATTGGCAATACACTCCCAATAGGTTAGACCAATTGGATGCTAATGGAGATATTTATTGGTCTGCAACTGGAAATCCAAGAAGAAAAGTTTATTTTGATATAGACAAAGGCATACCTGTTCAGGATATATGGCTAGATGTACAAGATTCTGTAAATCAAAATATTAAAATAACAGGATACCCAACAGAGAAAAATCCATTCTTAATAGAGCGAATAATTAACGCTTCATCCAATGAAGGCGATTTTGTTTTAGATTGTTTTTCTGGTTCGGGAACTACCTTAGATGTCGCCAATCAATTAAACAGAAAATGGATAGGAGTAGACAATAGCTCAGAAGCAATCAAAAATATATTTAAAAGATTCTTCTTAGGTTTGGAGGAAATGGGAGACTTTGTTAATAAAAAAGTTAAAAAGAAAAAGGATTTAGCAGACCAAATGACACTTTTCAAAACTCAGGCAAAATACAATCCCAAAGCATCAAAAACTGAAAGCTTCTCCTTTTATTCAGATAAACGGTATATACAAGAAGCAACAGAGGTTTATGAAGTATTTAAAACTCAAAACAAAAAATTACCATAAACTTTCTCCTGAAAATACTATAATACTTGTTCACCTCCTTCTAACAATGTACTCGAAAAAAGTAGTGTATGGCAAATGAAAAAACAAGCATGTCTGTTTCAGAGCGTCTGACTCAACAAGCACTCACACCACAAGAAGAACGTTTAGAAGTTCCACACAAAAGAACTAAACTATACATTGGCATTCCCAAAGAACGCGCCTTTCAGGAAAATAGAATTGCCTTGACTCCATCGGCGGTCAAAGCCTTGGTAAAAGCTGGGCATCGGGTGACAGTAGAAGAAGATGCAGGACTAGAGGCTGGATTTTTAGATTTTGAATATTCGGAAGCAGGGGCAGAAATTGCCTATCGAATTGAGCAAGTGTTTAGCGCACAGGTTTTGCTCAAAGTAGCTCCGCCCTCCTTGGAGGAAATTGAAATGTGCCACCCCGGCCAAATCTTGATTTCCCCCATACACCTTCCCTCTTTATCAGAAGAGTACATCTATCGCCTCAAGAAAAAACGGGTTACAGCCTTGGCAATGGAGTACATGAAAGACCAATCGGGGAGCTTTCCATTTGTACGCATCATATCCGAAATGGCAGGCATTAGTGCCATGCAAACGGCTGCCGAATTGCTCTCCAAAAGTAGTGATGGATTGGGGGTTTTGCTGGGCGGTGTACCGGGGATACCGCCTACCAAAGTGGTTATTTTGGGAGCAGGGGTAGTGGCTGAGGTAGCCACTCGTGTTGCCTTGGGCTATGGTGCCGAGGTGCGTGTTTTTGATAATAACATCCGAAAACTAATGCGTGTGCAAGAAAATCTACAAACCAAGCTCTACACAGGTACCTTCAATACGCCCGAACTAGAGGTAGAATTGCGTAGTGCAGATGTGGTGATTGGAGCCATTCACTCCGAAACAGGCCGTGCGCCTATTATTGTGAGTGATGCTATGGTCAAGAACATGAAATCGGGTTCGGTTATTATTGATGTGAGTATTGACCAAGGCGGCTGTTTTGCCACTTCGAGGATGACCACACACGATAAGCCTACTTTTGTAGAATACGATGTTATTCATTATTGTGTACCCAATATTGTGGCACGCATTCCACAAACCAGTTCCAAAGCTATCAGCAATATTCTAACGCCCTTCTTCCTAGAAGCAGGCGGCACAGAGGGCATTGAGGCACTGCTCCACTCCTCGCCTGGTTTTAGAAACGGGGTGTATATGTACAAGGGCTGCCTAACCAATCGCTATTTGAGCGACTTTTTTAACATCAAGTACACGGATTTGAATTTGTTACTGGCTTCTAATTTTTAAGTTTATACACAAATGCAACTACGAGCAGAGAATTTGGTCAAACAGTATGGCAATAGAACCGTTGTCAAGGGGGTTTCACTACAGGTAGAACAAGGAGAAATTATTGGCCTATTGGGTCCCAATGGTGCAGGCAAGACCACTAGTTTTTATATGACCGTGGGGTTTGTGCGGCCGCTTTCGGGCAAAGTATTCTTGGACGACCAAGACATTACCAAACTGCCTATGTACAAACGTGCCCAGCTAGGCATTGGGTATTTGCCACAAGAATCGTCTATTTTCAGAAAATTGAGCGTGGAAGACAACATCAAGGCCATTCTGGAAATGACTCCACTTTCCAAAAAAGAGCAAGCGGACAAATTGGAAGAATTGCTGGACGAATTTAGACTGCACCGAGTACGCAAAAGCAAAGGCGATACCCTATCGGGAGGAGAACGTAGGCGTACCGAAATTGCACGTTCCCTTGCCGTTAATCCTAAGTTTATTTTATTGGACGAGCCTTTTGCGGGCATTGACCCTATTGCAGTAGAAGACATCCAATCCATTGTTTTTAAGCTCAAACAAAAAAACATTGGCATTCTCATCACCGATCACAGTGTAGAACAAACCCTCTCTATTACCGATCGCTCTTATATTATGGTAGAAGGGAGCATTTTTAGGGAGGGAACGTCCGAAGTATTGGCTAGTGACGAGAAAGTACGAGAAGTGTACTTGGGCCAAAGCTTTACCCTCAAGCGCAAATTCCAATTGCCCGAACGCAATCAGGGCTAAGGCAAAATGGCCCGCATTTTTTCTTTGTAAATAGCAGTATAAGGCACATCATTGTGTAAACAGCCTTGGATGAGCCACAAATGAGCACGAGGCACCTCTGCTTGTAGACGCTCGGCATTGGTGTGTGGAATCAACTCATCGGCCGTGCCATGAAAAATAGTAATCGGACATTGCACTTGTTGTAAATAATGAATCGTCTCAAACGGATATTTGAGCAAAAAGGAAGGAATAAAGGGCATTTTGTCCTTGACCAAGCTGGTCATGCTGTAATAAGGAGCTTTGAGCACCAATTGTCGGGGATTGTTTTCGGCGGCCAATTTAGAAGCCGTAGCCGTTCCTATCGAAAAGCCTTCTATGACAATCTTTTCTTCAACATATTGGGCTTTGGCCCAATTGTATACCCATTGTGCATCCTCAAAAAACTGCTGCTGGCTGTAAATTTTCCCACTGCTCTTGCCAAAACCCCGATAATCAAACATGAGCAAATCATAACCTTGCTGGGCATAAAAACCAGCCAAGCTCCCCCAATCATACAAAGAACCAGCATTGCCATGCACATAAAAAACTAAGCCCTTAGGATTGGACACCTTAAAATGCAGCCCATGCAATTGCACCCCTTCTGCCACATCCAAATACACTTCCTCAAAATTGGTATCAAAAGGAAATAGAACATCCTTGGCTAATATGGTAGGATGAAACAACAAACGCTCCTGCCACCAGTAGGCCAAAAAGCAAACCAGCGCATAAAACGACAACAACAGCAGCAAAATACGTCCTAACCAAATACTCATGGAGTTTTTATTTATCCAACAAAGAATGCAAATAAGCGATGACCACCTCTAAGCCCATAGAAAAATTATAATGATTATTCACCACCAAATCGGCTTCTTTCTTAAAAGGCTTGATATAACGCTCATAACTGGGCAATACATGTTTTTGGTAACGGTACAATACATCTTCTAAGGGATAATTGCGCTCCAAACGATCACGCTTGATACGACGGGTAAAAGCCGTGGTTTCTTGGGCGTGCAAAAACAGTTTAAGATTCAACAAATTACGAATTTCTTCATAATAATAAATAAACAAGCCTTCAATCAATATGATGGGTCTAGGCTCAAAGGTCAGTATCTTGGGCCTAGCCAACTCATTATTAAAAGTATACTCCTCTCGCTCCACCGTATTACCATTCATCAACTCCACAATATCTTGGTGAAAAGCCACCCGATCAATAGAAGAAGGCAAATCAAAATTATACACGCCCTCTTCATCTTGCTCTTGCTCTTCTTTAGGTTTGTAATAATTATCTTGAGAAATAACACACAAATTGCGCTCTGTGAAGGCTTCCTGTAGTCGATTGAGGAAGGTAGTTTTGCCCGAGCCACTCAAGCCAGTCAGACCTATTAAGAATGGTGATTGCATACGTTCTATTGCTTTTGAAAATCCATTTGCTTGCTACAACACTGCTAAACTGTTGCTTCCTTGCAATTATAAATAATAGTTTGTCGTTTTTACAATTGTTTGTCTCTAATTCCATAATTTAAGCCTCCAAAAAGAACAATATTCCATACAACAGAGCCAAGATGCTCACAAAGCAGCAAAACAAAATGACAAAAATTGATGGAAAACAACTGGCATTGGATATTCAAACAGAACTAAAAGCACAAGTAGAGGCTTGGACTAAAACAGGCAAACGTGCCCCACATTTAGTAGCCGTTTTGGTAGGCGACAACCCTGCTAGTGCAAGCTACGTCCGCAACAAAATGCGTGCTTGCGAACGTACAGGCATCCAGTCTACATTACTTGCCAAGGAAGCAACTATTAGCCAAGAGGAACTCTTGCAAGTGATTCAAGAACTCAATCAAGATGCAGGCGTAGACGGTTTTATTGTACAATTGCCCCTGCCTGACCATATTGATGAACATGCCGTCACGCTGGCCATTGACCCTAGCAAGGATGTAGATGGTTTTCATCCTACCAATATTGGATTAATGGCACAAGGTAAGGCACAATACATTCCTGCCACCCCATTGGGTATGCTTACCATGCTAGAGCGTTATAATATAGAAACCAGTGGCAAACATTGTGTGGTGCTAGGGCGTTCTAATATTGTTGGTACACCAATGAGCCTACTCCTTTCTCGCAAAGCGCCTGTAGGCAATTGTACCGTCACACTTACACACAGTCGTACGGCCAATATCAAGGAAGAAGTCCAACGTGCCGATATTGTGGTGGCGGCTATTGGCCGTGCCAATTATGTAACCGCCGATATGGTCAAGGAAGGAGCGGTAGTATTGGATGTGGGCATCAATAGTGTAGAAGATGCCTCCAGAAAACGAGGTTATCGCTTGGTGGGGGATGTAGATTATGAACAAGTAGCCCCCAAAGCTAGTTTTATTACACCTGTTCCCGGAGGAGTAGGCCCCATGACTGTCACCGCATTATTAATGAACACCTTAAAGGGCTACGAGCAGAATTATTTACCAACAACAAACTAAAGATTGTAGGACTTAACCGTACTTCATTGAGCGTTCTATCTAATACACTCCAAACACGCTGATTTGGTTTATAAGATGTGCAGATGGAGCAATAATATGGAATATAATTTGAACAAGACGGCTCAAAATTTGTGATTCGGATTAATTATACTTTGTCACAAATACATCTTAGCATTGCCACAAAAAGATACCCAACTGCTTGAAAGTTTGTGTATATTAGATGTCATTGATTGCTTTTGGGGTAAACATAATAAAGGAACAAATAGGCTTTGATGTGAAAATTTGGTTAAAACAAGCTTTATTGGTGCTATATTTCGTCATTATGGCATTATCTTATAGGTGGATATTTTAAACCTACCAAATACCCTGTACTAATACATAATTATGATGGTGAATAACAAAATAAGCTTTCTTACATGCTGTTTTTTCTGTTTGTTGAGTTGGAATACTCAAGCACAAGATGCAGCCAATGTAGACGCAGACAGTTCTATTGTAGAAGAAGTAACCACGCCAAAGGTGGTAAAAGACCCCATACTCGTATTTGATATGGGGGTGTATTCTACCCAAAAAGCTTTCAAATCACGCAAAGTCAAGCGACACAGCATGTGGGAGCGCATTGAGCACGATTGTGGAATAGATTTGCAAGAAATTCCAATTGAATTGACCAATGCCTTTGATGGTATTTTGAGACACAATCAAAGCTCTATCTATGATTTGGTAAAAGGAAATGTCAAAATTTCTAATCAAATTATCAGTCCTACAGAACGTCAATTCATGCACAGCCCTTTCCTAACACCGGGATCAAGCTCCAAGATTTTTGGTTGTTTGAGTGGCATGTCTTATCGCGAGGAAAATTTTATCCTCAATAATGTGGATTATTTTGACTTGGTACTGGCCAATCTCGATTTCTTACAAGAAGAATTACAATACAGTTATCACAAGAATGGACGTACGTATGATGGCCTAATTATTCGCAACAAAAGTAATCTCAAGGCAGCTATCAACGATCCAACCAAAGTGGGTTTTGTTATCAGTATTGGAGGTGGACACAGCTTGGGTAATTATTTGTATATAGAACAAAACCAAGTAGATACTGACGAGTATCAGAATATTGTGCTCAAAAATGTAAATCGCCTAAAAGGGACAACGCCACTAGAGGACGAGGGTAATAGATACTTAGATATTCCTATTTTTTCTATCAATTTTGGCAATTACTTTAAAGATGGTGTTGCAGGCAAAACTGCTCGCTTCTCAATCAGTGAAGAAGAGGCATTCAAGCGACCTACTACTATTGATGATGATATTACAGAATTGGGGCAGAAGATTATTTATACCATGCTCGACAAAAAGAAAGGTCGCCGTATTTTGGTGGATGTGGGAGGCATGAGTATGCGAAGCAGACAGTGGTATTACAAATACGTAAAAAGTCAACGTTACCGCAAAGATAGTATTCCAATTATGGCAACAGGAGTGGGTGTGAGTGGTTTGAGTAATAAAGATAATGCTTACGGCCGTGCCGACAAAAAAGAAGTACTTAATCACGAAACCACCAATTTATCGCGCCAAGATTTGGTAGCCATTGTGCAGTCCAAAGGCTTAATAGGGCTTTCCTTAGAAAGAGATCGCCTAATGGGCAAGGAGTTTCAGCGTCGTTATGACGAATCTGTCTCCAACTCTGCCGATCGCCGCAGAATTGCTGTGGAAGCACTGGTTGGTAATATTTGCAAGGCCATTCACATGAGCAATAGTATTGATGCTTGGGATATGATTTGTATCAGTTCTCACTTTGATGCACATGCACGCCACATCGATGTTTTTAACTCTTCTGATGATATGATTATCCTCTATCGCGATTTGCTCGATTTCTTTGAAGAGCCAAGAGACATTAAAGGCTTATATTCTGTCAAAGAAATCCGAAATTTTATGTACAACTATTCTGCCCAAGACATTGTGGATAGAATCATGTACAAAAATGCCATGCGATTTATCACCAAACACTTGCAACAAACGGAACTGCCTAAGCCATAGCGATACAAAATTTTGTATCGCTACGGCTTTTTTTATAACAAAAACTAAACATAGATAGCTCGGTTTCTCTCTTTGCTTTTTAGTATTTTTGTTTGTACAAGAACAATGAAGTTGTTTATATAACAAACTAACACAATGAAAGCACAGAATAGAAGAAGTTTCCTACAATTTTTGGGGCGTGCCAGCCTCAGTATTACGGCTGGTGGATTGCTCTTGAGTAACAATGCCTGTAGCAGTGCTGACAGCACCAATGATACAACGTTACCCACTACTACCCCACCGACCAACACGCGCCCCTTTCCACTCCAAGCCATTGCACATTCTAGTTCTGACAACTTAGATTTGGCCGAAGGGCTGCAATATGAGGTTCTTTTGCAATGGGATGACTTGATTTCAGAAAAAGATCGTTTTGGCTTTAATAATGACTATATCGCTTTTGTTCCTTTTGATGAAAAAGACCCTACAGATGGCATGTTGTGGGTCAACCACGAATACTTGCATTCACTTTTTGTGAGTGGATTCACAGATACAGATCTCAGCAAAAAAACAAAAGAGCAAGTAGAACAAGAAATGTATGCTGTGGGGGGGTCTTTGGTTAGAATCAAAAAAAATGACCAAGGCCAATGGAAGCCTGTTATCAATGACCCAATGAATCGCCGCCTGACGGCACAAACAGAAATTCCCTTTGATTGGGAAGAGCCAATTTTGGGGGCAAGCTCGGCTATTGGCACCTTTGCCAATTGTTCGGGTGGTGTAACTCCTTGGGGTACAATTCTCACCTGTGAGGAAAATTACGACATGTTTTATGGCGAAACCGACTATTCGGGCGAGCAGCCCAAGCGTGTTTTTAGCAGTTATGATTATGGCTGGGCCAAGCATTATGACTACCCTCCAGAACATTATGGCTGGGTAGTAGAGGTAAATCCACAAACAGGCACCGCCAAAAAATTGGTTGCATTGGGACGTTGTGCCCATGAGTGTGCCACAGTACACCAAACCAAAGACGGGCGTTTGGTAGTGTATTCGGGCGATGATAGCAATGACGAATGTTTGTACAAATTTATTAGTGACGAACCTGAAAATTTGCGAGCGGGCAAGCTCTATGTAGCCAACACAGAAAAAGGCGAATGGATTTCCTTGGTTTATGAAGAGCAAGCCATTCTTCAAGAAAAATTTAAGAATCAAACAGAGGTCTTAATCCGCCTAAGAGAAGCAGCCAAACTAGTAGGTGGCACCCCACTCAATCGCCCAGAGGACATTGAAATTGATCCCCTCACTGGTGATGTGCTTATTGCCTTGACCAACAACAAACCCAAAGGCGATTATATGGGGCAAATTCTAAAAATAGAAGAAGCAGATGTAGACAACAAAACTTCATTGACCTTCAAGGCTTCTACCTTCTTGGCGGGTGGCGAGGAAACAGGTTTTGCCTGCCCCGATAACATGGCTTTTGATACCAAGGGTAATCTTTGGTTTACTTCTGATATTTCGGGCAGTGCCATAAATCAAGCCCCTTATGAGGCTTTTGGTAATAATGGCTTGTTCTTGGTCCCTTCTTGGGGCGAACACAAGGGCAAGGTCTTGCAGATTGCCTCTGCTCCTGTTGATGCTGAATTTACAGGCCCCTTCTTTGCTCCTGATGGCGAAACCTTGTTCTTGAGTGTTCAGCACCCCGGCGAACGCAGCAAGAGCCTGACTGAACTCACCAGCAACTGGCCCAATGGTGAGGGCGCATTGCCCAAACCAGCAGTAGTCTGTATTTCGGGAGCTGCCTTTCAGGAATTGTTCAAAGAAACAGAAACGAGTTAACCTTAGTACTGAAGTTGTTTAAATTTATTTGCATGAGCTCGCGTTGCTCGGTTAGCCTAATGTCGCTAATGAAGGCCAATTTTGCCCTACTAGTGCGCTTCGCTTA